>CAILMG010000227.1 GCA_903835265.1 uncultured Methylococcus sp.
CATTAAGGCAGAGGATCAAAAAGGAGTGCAGGCTGAAGTCCGTTTCGCGCTCCTTAAAGGGGGCGGTCCAGAAGCAATCGGCGCTTCAGTGCAAGAAGCTCCCTTGGTGCCCAATCTATCATCCGAAGGGATCGATCTTGGGCATTTCTTTGCATTGATCATCGGCAACAATGATTATGCCCGTTATCCCCACCTGACCACGCCCATCAATGATGTCAAGAGTGTCGAAGTGGTTCTTCGAGAGCGATACGGCTTTACCACTCGGGTGATTCAAAACGGCAATCGCCACGACATCATGACGGCCTTCAATGAAATGCAGGCTAGGATGGCTGAGAATGATAGTTTTCTGATTTACTACGCGGGGCATGGTGAGATCGACAGCAAAACGCGGGAGGCCTACTGGTTACCAGTCGATGCGGAGGTCGGTAACACCGCCAACTGGATTCCCAGTAAAGCGATCACGGATTTGATGAGCATTATGCCGGCGCGGCACATTATCGTTGTCTCCGACAGTTGTTATTCGGGGGCGATGAGCGGTGCGGCGGTCGCCAAACTCCCCTCAGAACTCGATGCGGATAAAAAGGAAAAATGGTTGAAGGTGATGGCGACCAAGAAGGGGCGTACGGTCCTGACTTCAGGCGACGTCAAACCGGTCCTTGATAACGGCGGCGATGGACATTCCGTCTTCGCTCATTCCTTTTTGAAGCTGCTTCGAAGCAATCAGGGCCTGCTTGAGGACTATGAAATCTATCGGGTGGTCAGCGTCGAAGTGGCTCAGGCAGCGGCTCGTTTAGGATTCAATCAAACCCCTTCCTATGCGCCACTCCAATATGCGGGTCATGAAGGGAGCCCGTTTATTTTTAAGCCCCGCCTATGATGCGGATACAGAATCAGGGTTTTGTGAACCCATCCCCGGACCACCCCTTGAGAACGCCATGAGCGATAGGATGGCGGTTGTGACCGAGGCCTTTGAGGCTTTTTATTCCGGAGGCTTGACGCTCGGTCAGCTGGCAGAAAGCTTGAGCACACACGTCGTCTCGGACGGTTGCCAGATGGAAGCGTTGGTATCTTTTATCGGATCTGAATTGGCGGCCGGTCGATTGCCTGTTCAGATTGAGCGACATCTGGTTTCGGCGATGCAACAAGCCGTCTCATCGCCCCGCGCTTTGGATCCCGACTCTACGTCCCTTCAGCAACCCCCGTCAGAACCCCCAAGGGTCGATGAAGCCCAGAGAGCCCTCGCCATGGATGTTGCTCCTGCTGGCGCCTCTAAGGAACCCGTTAAAGGGTCCAAAAATCCAGAGCCGGTGCCGATTCGGTTGCGAGAGGGGCTGATTCTGAAGGGACAATATCGCCTTGAATCCGAGCTTGGAACGGGCGGAATGGGGGTTGTTTTTAAGGCCCGCGATCTTCTCATGGAGGAGATGAAGGATCGAGAGCCTTATGTCGCCATCAAGATCTTGAGGCCTGAATATCGGGATAACCAGCAGGTCCTGATGGCCTTGCAACGAGAGTTTCGTAAGGCACAGAAACTGTCGCACCCAAACATTGTCGGCATGATGAACTTCAGTCGAGATGACGATCTTGGCATTGTCTTCATCACGATGCAGTACCTCGAGGGAAACACGCTGGCGGCTCTTTTAGAGAGCACGTATCCACAAGGCATGCCTTTGAAAGCCGCTTTGCCGATGATCCAAGGGATGGCTCATGCCTTGAGTTATGCACACAAAAATCACATTATTCACCTTGATTTTAAGCCAGCCAATGTCTTTGTCAGTGACCAAGGCGACGTCAAGATTCTCGATTTTGGGATCGCGTCGATTGCCAGTACGGCGACGGCGGAGCAGCAATTAACGGTGTTTAACCCACAAGATCTCTCTGCGCTGACGCCGGCCTATGCCAGCCTTGAGATGCTGGATCGATTGGAGGGACATCCGGCGACACATTTGCCGCCGGATCCGAGGGACGACGTCTATGGCTTAGCCTGTGTGATCTACGAGCTCCTCACGGGGCGCCACCCCTTCGCCCGAGCCTCCGCCAAGGAGGCCTTTAAATCGGGTCTGACCCCCAAGGAGCCAGCCGCCTTAACCGGTCGCCAGTGGAAGAGTCTCCTCAAAGGCTTGGCCTTTTCGCGTGACGCCAGAACCCAGCAGGTGGATGAGCTATTGAAGGGTCTTGAGCCGTTGGCACTGTTTGGGCCGAATCTTCTCAAAGTTCTTCTGGTGATATCCATCATGGCCGGCATTGGTTTTCATGATTTCCGCCTGGAGGAGGCCATTTGCCGCTCACCGGCTCTTACCGCTGATGAGGCCGCTCGAATGAAAGACCTTTTAGAGGTGGCAGCGGTTCATATGGATATCGGTTATTACACTTCACCCCCGGCCAGTAATGCCTTGCTGGCTTATCAGGAGGTTTTAAAGTTAGATCCTTGTAATAACACAGCGACTCTGGGCCTCAATAGGATCGCCGATATTGAGGAGCAAGAGGCCTGGGCTGCCTTTGAACATGGGGATTCGGCGTCAAGTCTTGAGAAGGTGAATGATGGCCTCAATGCGAATCCCGATCATCAGGGCCTTCGGGCGCTTAAGTCTAAATTGTCGGCGGACTCTCGCCATCCAGAATCTCCATCGACACGATGAATAGACGACTTGGTTTTTTTGGAAAATCCCCACAACGAGGGGATTATGTTGACCGGAACCTCTCTTCGGCGTTTATCAGTGGTTGGGATGCCTGGTTGCAGTCGGCTATGAAAGGGAGTCGAGACGTGCTTCAAGATGGGTGGCTTGAGGCGTATCTCCAAAGTCCTATCTGGCGTTTTATTTTGGATCGAGGCACCCTCACAAAAACACCTTGGGCCGGTGTCATCCTGCCCAGTGTCGACCGTGTCGGGCGTTATTATCCGATGACGTTTGCCGTTCCCATCGATGACCTTGAGAGGCCTTTAATGGCGATGTTCACGATGAGGGAGTGGTTTGAAGGCCTGGAGGTCATCGCCCTCAGAGTTCTGGATGATCAAACCAGCTTCAAAGAATGGGAAAAAATGATTGAGGATTATGGTGCGCTGCCGCTTTATGGCGCCCTCTCTGAGGAGACCAAGGATGCCAATGAGTCGGCGCCGCGTGGCATCATTCGGCTGGTCAGTTCATCCCCTCATTCTTTGGGTATAGAGATGAGCTGGGGGGAGGAGGCTGTGCCATTTTTTGCCGGGGGTAGTCTCTGGTCGACGCTGGGTTCACAGCGCGTATCCCCGCAATGCCTCTCATTCGAAGGGTTACCGCCTCCAAGCTTCTTTCATCGTCTGCTGGAGCAGGATGACGGTCCCCTGCTCTCTAGGTATCGATGGCAAGCGACTCCCGTCGGGTCCTCAGCACGGAGTCTTTGGGGCCTGGGTGCTGCCGACACGCTCGATCAGTCATCAGATCGACGTTGGTATTCTTCATCGTTGACCGATAGCGGGGGTCGTGAGGTCAATGAGGATGCCTCTTTAATGCAGCCGGCGAAAGGTCTTTGGGTGATCGCCGACGGGATGGGGGGACATACTGCCGGGGATATTGCCAGCCAAAAGGTGGTCGCTAGTCTCTCAGCGCTTCCCCAGGGGATCTCATGGGCAGCCAAGCTGGGCGCCATTCAGAGGGCTCTTCATGAGGCTAACCGCACGATACAAGCCTATGCCCGTATGGAAAAAAGAGGGGCCATGATGGGCAGTACCGTCGTCGCCTTGGTGATCGAGGAAGAGCAGGGTGTCGTCTTTTGGGCGGGTGATAGCCGTCTTTATCAGAGCCGTGGCGGGAGTTTGCGGCAACTCACCGAGGATCATTCGCTGGCATCGGTTACTAAGGCCATCACCGATGATGATAGAGAAGCCCCGCCTACGGCATCGTCCAACATCATTACCCGGGCGGTAGGGGCGACCCCTGACCTGATGCTGGATACCCATTGGTTTGATATTAAGCCCGGTGATCGTTATCTTTTGACCACCGATGGCATCCACAAGGCGATGGAACCCCATGAAATTCTTTCCCTGATGGAGGCACCTGGATCGCCAGAGCAACGAATCAGTCAGATCATGAGGCTCGCCAAAACTCGGGATGGACGTGACAATTTGTCTCTGATTCTGATAGAAGAATGGGGCCGCGGGTAGACCATGATGACTGGACCTATGGCACACTCTTTGACGCTAGGATATGAAAGATCCCAAAGACCAGACTGAATTCAAGGATCCCGATAGAACGGTCATTCGACCCAATCCAGGTGGTCGTTTGGTGGTGCCTGCGCCTGCGGTACCGAATCCTCTTAAAGAATACGTTCCTTATACCCCCCTTCGGCCTCGAGTTCTCTACAAGACGAACCCCCTCGCTGCAGGGGCTCAGGATCTTATTCAGCTTGCCAGCCGTCTCCGAAGAGAGGTGGCTGATCCTGGGTCTCTGTCACTTCGGGATCATTGTCTAAAGAGTCTTGAAGACTACCAAATGGGCCTTAAGGCCATGGGCTTAGATGACAAGACCCAGTCTGAGGCGCGATATTGTTTGGCCGCATTCATTGACGAATTTGTTCTTCAAACACCCTGGGGTGCTCATGGTCCATGGGCTAAGAACAGTCTTTTGGAAACGCTCCACCAGGAGTCTTGGGGCGGCGAGCGTGTCTTTGATTGGATCGAGGCTTGGCTAGAACAGCCAACGATTTATGGCCATCAGCTTGAATATAGCCTGCTCCTATTAAGGATGGGATTCCGCGGGAAATATGGGGTCATCCATGATGGGGATGCGGCCCTTGAGCCGCTTAAAAAAAGGATCGAGCATGCCCTTGAACTCCCTCCGGTTGACCGCCTTCAAGGTCTTTCGTCTGGAATAGTCGGCCATGTCATGGGGTCTCCCAAGTCGCGTCCGACACCCTTCTGGGTGTTGTTTTCATGGACGGGATTAGCCCTTTGTTTGGTGATGATCGTTCTCATGACCCGGCTCGGACAGCGCTCCGAGACGCTGATGGCGACAGTGATGTCCGAGAACCCTCATCCTCCAGCGGGCAGCCACTGAGTTCATCATGAAACCTGTTTATCGTGGATGGCTGATCGAACTTCTTGGCGTGATGGGGCTTGGCAGCCTGCAATGGTTACTGACGCCCATCCTGAACCTCGGTCAAATCTTACATCTCAATGACAATGCCTTTAGGCTCCTCGCCATTGCTCTGGTCGTGCTCTCATGGGGAGGCTGGTGGCTGTTTCGAAAAATCAGGGCCGGCCATCAGGACGATTCCTTCATACGCGCCTTACTAAAAGACTTCGGCGGAACTGACGATGAAGAATCCGCGCAGCAACGGGTTGATCATTTGGCTCATCGTTTTGAGGAGGCCCTCTTACAGTTTCGGAAAAGTGGCCCACAGAAACGACTGGTTGAGCAGTCCTGGTATGTCCTGATTGGTGCGCCAGGCTCTGGTAAAACCACGGCACTGCTCCAGTCGGGACTCCATTACCCCTTGAAGCACCAAATTGGTCACACGATGGTCGCCGGGGTGGGTGGCACCCGATACTGTGATTGGTTCTTTACCCAGGAAGCCGTGCTCATCGATACGGCCGGCCGCTATACCACTCAGGACAGCCACGAATCATTGGACGCCCTTGAATGGAAAGCGTTTCTGAGACTTTTGAAGACACATCGACCACGCCATCCCCTCAACGGGATTATTCTGACGGTCGCTTTGACCGATTTGATCGAGGCGGATGTGGGCGCTATGGAGTCTCTCTCGCGGTCTTTGAGGGATCGTATTGCAGAGATCAATGGCGCTCTGAAGGGGCATTTGCCCGTCTATTTTATGCTGACCAAGGCGGATCGAATTCTGGGGTTCAATGAATGCTTTCAGGATTTTACAGCGGAGGAGCGCATTCAAGTGTGGGGCGACACGCTGCTCCTTGAGGATTCCATAAGCCCCCCCAAGGTGATTGATTTGATCAGGCTTTACCAGCGCTCAGTAGAGCGCTTACTGCCGTTCATCGGTGCGCGCCTGGCCAAGGAGAACGACCCTCAAGCAAAGACGTTAATCCTTTATTTTCCAGAGCAACTCGCGAGCATCGAGTCCCGACTTGAGACCCTATTGCAAGGGGTCATGGATGCACAGGGCGGAGATCAACCGGCTTGGATTCGGGGTATTTATATCACCAGTGCCACCCAAAATGGGACACCGATCGATCGTCTTCTGGCCGGGATGTCCTCTGGGTTTGGACTCTCGTTCCCTCTCGCTGAGGCGTTCACCGGGATCGGCAAAAGCTATTTTACGCAGGACTTATTTAACCGTGTGATCTTCCCAGAATCTGCCATTGCTACCTTCGACGAAGATCTGATTCGGCGCCAGCGGCGCTGGCGGAAAAGCCTTCGGGTCGGTTTAGCTGTCCTGTCGCTGATGGTTTTGTTCTATTTCTTCTCGTTATTCTTGGCAGAATCAAAACGGCTGGATGAGGCCCATCAAAGAATCACAGCATGGGCACAAGGGCACTCGGTTGGCGGGAATGCATTGGATTCTGTGCGTAGTGAGGTCCTTTCAAGGCTCGATCAATGGGCGCCTAGTGAGTCAGGGAGCGCTTTGGTGCTCGGGTTCTGGCGCCAAGGGACGGGTGTCGATAAGGCTCTAGAGATGGCGTATCAGGAGCAACTCATCAGGAGTTTCAAACCCCTGGTGTTGAAAGATATAGAATCGGTTTTAAGGGAGAATACGGCTGCGCCCGTCGAACAGTTTGATCTTTTAAAGGCAGCCACCATGCTCGCTAAAGCGGATCATTGGGATGCTGATGCGCTCCGGGAGCTGTTGCTCCCTTATCATCAGATGATGCGATGGTCCGTTCCGTTTGTGCGGCACCTCAACCATTTGCTGACCTTGCCGCCAACCGTGACAGCGGTTGATGAGTCCCTTCTGAATGAGGTGAGGAATAGACTCCTAAGGATGCCGCCCATCACGCTTCTCATGGCTCGATTTCATCGGGTGATGGTGATCACCAACGGCCCCCAGGATCTCATCTTGCAGTCGGCGGCAGGACCCTTAGCCGATCAGCTGTTCATCACGGGGGATGGCACCGGTCAAGGGGATGTCACTATTCCAAGTCTTTATACGGTTGACGGCTATCGCAACGTTTTTTTACAAAGGCTCCCCGGGTTTATGGTCTCCGTATTGAAAGACCATTGGGTCTTGCATGGGTTACAGCATGCCCCCACTGTTGCCGAGGCGGCTCGACTCTACGGCGATCTTGAACAGGCCTATCTCAAACAGTATTTTGAAGCTTGGAACCGGGCGTTAAATGATCTCTCGATCAAACAGGCGATAGGCCTTGAGGCTTCGGTGGCGCAAATCGACGTTCTCCAGAGTTCCAGTAATCCGCTGGCTTTCATTCTCGAGACGCTCGATCGGGAAACAACCTTAGTGGTCGAAGGCAAGCTCCAAAATTCGCTGCACTTGCCTTTGGAGGGTGGGGGGTTGACCTTGCCTATCAGCCAAACACCTCTCCTGGCGCTGAAGTCCTCTTTCAAGAAGCTGATCGATGCGGGTAATGACACGGCGGAGGACCTGTCTCCATTGACACAGATTCTGATGAATCTGACGCCGATTAAGGAAGGTCTTATGGATCATCAATTAGGGGGCAGCCGGGCTGCTGTGATCGCGGCCAGGGTGCACGAAGCTCGAGCGGGTCAGGAGGCACTCCCCGAACCCTTGAGGCGCTGGATCGGAACCCTGTTAGATCATTATGCGACTCAAGCTCGCTAAACGGGGGGGCATCAATCCCCGAGGTTGGATCGAAATCTTTTGATCTCATCTTCGTAGGCAATTCTGAAGGCATCGCCTAGCAGTTCCCTAAGCGCTTCATCGCGGCGTCCTGGGTAGCTCTCACGGTAATGATCCCACGCTTTGATTTTTTTCTGGAAGCTCATAGCCGTCTTTTCAGTGCCTTCAAAATGCTCAGGAGCAAACGCCTTGAGTTGTTCACTGAAGGCTGACTGCAGGGCCTTCATCAGCGCCAATTCATGTTGGATGAGATCTGAAAATCCCTGTTCAATGGCCGACAGCCCGTCGCTATAACCTTGCTGTTCGGGATACATCAGATGTTCAAGACTGTGGCGTTCATCAACAGAAAATTTCAAGGGGTTATTGGCCTTTGGAACCATCTGGGTCAGTTCGGCATGTAATTGCTGTTTGACCTGTGTCCTTGCGGAGAGAGCGGTGCGAAGGCCGCGGGTATAAGCTTCAAGTAATTGGCCGATTCGGCGAGCAAGGGCAGTGGCTTCGAGGGGCGGGAGATCGACGTTCTTGAGACCGGCGGCGGCGAGAATGTCGTATAGGGCGGTTTGATAGCCTTCATCAAAGGGCGCAGCAGCCTCTGGTTGTTGCACGATGTCTTCTGCGGGTGGAACCCGTTCGACGGCGAGGACATAGTCGCCAATTTTGAGGAGGTCCCCCGCTTCTATATCGGTGCTCGTGTGTTGGAGATGGAGATCCCGGTTGATGACAATGGTGCCATTGGTGCTGTGATCGGTATAACGGTAATGCCCATCTTGCACATGAATGACCCCATGCTCTCTGGAGACACCGTTATCGTTGATGAGGACAATATTGCATTGTTCGGAACGTCCGAATGAAGTCGAATGTCCCTTGAGGCGATATTCTCTCGCTTCTGTGTCTCCCCGGAATTCCACAATCTTGATCAATAGATCCATGGTTTACTCCACGCTTAACCGACTCTTCATGGTGATCCTGAGCAGCCTTTGGGGATGTCAAGGGATCCCAGAATCCTTTGAATCAACGACCAGCCATCTAGGAATCCAAAGCGTTCCCATCCAGTCTGAGGGGTATATCCTCGAGACGGCAAGGAATCGAGCGGCGTGGGCGTCTGATCGCGTCCTTCATGTCTATCTTGAGGGAGATGGTCGGCCTTGGGTTCACCGTAACCTCAAGGCCGAGGATCCAACGCCCGCTGACACCCTGATGCTGCGCTTAATGGCGATCGACTCCAGTCCTTCATTATACCTTGGGAGACCTTGTTATTTTGGTCATGCAGAAGATCCTGGATGCAGCCAGTCTCTCTGGACCGAGGCGCGGTATAGTCAAGTGGTGGTCGATGCGATGGTTGAGGGGCTCGATGCCGTGGTCGCGGCGCTGAAGGTCAATGGATTGATCCTCATTGGTCATAGCGGGGGGGCTACGCTCGCCTTGTTGATGGCTAACCGAATAAAGAAGGTGAGGAGAGTCATCACCCTTGCGGGTAATCTTGATCCCGATGCTTGGGCACAGTGGCATGGTTTTAGCCCGCTGGTTGGGTCGTTAAATCCTTCTAAAGAGCCGAAGACCCACGATTACGATGAACTTCATCTTTTAGCCGACGGTGATGAGAGGATCCCCCTTGAATGGGCCGAAGGGATTGCCCGATCACGGCAAAAAAGTCAGGTCATGGTCTGGGCTTCGATGACCCATGACTGCTGTTGGGAGAGGGTTCTTCCGATATTTTTGTCACCCGCTGGCGGGGCATCGAATTTGATCCCCAACCGAGACCCTTAAGCGATTTGTTCCGGCTTGGTTTAAGATGGTCTCTAACCATGATCGACACCTTGGTGCCGATTTCAGATTCATGAAGCAGTCTCCTCTCCTCATACCACATGCAGTTCAAGGATTATTACGAGATCTTAGGCTTGTCGCGACAGGCAACTGCCGGTGATATCAAAAAAGCCTATCGGAAGCTGGCGCACCAGTATCATCCTGATATCTCTAAGGATCCCAAGGGGGAAGAGAAATTCAAGGAGGTCAACGAGGCCTACCGAACCCTCAAAGATCCGGAGCTGAGGAAGGCCTACGATGAGTTGGGTCGCCACCAACCGGGCGAAGAGGTGAGGCCACCGCCTGAATGGGGCAGTCATTTCAGTCAGGCGCCAGGGGGCGGCTTTGATCCTGATGACTTTGCTCGTGCCGGGGGTTTTGAGGGCATCAATTTATCTGATCTTTTTGAGGAGCTGTCAAGGAGTCGCGGCAGTCGAGGGCCAGGCGGCGCCTATCAGGCCCAACCCCTCAAAGGCCAAGATTATGAAGTCGCCGCCACCCTCACGCTGGAGGAGGCCGCTCATGGAACGACCCTCGATCTAGAGTTTCAGGTTCAAGGACGTGATGCTGCGGGACGTCCGGTTCATCGTCCGCATCATTTTAAGGCGAGGATCCCCAAGGGCGTGGTGGATGGCCAGAAAATGCGGCTTCGTGGCAAAGGCGGCAAGGGTCTCCATGGCGGTGCCGATGGCGATCTTTATTTGACCATCCGCTTGCTGCCGCATCCTTTTCTGAGGCCTCTAGGTCATGATCTTCATTTTGATGTGCCGCTGACGCCTGCTGAAGCGATCCTCGGGGCCACCATCCAGCTGCCGACCCTTGAGGGGGTTATTAGCCTCACCGTGCCGCCTTTGAGCCCCTCTGGAAAGAAGATGCGGCTGCCTCGCAAAGGACTCCCTAAACCGAAGGAAGGGGCCGGCGATCTGATTGTGCATCTTGTGATGGCAATTCCAGATGACATCAGCGAGGCGGAGCGCCATCTTTATGAACAACTGAAGGGGTTATCTGGTTTTAATCCCAGGGAACAACTCGAAGCCTTCCTGCATCCTAAGAGGGACTCATGATGATTAAGGGTTCAGTGGACATGACCATCGACATCACAGCGACGTGCCTCACAGAATTTGCCTCCATCTCAAACCTGAGTCCCACGGACATCGCCGAATTGGTCGACATTGGGGTCCTCATCCCCTCTGGCGCCTCGCCAAACGATTGGGCTTTCAATGACCAAACGTTGATGTTGATGCGGCGCCTTCGTCGGCTTGAAGCCGATTTCGAGCTTGAACTCGATCTTAAGACTCTAGCGCTAGGCTACCGACTCCTCGAGCGTATCGAAGAATTAGAGTCGCATCTTCAGCAGGCGCGACTTCATGCTGGACTTTCCGCTGAGGAGATCGGCTCCTGAGATCGTGAGGGGGGCTTCTCGCCCTCAGCCCCCCTTAAGGTGGCGATCGATGTCGGCCTTACCAAAGCCTATTTTTTCGGCGACGCGCTGTGCGTGGCTGACTCTAGAAATCCCTTCAATGACCCGATAGGTCGGTTGATCCTCTTTAAATTCTACTTGCTGGCCCATCGCGAGGGGGTCTTTTTGGTACTGATCGACCAGTGCGTGATTGTGGGTAATCAGGAGGGTGCTATTCCCTTTTTTTGAAAAGCCATCGAGGATCGTTTTAGAGATCTCGATCTTTTCCTCGTGGGTGGTTCCTTCGGAGAGCTCATCCATGATCACGAGGCTCTTAGGCGTCGCTGCAAGGAAAATGGCTTTGGTGCGGCGAAGCTCTGTTCCAAAGCGGCCCTCACCATCGGCCAATTGGCTGATTTCTGGGGCCTGATAATAGATGTGATCGGCGACGGTCATGGCTGCGGTTTCAGCAGGGACATAGCCTCCGGTTTGGGCTAGCAATTGAGTTTGAGCGAGGGTTTTGCAAAACGCGGTCTTCCCACCACTATTGGGCCCCGTGATCAGGGTCAGCCGTTGATGGGTGAGATCGATCGAGTTGCCGACATAATCTCGTTGACCCTTACCGAGAATCGGATTGCGCACATCGGTGACCTTGATTTGATGGCAGCGCTCATCCAAAAAGCTTGGAAGCACGGTCGGATGGCCAAAGTGGTCGCGCCACTGTCGCATGGAAAAAAGTTCATCCAAAAGTCCCAACGCATCGACAGCACGATGGACTTCAGGGGAGGCCCTGAAAATGTCTCTGAGGGGGTAGATGCAGCCATCGCGGTCAAAGCTTCCGACCATGGGGATATAGAGAAATCCCACGGGTAATAGGAATAACCAAAAGGCGGAGGCAATCATGTCGAGTAGCAAGGGGACAAACTGACCGGCGATGAAAAGCGCCGAAATGAACAATAACAGTCCAATCGGCTTGAACAGAGAGGGATTGAAACGGATCGCCGGAGTCCACCAGCGTTTCTCTGAGGCGGTGATCATCCCGTGTTCAGCGCGATAGCAAGGCCCCTTGGCCAGCTGGTAAGCCGTTGAAGATTCGAGGGCTTTAAGGTCAGTGAGCAGCGCTTCAAGATAGGGGTTCTTAGGGGCGGGTAACGCGTTGGCGCCCTCCACGAGATCTTTTAAAAACTGGGTCCCTTCGATATAGCTGCTGTAGCCGTAGCCCTCAAGCTCAAGTTCATGCGCTTTCGAGCTGAACATCCCCATAAACGACCCATAAAGAAGCTCATAAAAGCTTTTTTCGTGGCGTTTGGCTCGCTTGATGATGGTTGTAAGACCTTGAAAGATCTCAGGCCGCGCATCAATTTCAAGGAGAGCCCCTTGCTTGGCCTTGAGGAGGTCGATATCCCTGAGAGGGTCCCGGAGGGAGCGCATCAAAACGGCAGCACCAATCGTCGTGGATGTTTCCTTGACCGCCTCAAAAAGGAGTTCAACTTCAATGGATCGAAAGGTACTGTCATCCAGCACCCCCGACTCGGATGATGTTGGCTGATCAACGCTAGGTGAGGGCGGTGATCGGCTGTCCAACCGAACAATAGGTTCGTAAGTCGCGTGAAGGCGTTCAATCATCGGAAGAGGATTCCTGAGGCGTGAAAAAGAGGACGATGTTGATCAGACGCGAATCCTTCCAAAAAGGTCCCCTGATCACTCACGGCTAAAACACAAGATGGGCCATGAAGACCAAGCCAGTGGCACTGAATAGAAAGAGAACGATCACGAGTTGCATCCAGCGATCGATCCTCCTGATGCGTTCAATGGTCATCAACTCTTGCCCCTCAGGGGCTTCATTGAGAAGCATGATGTCGAAGACGAAGAGTACGAATAAGATTAAATTGACGAGGTAGCAGGCATTGTAGGCGGCATCCATGGGAGTGATGTAATTGAGGTCTGGTAATGACTGCTGATAGCCTTGCTGCAAGAAAATGAGGGAGAGGACCATGGTGGGTGGAATCGTCACCCGAAGTTCAAAGCAACTGACCGGAAGGTAAAGCGAAGCAAACACCACAACCATGACGATGCAGAGCGGGAGCAGGAGTCTCAGTATGGTCGAATTGGTCGATTTCCGGTAGCTAACTTCAAATCGGACCTGATAGACGTTATTCACCCCAGGACCTGACTGTTGTCCATCCATGTTGGTCGCATATTCATGCATGAAGGTTCGCTTGGAGAAGTTCGTGGTCGAATAGCCCATGATATCCCTATAACGACCGAGCCCTGAACCTGGCTGGTCAATGAGCAACTTCGTATGGGTGAATTCAGGCGGTAAGTCCTGTTCCTCGAGTTCAAAAACGAGCGGAAGTGTGAGGGTGTGAAACGGAAAGGAGCTGAAATCAAGATCGTTCACATAAAAGCTGCCGGAGAACTTAAAACGCTGATAATAGTGG
>CAILMG010000228.1 GCA_903835265.1 uncultured Methylococcus sp.
GATCGATGAAGGAACGAATTTCTTCATCAATCAGATGCGCGGTCTCTTCAGATACCGACTTGGTTTGAGTCACCGAACGGCCGAGGAAGACTTCGCCTTGCTCTTCACCATAGGCCAGGGGGCCAAGACGTTCCGACAGGCCCCAGCGAGTGACCATGTTGCGAGCCAACTGTGTCGCGCGCTCGATATCATTGGAGGCCCCGGTGGTGACCTTTTCAGCGCCGAAGATCAGCTCTTCTGCGATGCGGCCGCCGTAGAGTGATGAGATCTGACTTTCAAGCTTCTGCTTGCTGGCACTGTACTGATCACGTTCTGGAAGGAACATGGTGATCCCAAGGGCTCGGCCACGAGGAATGATGCTGACCTTGTAGATGGGATCATGCTCAGGCACTAAGCGACCAACAATGGCGTGGCCGGCTTCATGATAGGCAGTCACCAACTTTTCGTCTTCGCTCATGACGGCGGATTTCCGCTCGGCACCCATCAAGATCTTATCCTTTGCCTTTTCAAAGTCATCCATTTCGACTTGCTTCTTGTTCATTCGGGCGGCAACGAGGGCCGCTTCATTCACCAGGTTTGCAAGATCTGCCCCGGAAAATCCAGGAGTCCCTCGAGCCAGCCAATCAGGTTCGACATTATCCGCGACAGGGACCCGCTTCATATGAACGGCGAGAATCTGTTGGCGGCCTCTGACATCTGGGAGGCCCACGGTGATTTGGCGATCAAAACGACCTGGGCGAAGCAAGGCTTTATCGAGAACGTCAGCCCGGTTGGTCGCAGCAATGATGATGATGCCTTCGTTACCGCTGAAGCCGTCCATCTCGACCAGAAGTTGGTTGAGCGTCTGTTCCCTTTCATCATGTCCGCCGCCGAGACCGGCGCCACGCTGGCGTCCTACGGCATCAATTTCGTCGATGAAGATGATGCAAGGCGCGCGCTTTTTAGCCTCCTCGAACATGTTCCGAACCCGAGAGGCGCCGACACCCACGAACATTTCAACAAAGTCAGAACCTGAAATGGAGAAGAAAGGCACCTTCGCTTCGCCTGCAATCGCTCTGGCGAGAAGGGTCTTACCCGTACCAGGGGGTCCGACCATCAAAGCACCACGGGGGATCAAGCCGCCCAGTTTCTGGAATTTGCTGGGATCTCTTAGAAAATCCACCATTTCCTGAACATCTTCTTTGGCTTCATCGCACCCGGCGACATCGTTGAAGGTGGCCTTGACCTTGTCTTCCTCGATGAGCTTCGCCTTGCTTTTGCCAAAATTCATGGCACCACCGCCAGCACCACCCTGCATCCGGCGCATGAAGTAGACCCAGACACCGATCAGGAGCAGCATCGGGAAGGTCGCCATGAACAACTGCATGAGGAAGGAGGGGTGTTCAGCAGGAACGACCTTGATATCGACATGGTTTTTAAGGAGATCATCAATCAAATGGGGATCGCCTGGGTTATACGTCAGGAAGCGGTCGCCGTCGGTCATCATGCCGCTAATGATTTCGCCATCAATGCTCAGTTGCCGGATCGTTCCCTGATTGATTGCTGAAATGAAATTCGTATAGGTCATGGCCGGCTGCTGCTTTCCGCGTGAACCGAAGTAATTGAACATCGATAGCAGCGCAAATGCGATGACGACCCACAGGAGGATGTTCTTCGTCATGTCTTTCATGTCTCTTCCTCTTCTTGGTATTAAAATCCAGACTTTAAACTACACACTCGGCAGTCGGAGCCTTAAGGGTTCCTCGTCTGGTTCCCGTTTCTGAGTTCGGTTGCCGGGGGATTTCCTAAAGTGGGACAACCTCATTCCGCAACACACGGACCATCCGTGTCGACTCTTGTGCTACGGATCGTTTCACCCCGGAGGTCATGGTCTTCACGGGGACCTTTATTGCCGTAACAAAAAGTCAGACTAGACCGCGATCGTTTTGTTCCATTGAATTAAACCAACTTGACTGGGGCAGGATTCCTCCCCAAAGGCACGATGAAGGGGATCGACGCCATGATTTTGATAGAGACGGCATTATGGGCCATAGGCAAAGCGATGGGGATTCTTATCGTGCCACCGTTCGGCTTTGTCATCCTAGCACTGACGGGATCGTTCCTCTATCAGCGCTCCCCTAGGATCGGACAATCTCTGGTCCAGGTGGGCTTATTGGGCATTCTTGTCCTCTCGGTGCCCATTGTCTCCAAAGCGTTGATGGCTCTTATTGAGGTTCCCTGTGCATCGATCACCGCTGATCCAACGATGAATGTCATCGTGGTTCTTGGCGGGGGTGTTCGTTTAAAGGCCCCTGAATATGGGGGCGATGCCGCCCTGAGGCCACTGGTCCTTGAGCGTGTCCGTTATGCAGCAAGGCTTCACCAAATCCTCGGTCTCCCGATCCTGGTTTCGGGCGGGGCGGCCTTCGGGACGGTCTCTGAGGCGCAGGCGATGGGCGAATTTCTGGAAAAAGATTATGGAATCCGCGTGCGGTGGGAGGAAGGTCTTTCTAAAACCACCCGACAAAATGCCGCCTTTTCGGCCGCACGCCTCAAGAAGGAAGGATTAAACGGCGTTGTTCTGGTGAGTCAAGGATGGCATCTTCGGCGTGCGGTTCGGGAATTCGAGCGCCAAGGACTCAAGGTCACGGCGGCAGGGACCGGCTGCGAGGGCCCCGCCGAGGCCAATATTGAGGGATTTCTCCCGGATATCTGGGCCTTGGTTCGAAGCTATGAGGCCGCTCATGAAATCCTTGGATTTCTTTGGTACTCGTTGGTCTATCGATGGGTGGGGGATTAGAGGTAGGTTAGCTGGATGTTTTCCGCCGCAAGGTAACCCGCCTCAAGCTCCAGATCAGCGTTAGTAAGGGGATGGTCTTCCAGCCAGCCCTCGGGAAACCTTAAGAAGATGTTGTGGCGATCGATTCTGATCGATATCGGCGGTGAATGGGTGAGAGCGCGGCTTCGGTGAACCAGAATGGCAATCCGAAGGATGAGGGCCATAAAAGGACCACATTCGTCCCAGGGGGCGTCTAGCTCTTTGAATAAGCGCGCTGGAAATTTGCGACGCTGTGATCGCACCAGTGTGGCCATCAATAGCTGATCCTGGCGGGAAAAGCCCGGAAGATCGGCATTGGCGAGGATGTAGGCACCATGTTTGTGATAGCCACTGTGAGCAATATCCCGTCCGATATCATGAAGGGCAGCGGACCACTCGAGCCACTGGCGGGCGGTCTCAAGATCAAGAGAAGGAGGCAGGGTGACCTGGTCTAGAAGGCGGCGTGCCGTATTTTCAATCAGACGGGAATGTTCCGCTTCAACATGATAACGATGCGCTAGCGCTTGAACCGTTCGATCCCTGATATCGTGATGGTTGATGCGTCCTAGAAGATCATGAAGGAGGCCTTCCCTCAAGGCCCCATCGGCAATGATCATTCGATCAATATCCAGGAGCTCAAACGTTGCCTTGATAATCGCAAGACCGCCGGGGAAGCTTTTGAAACGCTCAGGATCAAGATCGGGGAAATCGGTTCGGGTCATCCGGCCGGCGGTGAGGATGACCTCGATCAACTGATCGATGCCTGCCGCAGTAATCCCATCCCGACTGAAGCCACGGGCAACCAGGAGCTTTTGGGCGGTTCGTAGAGTGCCGGAGGCACCGACCGCTTGATTCCACTGGCGACTATGGAATAGGTGCTGGTAAGGCTCAAGCTCACGCTCCGCGGCAATAATGGCCTTCCTGAATCGTTTGGCGCTGATCTTACCGTCGGCGAAATGCGCCATGCTCATGGCGACACAGCCCATTTTGAGGCTTTCCTTCTGAAGTGGAGTCTCATCGATGCCGATGATGTACTCGGTGCTTCCACCGCCGATATCCATGATCAAACGGCGTTTGCCGTCTTTGGGTAAACTTTGAGAGACGCCTTGATAGATCATTCGGGCTTCTTCAATCCCTGAAATAATCTCGATGGGATGCCCTAGCGCTTTAACGGCTTCATGCAGCCACGGGCCTGCATTGTGGGCTGCCCTCAGCGTATTCGTCCCAACGGCACGAACGCTGCCTGGAGGGAGGTGGCGAAGACGCTGGCCAAACCGCTCGATACATCCAAGGGCTCGTTGTTGGATTTCAGGGGTTAGATAGCGTTCGGGGGTCAATCCCGCGCCAAGCTGCACCATTTCCCGCAATCGATCGAGAACGATGATCTCGTTAGCCCGGAGTTCAGCGACAATAAGATGGAAGCTGTTCGAGCCGAGGTCGACGGCGGCGACCTGTGTGGGGCGTTTTGAGTTGATCAAGGGGTCTTCAGGGAATGTGTCAGGGGCAAAGGTTCGGTTCGGCTAGAATAGATGGAGCGTTTCAAATCACGGGGATGACCTCAAGGGACCTAGTTGACCATGGGCCTGACCCGAGTATTTTTACAAAAAAACCAGCATAAAACACCCAACATGAAAGCATTATCCCTGAAGGGATTGCGCAAAACCTATAAAAATGGCGCTGAAGCACTCCGGGGAATTGATCTCGAGGTGGCGGCGGGCGACTTTTTCGCGCTCCTTGGGCCCAATGGCGCCGGGAAATCGACCACCATTGGCATTATCAGTTCGCTGGTCAATAAGACGTCAGGATCGGTCCAAATTTTTGGCCATGACCTTGATCTTGAGCCTGATGAGGCTAAAAGGATGATTGGGCTGGTGCCTCAGGAGATCAACTTCAACCAGTTCGAGACGGTCTTAAGTGTCGTCGTTCATCAAGCCGGCTATCAGGGGATTGCTCGAAAAAAGGCCTTGATTCAGGCTGAGCGTTGCCTTGATCAGTTGGGGTTATGGGAAAAAAGAAACACGATTTCAAGAACCCTCTCGGGCGGTATGAAACGTCGTTTGATGATTGCGCGTGCGTTGGTTCATGCCCCTAAACTCCTGATTCTGGATGAGCCAACGGCAGGGGTTGATATCGAGATTCGACGAAGCATGTGGGAACTATTGAATCGAATTAATCGGGAGGGAACCACCTTTATCCTCACCACGCATTATTTGGAGGAAGCTGAACAGCTGTGTCGTCACATCGCGATCATCAATGATGGTCTGATTGTGGAGCACAACACGATGGAGAATCTCCTATCCCGCATGCACATCAACCGCTATCTCCTGAGCCTTGAAGCCCCCCTCTGGGTGGTGCCTTCTATCGATGGTTGTCATCTTGAGCGGGTCGATGTCATGACGCTGGCGGTTGATGTACCGAATCATCTTGGACTTCATAGCCTCTTTGATGCGCTGCATCAACAAGGGATCCGGGTCACCAGCCTGCGCCTTGCAACCAATCGGCTAGAGCAACTGTTCATGGATCTCCTTGAAGGGAAATCGAGTCCTGGGACGGCGACGTCTCACCCCTCTTAAGCTTACGCTTTCCTTCAAGGGGCTGGCGTTGCATGTTCGAGCGCTTGAGCAGTGGATCCTCCGTCATGGAGTTGCCGCTTGGCTTCTTCATAGACCGGCATCAACTGCTGAGCCTTGATGGTCATTGCGGCGATCCTTGAGGCAGGGTCTGGATGGGTGTTCAACCATTCTGGTGCCGCGCGCCCTTCCTGCCCCATCATTTTCTGCCAAAGGGTGACCGCAGCCTCCGGATTAAAGCCCGCCTTTGCTGCAATCTCGATGCCCACAGCATCCGCTTCTGCTTCAGCCTGACGGCTGTTGGGTAGTTGCAGCCCAAGGGTCGCCACTGAATCAGCCATCGGAGCGATACTAGAGAGATTGACTCCGAAAAAGGCGCCCGCCAGCATTCCCGCCGCCAACCCGGCCTTTTGCATCTGTGCTCTTGATAGTTTTTCCGCCTGATGGGACAAAAGGGCATGGGATATTTCATGGCCCAATACGGCGGCAAGCTCATCATCGGTAGGCTGGATCTTATCGAGGAGTCCGGTATAGACCGCCATTTTGCCGCCGGCCATACACCAAGCATTGACTTCTTCTGCCTTGAGAATATGGACTTCCCAGCGCCAGTCTTTGGCTTCAGGTCGAAGTTCGACTGCCTTTTTGATGAGCGGTTTGGCAATCGACTGGACGCGGCTTAATTGATAGGTGTCCTCATCGAGAAGACGTTTGTCGCCGGCTTCTCCAATGAGCTGGTTATAGGCCGTGGTCGATTGTTTGGCAGCCGTTTCATCGCTGACGATCATGGCTTGGCTTCGGCCGGTGATCTTGTTGGTCGCGCAGGCCGACAACAGAGTCATCAAGGCTAGGATCAGGAGACGTTTCAATGAGATCTTAAATTTCACTTTAGTTCTTCAAGTTGGCTGGAGCGGGGGCTTTTGGGGGTCATCGTATGACCCAATGACCACTAACTGTGTCAGACTTCGCGGGTGATCTTGAACTGACGTCGGTGGCTTCCTGCGACGTTCCCTTTGTCCAAGGCCCCTGCAGGATAGAGGGCCATATTATCGAAGACGTTGATACGGTTGAAGTCTATGCCAAAACCCATAAGAGTCTTTTTTTTTCTGGCCTCGCCATTTCTTTTTGGCTTTGCCACTCTCGGCGAGGGGTTCGCGGCGGAGACGCTGAACCCGGAGCATGAAGAGAGCGGTGTCGATTTCAAGGACTTCAGTCAAAAGCGGCGTGATTTGATCGCTCAGCACCTCCATTTGAACCCGGAGATATCAAAGCGGTTCTGGCCGCTTTATGCTCAGTATCAGGTGAACCTTGATCACTTTCGACTGAAGCGTCGTGAGGTGTTGTTTGATCTCGGGAAGGGCCTCGATGGCATGAGCGATGAAGAAGCTAAGGAATACGTGATGGACCGACTGGAGCTCGATGAGAAGAGGGCGGAGATTACCCGTCAATACTTCCAGCAGTTAGCCACTTTCATGTCATACCGGAATCTGGCGCTTTATATTCAGCTGGAGACCAAGATTCGAGTCTTTGTGGAGGCCGGCATCGAAGAATCGATCCCCTTGATTCAATGATGTCTATCGAGCGACTGAGCCCCTCATTTTCTCAATTGAATTAGATC
>CAILMG010000229.1 GCA_903835265.1 uncultured Methylococcus sp.
CTCTCGATGAAACCCTTTTATGCGAACTGAACGCCTGGCGAAAGATCCTCTATCAACTGGGACTCAATGGCTGCGATCCCGCCCGATATGGAGGCCTTGGCTATGGCAATGTTAGCCAAAAAATCGGGAGTGGGTTTGCAATCAGCGGCACACAAACCGGCGGTACCCCTGATCTATCGGCGCTCCATTACTCGATGGTCAGCGCCTTTGACCTCGAATCGAACACAGTCAAAGCTAAGGGCCCGTTGGCGCCCTCTTCAGAAGCCATGACTCACGGCGCTGCCTATCAGGCGCACCCTGACATTCAGGTTGTGCTGCATGCCCATGCCCCGATGATCTGGCAAAACGCCGTTACCCTCGATCTTCAAAGCACCGAATCTAACATCGGTTATGGGACCCCCGCCATGGCCCTTGCGATCGGGCGCTTCCTCAGCCAAGACCCCTTTACAGTCTTGGTCATGGGGGGTCATGAAGATGGCGTCCTGGCCACCGGCAGGACCCCTTCAGATGCCGCGCATCGACTCCTTGACACGCTGGCTAGGGCCTTGGCCCTTCCACTAGTGAAACCCTGATGAGGCGAAAAGAACGTCGGTACGATCAGGACCAAAAAGGAACCCGATAACCGCCGTTATAATGATGCGCTTTGAGCGCATTGCTATCTTGTTGAGACCACGCCATGTTCAAAATCCGTTTTAACGAATTCCTCTCTCACTCCTTCCAGACCAGTGCCTTTGTGATGCTCTATGGCCTCCTGATATTTCTTCCTTTAATTCGCCCGCCGGTGATTCTGACCCTCATCTTAGTCAGCGCCCTCGTTTATTTTTCGATGTATTTTGGTGCCGTCTTTGCCAAAGGGCCGATTGAAAAGAAGCCGACCACCCCAGAATGAAACGGAAATCCCGCCAAAAGAGGATCCCTTTGGCCAAGGCCTTGGGCGGGATTCCACCCGAGGCCTCGGCTAAGCCTGGATTCCTCCGCCATTTAGCGGCGCTTTTATATGATGGATTGTTGCTCGCCAGCATTTATTTTGTGTTGACAGCCATCTTGATCGCCTTTCGGGGGGGGGAAGCCTTTAGTCCGGCATATCCTGGTTACAGCCTCTTTTTGATCGTGACCGGACTCGGTTTTTTTGGGTGGTTTTGGACCCATGGTGGGCAAACCCTTGGAATGCGGGCCTGGGGCCTTCGGGTTCAAAGCCTCAATGGCACGTCTTGCCAGTGGCAGCAAGCGCTGCTGAGGGGCATTTGGGCCCTCCTCGGCGGGAGCTGCCTCGGCGTAGGCTATCTCTGGAGTCTCATTGACCCTGAAGGACGAACACTCCAGGACCATCGCTCAGGCACCCGCTTAATCAGGGTCACACGGCATCGTTAAGGCCCTGGCTGGCGGGCCTTTGAAAGCACCGCCAGCCCCTCTGTACTCAGACCTCCCCAATGTCGTCGCTGCGGGGATGATGTTTAACCTCTCCCCGCTGGATTCTGCTGTATTCCTCAAGCTGTCGACCTGCGGCTTGGAAGGCGTCCCTCAGGGCCACGTAGATATCCTCATGAGATTGCTTGTCATGATGATCGCGGCTTATAACGATATGCTTATTGGGTACAGCGATGTCTAGGCGAATCTTATAAAGGTTCCCATGGTGTTGGTGATGATGTTCGGCCTCGACCGCAACTCTACAACTGGTGATGTTGTGGCAATGCTGTTCAAGCTTGGCCGCTTTCTCACGAATCCTTGCCTCGACCGCATCAGAATGGGGAATCCCGCGAAAGGTGATTTCAAGTGGTAATTGCATAGGTCCTTCCTTATTTTGAGCCGCCACATTAAAAAGACCCTCATCAGGTCGAGGGCCGCTCCTGGCCCGATCCACTGAAGGTCCATGACATGCCCCCAGAAAGAGGCTTACTGCGGCTGTTGCGATGGAAATCAAGGCCCGGTAGATTCCACTCGAAGTTTCCAAGTAGCAAACCCTCACCGGGACGATCCCATCATAAACAGGAAATTCAAAGTCTGTCGAATAAAGAACCCATGTGATCATTGCCCTGCTGATCAAGCCATACCGCCATCGTGACCGAGGACTCCATGCACCCTAACAGCCTGCCGACACTCCCAGAAGCACTCGTCCAGCAACGGCTCTTGGAAGAGCTTCCCCACTGGACGCTCGAAGGCGGTTGGATCCGTCGAAAATACCGAACCAGTGGGTGGAAGGCTTCACTCATTTTGGTCAATACCATCGGACATCTCGCAGAAGTCGCTTGGCATCATCCCGATCTTTCGGTCACCTATGCCATGGTCATCGTCAAACTCATGACCCATTCGGCCAAGGGAATTACCGAACGGGATCTGGCATTAGCCAAAAAGATTGAGGAAGTTATTCAGTGGGAGCCTCGGGAAGAGCATCCGGGGATTCTTGAAGGAACACCCGATGACCCTCGATTCAAATTCATTAAAATCGACCCGCGCTGAACGGGGCCCCTGTCGCGAAGCGATAGTAAGCAGAATGATCAACAAGGACATTCAATTACAGCCTCTTCAGAAGGCGCTCTGCCTCAGATCTTATCCGGCCTCGGATGAAAAGAATCTTCCAACGACTGCCCCCTGCCTGACGCCACAAGAGGGCTGATCGAATCCCTGCGAGCAAAAGGGCCCGAATACGATCTGCATGATGCGCCTCAGCGAGAAAGCGTTGCTCTCCTGAAACGATGACCTTGGGTTTCAGGGTGCTGATTGTGGCGAGATAGCCCCGGGCCAATGCGGCTAAAACCTGACTATCCAGCAGCGCCCCGGTTTCGTCACGCGCTTGAACCGCCTCTTGAATGGCCATACCAATTGCTTCAATCATTGCTGGCTGCTGAAGGACCTCACGCTCAAGAAACAGGAGGGTTGAAGCGTAGCGAGCGAGCTCTGGATCCACTTGGCGGGGCTCTGAGAGCTGCTGGATGAGCGTCCGAAAACCCAGCTTAAGACCCATCAGACCCCCATAAACGGCCTCGATGTTGTCGGCATCGACCATCAAAACACTCCCGATAACAGGCGCCATCGCCTCCTCATCGGCGCGGCCACGTTTAGCGATCTGCTGAACCAGATGAACCGACTGAGCAAGTCCCGCTAAGGCAATCGTTTGATGGGTCAGGGATGGTTCCATGAGACGGGGTTTGGCGGTGTCTTCGGTGAATAAAAAGAGA
>CAILMG010000230.1 GCA_903835265.1 uncultured Methylococcus sp.
CCCTTTGAACGGCCGGTTTCTCGGTCAGTGATGATGCTGGCGGATTGAACCGTGCCAAATGGAGTGAACATCTGTTCGAGTTCGCTGTTATTGACGTCGTAGCTGAGATTTCCAACGTAAAGTTTCATGGCCATGGGGTCTCCTAATAAAAAAAGGGGAAAGAAAAAAAGGTTCGATTCAAGATATTCGATTAGCGACGGCCGCCTCGGCCCTTAGCGCGCGGGCGCTCCTCGTTGACGCGGATACTATTGCCGCGAACGGTTCGACCATTGAGGCCCGTAATGGCTGCGCGGGCCTCATGCCCTTCCATTTCAATGAAACCGAAACCACGGCAACGCCCGGTGAAAATATCACGAGAGAGTTCATAGCTAAAGATTTTGCCGAATTCGGAAAACAGTTCCTGGAACTCGTTTTCAGTGATATCGGAAGGCAGGTTGCCTGCGTAGAGTCGAATCATTGTGGTCCTCCATAGACACAGAATGGATAGGGTGATTGGCCTGGAGCAAACTGGCCTTCTTCAACGGCTCCAGTGGCAGTCGAACAGGATGACATTGATGCGGTTGGATCAATCGGCATCAGGATGTCCTGACTGCACCGCGGCGCTCGCCATGGGCAGGTTGCCGATGGTTGCGTTGGGGTTCGCGGCGCGAACCTGGGGTATCTCGACGGGCCTTGGGCCGTTGAGACGGTGCGGGTTCTTGGGTCCTCGCTAGGGGCTTAATATCCTCTGGCATCGGATGCAGGGGGAGTTTACGTCCCAAGAGACGCTCAATGTCCCTCAGCTGAACAGCTTCTTCGCGGGAGACGAGGGAGATCGCCACCCCGCCAGCACCGGCGCGACCGGTTCGGCCAATGCGGTGGACATAATCAGCGGGGACGTCCGGGAGCTCGTAATTAACAACATGGGGCAACTCGGGAATATCAAGTCCACGGGCCGCAATATCAGTCGCCACTAGGACTTGAATGCGTTCTTCCTTAAAGTCATTGAGCGCTTTGGTTCTCGCCGACTGACTTTTATTGCCATGAATGACGCCGACCAGAAAGCCATCTCTCTCCAGTTGCTGGGAGAGCCGATTGGCGCCGTGTTTGGTGCGGGTAAAAATCAGCGTTTGCCCCCAAAGGCCTGAGGTCATCAAGTGGACCAGAAGAGGCTGCTTGTAATCCTTTTGCGCTTGATAGGCATGCTGTTCGACCCGATCGGCGGTCGCGTTCCTAGCGGCAACCTCAATGCTTTGGGGCTTATAGAGGAGGCCTGAGGCGAGTTCCCGGATCTCCTTGGAGAAGGTCGCAGAAAACAAGAGGTTCTGACGCACCTTTGGGACCATGGTCACAATTTTTTTGATGTCGCGAATGAAGCCCATGTCGAGCATCCGATCAGCTTCATCGAGAACGAGCACTTCGATTCGGTTGAGCTTGGCATGGCCTTGAGCCACCAGATCCAGCAGTCGACCTGGGGTCGCGATTAAAAAATCGACGCCACTCCGAAGGGCGTTGATTTGAGGTTGCATGCCAACACCGCCAAAAATGACGGCCTGACGGAGGGGTGTTCTTTTGCCATAGTTTGCGACGCTTTCACTGACCTGGGCCGCTAGTTCGCGGGTGGGGACCAGAATCAAGATGCGCGGACTCCGGCCTGGAGAAAGCGGTTTTTGTTGGGTGCCCTGATCGATCAGGCGCTGAAGGAGCGGCAGAGTGAATGCTGCGGTTTTGCCCGTGCCAGTTTGGGCAGCGGCCAATAAATCCCGGCCTTCCAGAACGGCTGGAATGGCCTGGGACTGAATCGGGGTGGGCGTCGTGTAGCCTTGTTCGGCAATAGCCTCTAAAAGGCTCTGGTCAAGACCCAGAGAAGTAAAATCCATAGAAATGAGGTTCCTGTGCGCCAGTCCGTCGAATCGCCAAAAGACGATCTGGGCGCCTTGAAAAGAGGTGCATAGAGCAGGCGAATCCGGGAAACGGACTTCCGAAGAATCGCGGGAGGTCTGCGGGATTAATCGGGGCTGAGGAAGCCTTGGGGCGCCCGCTTGGTTGGGGGAGGGCCTGATTGATCCTGGCGGGCCTAACATAAAAGGGCCGCTGCAAACATCCGCTAGTGTACGCTATTCGCTCTTTATTCGCTAATACTATTTTTCAAAGGCATGGCGGACAATGACCGGGTTCCCCCACAATAGATCCCGGGATCTCGGTTCAGGGTGATGGAAGTTTAGGGAAACAGGCTTGGCTTTCTTCCCTTGCCGCCTTGAGACGATCCCTCAGGATTTTGGATTGAGGCGGGTCTCTAAATTCACCGCCCTTATCGCCTGGCGTATCAAACATATAGGTGAAGGTCAGTGATTCCGAATAATCCTTAAAGTTCATGAGACTCGCGATCTTATCGATGGCGCAGACGCAGTGATACATGTTGTCGAGGTTAGACCCCCCGTGTTCTGCCATGCATTGCATCACCGATTCAACCCGTGCCTGAGTAGGGAAGTCATTGATCAGGGACGCCGTTTTTGCGGTTTCTGTCGTCGCCTTGGAGGATGTCCCTTTGGGTTTAGCCGCTAGTGGCCCAGCTATTAAGAGGCTTCCTAAAAAAATAAGATGAACCGCCATGATGGCGAAAGAAGAGCGTGAAGAGGGCATGGCGCGAAATCCTTAGTCAATTGAAGTGCTCATCATAGAGGGCCTTTGAAGGGCCGGCAATCGATCAAGGTGCGACCGCGAACTGGACGATGGCCTTGAGTTCTTCGTTCATTCGCTGGGCAAAGTCATTGAGTGCTGGATCCTCAGAGTCTATGGGGAGGAGATGGGTCGTGACGATGACCTGATTCCCTTGAGCGCGCACCGAGACATTGCAAGGCATCCAGGCGACCATTCTGGGAGAGAGTTCTAGCATGATGCGGGCTTCACTCAAATTGCAGAACTGGATGGTGTCATAATCAGGAAAGGCTCTTCCCTCGCGCTCGCGGATGACACTACCGATTTTGTTATGACCGGTGATCCTGAAATTGCGCTGGGTGATGGCAATTTCTAGTTCTGCCAACACATCCTGATAGGTCTTTTGAGTGGTTGAGGCTTCGAAAAAAAGAGGCTCCTGAGCCTTTTGAGGGCAACCCACTAAGAAGGCCAGAAAGAGGGGGATCAGAATACGCGGTGACATAGGATCGAAAAGAGACGGTCGAAAGAGATCAGAGCATGCAGATTAACACTCAGGATTCACTCAGGGCAGTCTCTCCCGCCGGTCTGGTTCTTGCCGGAGGGCGGGCCCGCCGGATGGGCGGGCTCGACAAGGGGCTTCAGATCTACCTTGGGCGGCCTTTAATCACTCATGTCCTTGCTGCCATGCGTCCGGTGGTAGAGGATATTCTGATCAGTGCCAATCGTCATCTTGGGGACTATCAGCGGCTGGGTTACCTCGTGATCGAGGACCTAAATACTGACTTTGAAGGCCCCTTGGCCGGCCTTTTAAGCGCGATGGGGCAGACCAAAAGCTCAGCATTGCTGGTTGTGCCTTGTGATACCCCAAGACTCTCGACGGAGGCTTTGCTTCGGTTGATAACCGCCTATCAAACCGGTCAATATGATCTTGTGATGCCCCATGATGGGGGACGGTTGCAACCCCTGGTCATGGTCGTAGGTACCCATCTTAAGACGAGCCTCACCCATTACCTCCATCAGGGAGAACGGCGGGTTGATGCATGGGCTCATCAGCATGCGCTAGGAGTCGTTGATTACAGTGATTGTCCTGAACTTTTTCTTAACATCAATACGATCGCAGAGCTTCAAGGCACATCAGCCAGTCGCTGAGATCATTCTAGGAAAATTGCCATGTCGACAAAACGCCCCCCTCTGCCCCCCTTTGTTGATGAAGCTTCAGCCAGGATCAAAGTTCAGATGGCGGAGGATGCTTGGAATGGGCGAGACCCTGAAAGGGTTGTTCTTGCCTACAGCGAAGAGAGTCGATGGCGGAACCGTCACGAATTTCTCGAGGGGAGAGCTCAAATTTTGAAATTCCTAAAGAGAAAATGGGCGAAGGAATTGGAATATCGCCTGATCAAGGACTTGTGGGCCTTTGGCGGGGATCGGATCGCGGTCCGCTTTGCCTATGAGTGGCATGATGGCGAAGGTCATTGGTTTCGTTCCTATGGCAACGAGAACTGGACCTTTGATGGAGATGGACTCATGCGCTACCGCGATGCCAGCATCAATGACCTTCCGATCATGGCTTCACAGCGCCTCTTTCACTGGCCGCTGGGACCAAGGCCAAAGGAACATCCAGATCTCGATGATCTCGGCCTTTGAGGGCGACCTCCCTCTGTTAGGGATGGTCAACGAGTGGCTTAGCGTGTTCGTGGTGAAAGCTATCCGTCGGGGATTGGAGGCTTTTTACCGCGACACCATGTTGATAGACCATCTGACCGCCAAGATCTCCTCCGATCAGCAGCAGCCCACCCATTAAAAAGGACAGTAAAAGATTGAGCGTGATGGCCATGGGGGATTGAGGGAGGCCCCCGAAGGCTCTCCACAGGATTAGGCTCAAGGCAATGACCGTGACCGTGATACCGGCGCGTTGATGCCACTCCATGATGGAGTGGACGGCGGCACTATGGGGCGCGAGTCCGCCGGCGATCAAGCCAGTGACCACGGTGATCAGGGCAGATAATCCGCCAAGATTCAAAAGGCCTGTGGCAAATCGGCGGGCTGTGGGTTTTTTAAACAACAATCCATAGGTTTCCATGACCAGATAAGCCAACAAAAAGGCGATTGGAAAATGGATGAACAGGGGGTGAACATTGGCCCCGAGCGCTTCAATACCCCCTAGGACATGAAAGCCATTCGGTCTTTCCGTATTGACGGCAGTTAGGAGGTTTTCGACCAGATGGACGATGCCTTGGTCATCCCCATGTCCGCCATGAATGGCCGGTACCAGGTTTTGAAGAGCGAACATGTTGTCATCGAAGCTGAAGCTGGCCATAGGTGTGATGCCTTTCTTGTTCTGGGTAGTAAACAATCAACGGGTTTATGGATTAGTCCGCCGAATGATGACGGAGTTTCAAAGTCCCTCATTATTTTCCATCATCCATCGCCTTTGGTCGTGCCAGTAAAAAGCCAGGCGTGGGTCGAACTTTGTGTCAAAGCGATCGGTGCCGCGCCTTGAAGCAGAGTCAGGCCGGATTCAATGACCTCGAGGATGCCTTCCACCAAGGGATAATCAATCAACGAAGTCGCATCGACCCAACGGGCCTCTAAGGCATCCGAGGAGGCTAAAGGTTGAGGGGTGTCGCCCTCGGTGAGCGTGGCCAGAAAGTCGATGATCACATAATGAAACCCTTCAATCATTCGATCAGCGACGGCCAAAATGGGGCCCGGAATGGCGGTAATCCCCGTTTCCTCAAGGATCTCTCTCTGGCAGCAGGCGATCAGTGTCTCTTGGGGTTCAAGGCGGCCACCGGGGATATGCCACAGTCCGGCCTGGGGCGGGTAGCGCCGCTGGACCAAAAGCACTTGACCCTTCGAATTAAAGACGAGTCCACCGACCCCAATGGCGGGCAGGTGAGGTGGATCGGCCGCGGGCCTTGGTGATTCCATCATGGGTCCTTGGGGCGTGTAAAATGGAGAAGCGGGAAGATTTCTTGTCCCCGATCCCCTGAGGGGGTGGTGGACGTCCTTCCTCAATGTTCCCAACGTGTTGGAGTACTGACGATTCTATGCCTATTTACGAATACCACTGCAAATCCTGCGGTCATCAAATGGAGGCCTTCCAGAAGCTTTCAGATGATCCCTTGAAGGTTTGCCCCGCGTGTCATGACGTGACCTTGAGCAAGTTAATCTCCGCTGCTGGCTTTCGTCTTAAGGGCGGTGGTTGGTATGAAACCGATTTCAAGGGCGCTAAGGACACCAAAAGAAATCTGGCGGGTGGCGAATCTAAGACGGACACAACGACCACATCGCCGGCCCCCGCCACGAGCAAGCCTCCGGCGGCTCCCAGCAGCGACTGATGCTGAGGGAGTCTGACTTTTTTAGTCTAGTTGGCGGCCTCTTTGATCAGCGCCTTTAAGGAGTGCCATGAGTCTTCGAAATCGTCTCCTTGCCGTTGTTGTCTCGCTGCTGGCTGCCTCGGTTTTGACGGTCGGCGCCGGCTTAAGCTTCTACTCACGGGACACCGTCTTACATCAAGCCGAGAATGATGGGCA
>CAILMG010000231.1 GCA_903835265.1 uncultured Methylococcus sp.
CAGGTGAAACATTTCTTCCGCACGGTAATCTTCCTCATGGATGCAGCCATGTGATTCGGCGGCCTTACCCATATCGGCAATGGATGAGCGATCGAGCGATGAATGAAGCGCCATACCGCCATGAAAAAAGACAGCCCAGAGCATCGGGGCATCATAGGCACGGGACCAGTGACGGGAGGAAAAGGCTTTGGGTGAGAAATAGCCATTCGCGGTTTCATGGCCGGCCATCCCGGTTGAAACGAGCCAGTAGTAGAGGAGGCCGGTGCCTCGTTTGTAGACTCTGAGCGTTTGAGCCGGACCCCAAAAAGCATCGTCCACTTCGCTGACCACCACAATCAGGTTGTAACTGTCGAAGTCAGTGTCCTCAAGAGGATTCGGTAGGGTCAGCGCCACGGCTTTATCGGGATCCTTATAGGGCGTGAAGGCTTTGGTGACTCCAAAGGAATAGTGAAAGTTGGCGCCTGGGTCATTGTCATAGCGGGGGCTTGGCTGTGTTCTTGGGAACCCGTCCCAAGGTCCCTCATCGCCCCCATTCATCGCCTGGGCCTGATGGGTCAACATTGCCGAAAGGAGGATGGCTAGAAGGGGTCTTAGTAAAGTCTTTATGAATGGCATGATGGTGGTTTTACTGGAGTCTTCAATCTAACGCTGATGATACAGGAGGCCCCGAAGGGTTCAAAGGCAAGCGTCTGCTCACATAAGGGTGGGATGAGGTTCGTCATCATCCGGTTTCAAGTCTTGGAAGGAGACCTTTTAATCAAATCATAATATTCACAAAAACTGTGGATAACTTTGTGGGAAATGACATGGAGACGATCCCCTTAAGGGCTCTCATTGGATTGAGCAAAATTTGTTCAATCATGTAACCTACTGAAAAATATGGGAATAATATAAGTGATTGATCTATCGTCAAATGCACCAACTTATTTCATTTCGATGAATTCTGTGGGGACAAATCAAGATCGACGGAGGTTTTTCTGCACCACCTAAAGACATTTATCCCCAGATTAGTGCGCTTTGATGGTGGGGACCAATGAGTAAACCGATAGGCATGTGCTGTAACGTTATGGGTACAAAAAAACCGCTATTTGGTATGGGTTGAATAGGACTATGATTGACCTTGTATTTAAGGATACTCACCAAGAAGGATCCCAAAACGTTTCACGGTCTCATTACAAAATCGACGATTCGCCAGCAGATTCAGTCGCCAGAGAGGTAAATTATGAACAAAGGTAAGCCCCTCGTTGCAGTCACTTTTATCGTTGCAACGATGGTCCCGATGGCTCAGGCCGATGACGGTCTTTCGCCTAATCTCAAATTTCAATCGCCACAGCCGACGTCCACATTGACGTCTGGTGAGCCGCTGTTGGACATACCCATCGTGAAAAGCCGGGGTGGGAGCCTAAGGGCGAAAGTCAGGATGGTCGCCGCTGGGGTCAGCAGCAATCCGATCCTTTATGGGGGTGAGCCTCTTTATAGCACTAATTCAAGTTTTCCTAATGCCACAGAGGACGAAGGGAGTCAGACCTACACGGGTGCATTTGCCTATGAGATGAAGGCTTATGGCAAAGATTATGCGGCCAGTTTTCCGCCACCGATCCTCCAGTTAAAGCGTGGCGAGAATTTGGACCTTGATATCACCGATGATCTCCACCGAAACATCGAGACATCCAGTGGCGCTGGGACTCTCTTTGAGACGAACTTTCATGGGCACGGCCTCCATGTAAGTCCTTTGTCCATGGGGGATAATATTTACCCCATTATCAATGATCCAGGCTCAGCCATCAGCCCTCGGGAAATGCGCGTGCGGATCCCTATCCCGTTGAACCAAGAATCAGGCTATAACTGGTTTCATCCTCATCGCCACATGCAAACCCATCCGCAGGTGTATGGCGGTCTTGCTGGGATCTTGATGATCGGTGATCCCCTTGATCCTTGGCCAAAATATAAAGCGGGCGGTGCAGAGCCTCTGAAGCAGCGTTTCCTGACCTTCTCTGAAGTGAACATTGAGAGAACCGATGAGGCGGGCGCTTCGATTATTCAGAATGGGCCGAACCATCTTCTCTTTTACAAAGCGACCAATACTCTTCCAGCCTCGACGACGTCACCCCCTTCGGTTGATTCTTGGCAGAAACGCGTCAATGGCCAGTTAAACCCAGTGATCACGTTTCGGCCAGGTGAAACTCAAGTGTTCAACATGGCCGCGATCGGAGCGTTTGGTTCGTTCAATATCGCCGTCACGGATGGCCAGCTCTCATCACCTTGGTCGGCCACGTTATTGGTTCAAGATGGGAATGCAGCTACGAATGCCTCCTCGCAGGGGATCGATATCAAGCCATTGCCTATCAAGCTCACTGCCGATCCAAAACGGATGAATGATTTGGTCGCCAATACGCTCCTGATGCCTGGTAACCGGTTGACGATGGCTCTGACAGCCCCCACTAAACCCGGTCTTTACTATCTGATTGATGGATGGGGTGGCTGTAATAGTCCAACGACGTCTGGATCCTGCCCAGTGAGTCCTCAACCGCTTTACTACGTTCTGGCCACCATCGTGGTTGAAGGCAAGGAGGTTCGTGAACCTGCACCGGTCTTCGATGTGAAGGGGCAAGACTATGCCCTGTTCAATGCCCAGGTCGATAAGGCGCGTGAATTCCGCTTTTCAGTGGCTTCGCCGTCAGCGAATGCAGCTGTATTTCAGATTAACGAAGCGACCTTTGGGAACGGCCCACTGGAGCAGATGCAAATCAATTCCATCGAGGAATGGAAGCTGATCAATCGTAAGACGATTAATGGACCCCGACTGGACAGTGCGGGTAAGCCGACGGCTCAGGTGAATTCAAACACGGCCAATCATCCCTTCCATATTCACCAGGGAAACTTTATCGTCACCGAAGTCAATGGTCAGAAAGTGGACCCCAATGTCACCAACCCAGACCAAGACTCCCTGAATTACATCTCACCTCGGGATACGGTCAATATTCCACAACCTGCGAATCCTAATTCGCCCACACCTTTGGATGCATCCATCAAAGTCAAGTTCAAAGTGACTGATTTCCCTGGGAAGTACGTTTTTCATTGCCATATCCTCAAGCATGAAGATCAAGGGATGATGGTTCCGGTGCTTGCTTTTGGTCCTGTTGAAGGCTTGCGTGCGGCATTTGGCGCCCCTTCAGGAGTCCCCGCAACGCCGCTTAATGTCATTGATGGGAGCGGTGGCCTAATCGCTCAAAAACAGCCATTTGGACCCAATTTCAGTGGCGGTATTGTCAGTGCCTCTGGGCTTGGTGCAGCCAAGTACTTTGAGACTTATGCGGCCGGTCAGGCTTCGGGGGGTTCTGAGGTCGTCGTTTTTGATGGCCCAAAACAGCGCGAAGTAGCTCGATTTAGGGCATTTGGGGCTAGTAAGGATGGGGTCAGCATCGCACTCGGTGATGTCACCGGTGATGGGGAGCCTGAAGTGATGGTGGGTAGCCGTGCTCCGGGACCTGCGGTTGTTAGGATCTTTAATATTCGTGGCCGGCTGATCCGTGAATACGTGAATATCCTCGATGGCATTTATCCCACGGGGATCAACATTGCTGCAGGCGACGTCAATGGTGATAACTTTGATGACTTAGTCATCGGTGCTGGCCGGGGTCAAGAGCCGCTGGTCACCGCCTTAAGTGGTCGCGACATTGTCTCAAGACTGAAACCACAATGGCTTTTACAATTTAGGGCCGCGGCCGATAAGAATGCCGGGGTTCAACTGGCGGTGGGCTATGTTCATCCACTGACGGTGCCAAGCTATCTCCCGAATGTTGTAACCACGGCTGAAGCGGGCAGTACGGCGGGTGTTGTGCAGGTCTGGAATGTGAATAGTTTTTTGAAGGATAGTGTGATGGCTCCTCATGCCGCCCACTCAGCGTCCTCCCCAAAATCAACGCCACCAGGACCTTTGATGGATACCTACCAGCCGTTCCCAGGTTCCAATACCCCACTGTTCCTTGAAACGGGGTATGTCGGAAACCCAGGTGTGCCTCAGATCTTTGCCTGGGATAGCCCCTCGCATGTTGCCCAAAGGTCTTATAGTTACAGCCCACCCCCTCAGTATTTGACGGGATCCGACTGTACATTGATCTACCCGACCACGGGCAAAGCGACATCCCCTTGCAGTCCGAATAACTCCAATGGAGTGATTCCTAATGTTATCTATGGGGTTCAGGCTTACGGAACAGCAAAGGCCGTCGATGCGGCCCTAAGCTTCTGACCGACTCCCCGGTATCGAGGAGGTCACCAGACCTTCTGGATACCGGGTTCTTTCGATTTATCTCCTCATTTAACGCTCTGGCGCCTTAAGGGCTATGGACTTTTATTCTCTATTAGGTTGAAAGCCATCCCATCTCTTGGGTCGTTGCTATAGAGCCAATGAAGATCTGAGGTCCTGATTGCTGCTTACTTTTATACTCTTCGTGATGCTGGTTGATCGGCTGCAACGGCCATCCATCAGGGTGTTTTCATTTGCATCATCGCTCGATGGTGCGCATCTTTCGTGACGGCAACCCAAAAAAAAACGGCTCACAGGTGTGAGCCGTTGATCTATCAGAGGGATAACCCCCCAAAACAAGGATTAATCCTTGGCGGCATTCCTTTCCTGAACTTCTTTGATTACCTGGTCCGCTACACTCTTTGGGCAGGGGAGGTAATGCGAGAATTCCATGGAAAATTGACCGCGACCCGACGTCATGGTCCGAAGATCTCCGATGTAGCCAAACATTTCAGAGAGGGGGACTTCTGACTTGATGCGGACACCGGTTGCACCGGCTTCTTGAGACTTGATCATGCCGCGGCGACGGTTAAGGTCACCAATGACGTCACCGACGTGGGCGTCAGGGGTGAACGTGTCGACCTTCATGATCGGTTCCATCAGCTGCGGCGCACACTTTGGTACGGTCTGGCGGAACGCTGCTTTTGCGGCAATTTCAAAGGCGATCGATGAAGAATCCACCGCGTGGAAGCCACCGTCGGTCAAATTGACCTTGATGTCCACCAAGGGGAAGCCGGCCATCGTTCCTTTGTCGAGCATGCTCTTGAATCCCTTGTCGACCGCAGGCCAGAATTCACGGGGGACGTTACCGCCGGTGACCGATGATGCGAAGCTGTAGCCCGTACCGGGTTCATTCGGTTCAATGATGTAGTTGATCTTTGCGTACTGACCAGAACCACCGGACTGCTTCTTATGGGTGTATTCATCTTCCACGGAGCGGGTGATGGTTTCGCGATAGGCCACCTGTGGCTTCCCGACAATGACTTCGACACCATGGGTCCGCTTTAGGATGTCCACTTTGATGTCGAGGTGGAGTTCGCCCATCCCCTTGAGGATGGTTTCACCCGAATCTTCATCGGTCGATACATGGAAGGAAGGATCTTCGGCCACCATCTTACCGAGGGCAATCCCCATCTTTTCGTTGCCGGCCTTGTCTTTCGGTGCAATCGCCACCGAGATGACGGGATCAGGGAATACCATCGGCTCAAGCGTTGCCGGCTGGTTTTGGTCACACAGGGTATGACCCGTCTGAACGTTCTTCATACCAAGGACCGCGACAATGTCACCGGCTTGGCAAGAATCGAGCTCTTGACGGTTATTCGCATGCATCTCCACGATACGACCGATTCTTTCAGTTTTTCCGGTGGCCGTGTTGAGGACGGTGTCCCCTTTTTGGATCTTGCCGGAATAAATGCGAAGGAAGGTCAACGCGCCGAATCGATCATCCATGATCTTGTAGGCCAGTGCGCGCATGGGGCGCTCTGGATCAACGATCGCAAAGTTACCCGTCTCCTCACCTTCAATGTCCACTTCAGGCTGTGGGTTGACTTCGGTTGGGCATGGGAGATAGTCAATGACCGCGTCGAGGACCAGCTGTACCCCTTTATTTTTAAACGAGGAGCCGCAGTAAGTCGGGAAAAAGTCCATTTTGATCGTGCCCTTGCGGATCA
>CAILMG010000232.1 GCA_903835265.1 uncultured Methylococcus sp.
AGCCTGAGCCTGAGCCTGAGCCTGAGCCTGAGCCTGAGCCTGAGCCTGAGCCTGAGCCTGAGCCTGAGCCTGAGCCGACACCGAGATTGATTTTGGCGGAGGCGGTTCTTCCTCTAGAGCTCGTGGCCGTTACGGTGTAGCTGACCGTGTTGGAAGCGGCCGTCGGGGTCCCACTGATGACGCCGGTCTTGGAGCTGAAACTAAGGCCCAGTGGGATTGTTGGGTTAATCACATAAGTTACGCTGCCGGAAAAATTGCTAGCTTCATAGGCAGCTGTTGATTTAAGTGTGGTGTTGACGGTCCCAATGACGCTTTGGTTTGAAGGAGAAATAGAGGCCTTATCGTCCTCCGCATAGGCGCTGCACCACCAAGGTAATGTCATGACGGCAATGAAGACGCGGAAATAAAAGATCGGTTGTTTCATAATCGGTGAACCTCTGTCAGTGGTGATTTGATAGCTTGTTGTCAATGTGAGGCGAGGGGTATCAAGGGGACGCGATACTCCCCAAGAATGCGAGCAATCTCCCCTTGGCGTCGCTGAATGCTGTTATTGAGTTTCTCGGCCAGTGCCGTATCTTCCTTTCGGACCCCCATCGATATGTCGTAAGCAAACGGCATATCCCCAAGTAGTGGGTCACTCGGTGCGAGTTCTACTGTCAGAGCCTTTCCGAAGGGCTTGGCGAAGTAGCCTCCAAAAGGCCCCCAGACTATTGCGAGATCGATCACTCCTTGGTTGACCGCCGCGACGACTTTACCCTGAGGGTTCTTTTCAGATGCTTCGCCCCACATGGAGTAACCGACCAGATTCTTTTCGAGGTGGTGTTTTCCAAGAGCGTGAGCCGGCGGTGAATTAGAGCCATCTTTGCCGGTGACATGGATGCCTATCTTGAGGTCTTTCAAGCGTGGATCGTCGTAAGAGGTGAACGACAAAGCCCGATGGGTGGGTGTCACGATGACGTACCCTGAACGGTAGTAAGGCTTCGTGGTCAGTACTCGTTCAAATCCAGAAGGAACCCCAATGACTACGTCACATCGATGAGCTCCGAGCGTCTGACGAAAAAACCCTTGACGCTGTTTCAGCCAGAAATAGCTGAGCCGATATCCAAGGTCTTTCGCTAACACGGCAGCAATCTTGTTTTCGTATCCTTCGAGCTTCTCATTGGAAAATGGCAAGTTGTTGGGATCTGCGCAGACCCGAAGCTCCTCCTTGCCCATCGCAGGACCGACACGGAGAAGCAGCAGGCCAAGGACTGAGAAAGCCAACCGTTGATGTAACCAAAAGAAGCGTTTCATAGAGTGCATTCTGGCCAGTGGATTCTGCAATGCTGCCTAGGGGAGCTTGTAGACGTGGACGATGCCGCCGCCACTTGATGAGCATGGCTTGCCACTCGCAGAGAAGCCACCGGCCAACCAGCCCACGCCACTAAAGACGGCAACTCGCTGATGGCCATCCGGTCCATTGAAGCTGATGGGGCTCCCTACGGAGCTACATTCAAGCGTTGCATTGAAACCAGTTGCGCTTCCATCTTTCGCGCTAACAGCTTTGAAGCTGTTATCCATGCTCGAATAGAAAACAACGTCGCCAGCGGTAGAGAGAACACCGCCATAGATCGCGGCTTTCTCGGGGATGCCCCACTTTTTGGAGCCTGTGACGGGATCCCATGCAATGAGCTCGCTAGGGTTATAAGGAGGTTGGCCTCCTGTGATTTGCAGGTCCTGTCCCATATAAGGCGCGCCCGCAATAAATTCCGCCTTGAGCATGGTCATGTTCATGCAGAGATTGAAGATAGGGACGTAGAACAAATTCCGCTGAGGGGAATAGGAAGAAGGTTCCCAGCCATGTGCGCCCAGCACCGAGGGGCAGATGTTCATCTTCTTCTTGCCGGTCTCAGTCATTTTGTTAGGATCCATCCTCGGGATCCCTGTGGCGAGATCGATTCCACCCGGAGCCCAGTTTTGATAGCCAAATGCGGGCGCTGAGATCAGCTGACCGGTAGCGCGGTCAAAGGTGTAAGCAAAACCATTCTTATTGAAATGGACTAAGAGTTGGCTATGGCTTTTGCCGTTGCCGTCAGTGACGGTTTGATTGACCGGGACGCTTTCGGCGATGGCATCAAAATCCCAGCCGTCGTGAGGACTGACCTGATAAACCCAGGCCGCTTCACCCGTTGATGCCTTGCGTGCGAAGATAGATGCGCCCCACTTGTTGTCTCCTGGCCGTAAGTCAGGGTTCCAGACGCCGGGGTTGCTGGTGCCATAAAAAAGCAGATCCAGTTCGGGATCATAGGTGAAAAAGGCCCAGACGGCGCCCCCACCTTGCTGCCACTTGGTATTGGATGAATCCCCCCAGCTGCTGACTCCGAGGTCTTTTCCTTGGTCCTTAGCGAAGTAAGGCTTGGTGTTCGCCGTAATCAAAACGTCGGCATCAGGCCCAGTCGAATAGGCGCGCCAGAGCAATTTGCCCGTGGCAAGATCCAAGGACTGAACCCACCCGCGGACACCCATTTCGCCACCCGAATTGCCAACAAAAACATTGTAACCTGCACCATATTTAGTGGTGTCCTTCCGGGCAACAACCAGGGGTGCGCCATCGGTGGTGACGCCGGTATGCGGGTCAGCGAGGGTGGTGCGCCAGATCTGTTTGCCGGTTTTGGCGTCGATGGCAGCCGTGGTGTCATCGAGGAGATTAACGACGATTTTGCCATCGGCATAAGAAATGCCCCGGTTAGGGGTATCGCAGCAGTTAACGCCCTTGGCAAATTCATTGGTGGATGGTGCATAGGTCCACAGGGTCTTGCCAGAGGCAAGGTCATAGGCCAGTACCTTGTTGGGGTAAGGTGTGACGACATAGAGGGTACTGCCCACGACAACGGGGGCGCCCATGTGGCTTCCCTTGACCCCGGTGGTGAAAGTGAATTCTTCCTTGAGGTTCTTGGCATTTTGAGGGGTGATCTCGGTAAGGCTGCTAAATCGGTTGCCTTCGAGGTTGCCGCCATGGGTGGGCCACTCGGCGCCCGCTGGCGGGCTTGCGCCTTGAGCCGTCTGATACAGAGTTCCGACCGCCATGCTCAGGGTGACCGAGAGGAGGACGGGGAGGTGTTTCTGAGATGAATGATCTCGGGCCCTCGGCTGTCTTTGAGGGAATCTTTTATTGCCGGTCATAGCGCTATCCTCGAGGTGGAAGTGAACGTTAGGGAGTCAATTACAATGCTTGTTGATAAACACTAAATGATTGATTCAGATTAAGAATATAGCCCTCTCAGAAAAAAGTACCAATTGAAATAACATATAACGAAATTACCGAAATACAATCGTCCCATTGTGCCTTCCAAAGTTGAGGCGATGGCTTGGGTGATAGTGACTTTGTTCTGGCCATCATTACTGTTAAAACCTCCTGATTATCGATTGGCGCAAAAGCCAAAACGGACTGATCCCTTTGAGGGGACAGATTGATTCCAGCTGACGCCTGATGCTGTGATCGAGCCTCCCTGCTGCGTTAATTTGGCATTCCAAGAATTGTAGACCGTTCCTGAAATAGGAAGGGTTACCTGCCAAATCTTTGCGGTTGTCCCCGTATTTTTGACGGCGACATCTGCGCAATATCCAGCACCCCAGTCGGACTGGATGGTCACCGTCGTTTGAATCTGGCCCGAACCCGGATTTGTCACCGGGGCTGGTATCGCTGGACGATCGGCACAGAAGCCAAATTCCACAGAGGACTTCGAAGCAGCGGTCTGGTTCCAGCTCAAGCCTTGAGCCTCTACCTCGGCCCCATTCTGGGTATAACGCGCATTCCAGAGGTTTTTTACGACCCCTTGGACCTGAAAGGTGGTTTTCCATGCCACAGCGTTCGTTGTAGTGTTAGTGACGGTGACGTTGGCGCAATACCCTGTCCCCCAGTCTGAAGTGATACTCACATCAGAGGGCAGAATCCCAGATGTCGGAGTAGGGGTAGGAATGGGCGTCGGAGTCGGAGTCGGCGTTGGTGTTGGTGTTGGTGTTGGTGTTGGTGTTGGCGCGGGAGTCGAGACGCCAGCCCAGAAGCGGTTCAGCA
>CAILMG010000233.1 GCA_903835265.1 uncultured Methylococcus sp.
GAGGAGGGACTTCTATGGCCGAAAGCCAGTGGCTGATGCGCGGATCATCGACCCCACTTGGCGGCGGTGGTGCGAAGTAGTAGACGATGTCGGCTGGCCGGAGAATTGCACCGAGGGAGTCCGGCCGATCGAGATCGCCCGGGAGGGGATGGATCCCTTCCTTTTGGAGGGAGTCGCACCGCTCCGGTGATCTTGCAAGGGCCGCAATGGAACCCCCTTCCTGTTGTTCAAGACGTGCGACGCGTCGTCCAATATCGCCGCAGCCAATGATCAAATGGGTCGCTTTCATGGTCAAAAAAATGAATATCCACAAAGGGCTGTGTTACCTTCTTACTATACTGTGAGAATGATGATAAGGGGCGAGAGGCCGGATTTGATGTGGACCTCAATGATAAAATTCGCGCTATCGAGGCTGATTCTTCGAGGTTCTGTCTGGACTGCTGTGTCCAAGATACCCGTCATCGGGCGCCTTAAAAGATGTGACGTTCCCATTTTCATCACTTTCAAGGGAGACCTGATGAGAGTCCTTCTTGGTCTCACGCTGTGGCTGGCTTTATGGTGTTCCCCATCGGCATGGGCCGAGCCTGTTTTCGGCGAGCACATTGATGAGATCATCATCGATGATGGCTTGACCCTCAAAGAGGTCGTAGAGACAACCTTTGAACGCTATCCTCAATCGGCGTTGATCGCGGCCTATCAGGAGGAAGCCCGCGCGCTTGAACAAAGAAGCAGCAGCTGGATCGCGGGTTATCCCATGATCTATCTTCAGTACATTGATGATGCCTTGATTTCTAATCGGGGGATCAGTGATATCCAAAGTGGTTATCAGGTCCCCCTCTGGATGTGGGGGCAAAAAGATGCCAGCCAGAAAGTCAGCGATGAGGCCAAAGAGGCGGCGGAATATTACACCGTCGCCATGAAGCACGAAATTGCAGGATTGGTCAGGGATACCCTTTGGAATTGGCGATTGGTTGAAAATCGCCGCGATATCGCTGGAAAAATTCTCGAAGTGGCTGAAAAACTAACCCGGGTGGTCCAGCGCCGGGTTGAATTAGGGGATCTTGCTAGAGCCGATTTGCTCCTCGCTGAAAGTGATGAGCTTGAGAAGAAGACCCTCTATCTTCAGGCGGAAGCCGAGGTGATGCATGCGAGAAAGGCCTATCAAAATTTGACCCGAATGACGCGCGTCCCTCGTCACCTGGAGGAGAAACTCTCGAAGATTCGGGACATGGATGAACGACATCCTGCTATCGCAGCGGCCAATGCGTCGGTGGAGCGGGCTCAGGCGGAAGTTGAACTGACCCGGCTCTCAAAGCAAGGGAACCAGCCGACGGTTTTATTGGGAAGTGACAGCACCTCCATTGGACAGACTCACATTGATGGGACTTATGGCACCAGTCGTGATTATGGAACCGGAACCAATTTGGTCTTTCAGATTCCGATCGGGGGTGATGACTGGCATGCTCCACAAGTGGCTCAGGCCAACCTCTTGCTCAATGAAAAAATCGTTCAGCGGGAAACCCTTCGGCGTCAGCTGGAGAAGGCCTTGCACGAAGCCCAGCATAATTTCGAGATTGATACTTTAGCCATGGCCATCGCCGATCGGCGAAAGACCATCGCGGTGACTCAGATCGAGATGAGCAAAATTGCCTTTGAGGCCGGGGAGGTCGCGCTGATTGATTATTTGAAGATCCTTTCTGGTGCCCAAGCGGCCATTCGTGATGCGGCTGAGCGCGCCATCCTGCTTGAAAAAGACACCGCGGTGATTAATCAGGTCCTCGGGATTTCGCCATGAGGCTTTGGGTGGCCCTTTCGCTGATGATTCTGACCCCTTCTCTTGAAGCGGGGCGTCCGCTCGTTGAGATGGGCAGCGAGCAGATCAGCCACCTCGATGTTCAACTGACCCAACCCCAAGCCGTTAGTAACATTCCGTTGACGCAGGCGCCAGGTCGGGTTGTTTTGCCGCCTGCTCAGGAATTTGCTGTGACATCAAGGCAACCGGGGATGATCAGCAAGGTCAATGTTTCTATCGGGGTGAAGGTTCGGCAAGGCGAAGTCCTCGCCGAAATGGACAGTATTGCGCTAGTCGATCTCCAACGGGCGCTGATCGATGCCCAATCGGTGTTTCGGGTCGCTGAATCAAAGCTGAAGCGGGACGACACCCTGTTGCAGGAGGGGGTCATCTCCAAGGTTCGATGGCAGGAAACCCACAGTGACTTCGAACGTTCGCAGGCGACCCTTAAAGCGGCTGAGCAGACCCTTTTGGTCTCGGGCCTGACGTTGGGAGACATTCAGCGACTAAAAGCCGGCGCTCAGATCAATGGGGCGTACCGCGTTCTGTCACCCACCAGTGGTGTGGTGTTGGAGCGTTTTGCGATTGTCGGTCAGCGGGTGGATGCGTTGGTCCCCCTCTTCAAAATCGGACGCCTCGATGAACTTTGGCTCGAGATGGATCTCCCGCAGGAACGGCTCAAGGAAATTCGCATCGGTGATGGGGTGGAGCTTGAATCGCCCAGAGCCAAAGCCCGCATTATCGAAATCAGTGCCAACGTAAACCCGCTGAGTCAAACCGCTCTGGTGAGGGCGCGGGTGGAGGAGGGGCAAGGGGAGCTCCTTCCCGGGATGCAGATCAATGTGCAATTGATGCATCGGAGTTCTGATCGGATTTTTAGGATCCCGCTGTCGGCTCTGATTTCGCATGAGGGCCGCCAGTATGTCTTTGTCCGCCGAGAAGGCGGCTTTGAGCCGGTCGAAGTGGCTGTGGCTGGTCAGGAAGCCTACAACGTGGTCCTCCACGAGGGCCTTGAGGGCGGTGAGTCGATCGTCGTCCAGGGGGTGGCCGCTCTCAAAGCCGCCTGGCTCGGACAGGCCACGGCAGGCCACTCGGACTGATGTCCCATTTGATTCGCTTCGCTTTGGCTCAGCGGGTCTTTACCCTGCTGTTGGCTTTGATGTTGGGCGGTGCTGGATGGTTTGCGGCACGTAGCCTTCCCATCGATGCTTTTCCGGACGTCTCACCCACCCAGGTCAAGATTATCGTCAAGGTACCCGGTATGACCCCTGAAGAGGTCGAAGCACGGGTGACCTCTCCGATTGAGATCGAAATGCTGGGGGATCCCGAAACAAACCATGCTGCGTTCCGTCGCTAAATACGCCCTGACAGATATCACCATTGATTTTGAGGAAGGAACTGATATCTACTGGGCACGGCAGCAGGTGGCCGAGCGGATGGCGCTCGCCTGGACGACGTTACCGGCCAATGCCGAAGGTGGCATGGCGCCGATGACGACGCCTCTGGGTGAAATGTTCATGTTTACCATCGAGGCCGAGGGGCTTTCACTTTCGGAACGCCGGGGGCTGCTTGATTGGGTGATTCGACCGGCCTTAAGGACGGTACCCGGAGTGGCGGACGTCAACGCACTCGGTGGCTTGGTCAGAAGCTTTGAGGTCGTCCCCGACAGCATGCGATTGTCGGCTCGGGGGGTCAGCATGGAAGCCTTGACCGATGCATTGAAACTCAACAATCGGAATGATGGCGCCGGTCGTCTCCTCCAAGGAGAGGAAGCCCTTCTGGTTCGGGCCGAGGGACGAATTACGGATCTCGAAGACGTGAGGACCATCGTCGTCGCGCAGCGTCAGGGGATCCCGATTACCGTCGCCGATGTTGCCGAGGTCAGGGTGGGGGCGCTGACCCGCTATGGTGCTGTCAGTCAGAATGGCCACGGGGAAGTTGTCGAAGGATTGGTTCTTAGCCTTCGGGGGGCTAATGCCCGCGCCGTGGTGGCTGGGGTTGAACAAAAGCTGGAGGAACTGAAGCCGGCCCTGCCGCCGGAGGTGAACATCAGTGTTTTTTACAACCGTAGTGGTCTCGTCAATCGGGCCACTCAGACGATCATTCATGCGCTCATTGAGGCCACCGTTCTTGTCATCATCCTCTTGCTCCTTTTTCTGGGTGATCTTCGGGCCGCACTGACCGTTGCCCTCATCCTCCCGATGGTGGCCCTTTTCACCTTCCTCTTGATGAAAGCCACCGGATTAACCGCTAACCTCATGAGCCTTGGGGGACTTGCGATTGCTATTGGGAAGCTAGTTGATCCTGCGGTGGTCGTCGTTGAAAACATCACGTCTCATCTTGCAGATCATGGCAAAAGCCAACGATTGCCGAGACTCCATGTGATCTATCGAGCCATGCGTGAAGTGATGGCTCCTGTCGTCTCTGGATCGCTGATTATTGGCATTGTGTTTATCCCGCTGTTGACGCTGGAGGGTCTTGAAGGAAAGCTCTTTAGGCCCGTCGCCCTGACCAACGTCTTTGCGATGTCAGGCTCGATGTTGTTTTCATTACTGGTGATTCCTGTCCTCGCTTCCTTTTTAATGACAAAAGTGAAGCATGAGGAGCCTTGGTTGGCCAGAAAGCTAGCCGCCCTCTATGAACCGGTCCTCCGTTGGGCGCTTCAGCATGCGAGAACGGTCCTGGTGATGGCCACCCTCTTATTTCTCTCAGCACTTCTCCTCTATACCCAAATAGGAAAAAGTTTCATGCCGACGATGGATGAGGGAGACATCATTGTTCAGGTAGAAAAACTACCCTCCATCAATTTGGATGAATCGGTTCGAATGGATGGGGAGATCCAAAAGGCGATTTTGGAGCACGTTCCGGAGGTCGAGAGAATCACGGCTCGGGTCGGTGCCGATGAGATCGGGCTTGATCCGATGGGTCTTAATGAGACCGATACCTTCTTGGTTTTAAAGCCTCAAAAGACCTGGGGGGTTCCGGATAAGGCCGCCCTCATTGACGCCATTCGTAAAGTTCTCGATAGCTTTCCAGGCGTTGCCTACAGTTTTACTCAGCCCATTCAGATGCGCGTTACTGAGATGTTGACGGGGGTTCGAGGGGATGTTGCGGTGAAACTTTATGGACCTGAGCTTGATGTTCTCAATCAGAAGGCGGAAGACATCGCGGAGGTGATGCGAAGTATAAAGGGGGCATCGGACGTTTTCACTCTACGAAATGAAGGCATGCAATATCTGGTCGTTAAGGTCAATCGCTTGGCTGCGGGCCGGCTGGGCTTGAATGCCGACAGTCTCGCCGATACCTTGAGAACACAGATTGAAGGAAGAAAGATTGGGATCGTCCAGGAAGGGGTCCGGAGGACCCCCCTGCTGCTCCGGGGGCAAGGTGAACCTGCGAGCATGTCCACTCTTCAAATCGCCCTCCCGAATGGCGAGCGGGTCCCCTTGTCGGCGGTGGCAACTCTGGGGTCGATTGAAGGGGCCGTCTCCATATCGAGGGAACGTGGCCAGCGTTTTTCTGTGGTCAGAAGCAATGTCGAGGGGCGCGATCTGGTGGGCTTTGTGGAGGATGCCAAGCGGGCGGTGACCGAGCGTGTGGTATTCCCTCAAGGTTATGTCATTCAATGGGGTGGGCAGTTTGAGAATCAGCAACGTGCCGCGGCGCGTCTCGCCGTGGTGATCCCGCTGGCCATAGGGATGATTTTTCTTCTGTTATTTTCAACATTCCATTCGGTCAGACAATCCCTTTTGGTTCTGGCCAATGTACCCCTGGCCCTGATTGGGGGTGTTTATGGGATTTGGCTTTCGGGTGAATATCTCTCGGTCTCCTCATCGGTTGGTTTTATTTCGCTTTTAGGCATCGCAGTCCTCAATGGGGTGATGATGGTCAGTACCTTTAATCAAATGCGGGCCATGGGTAAACCGATGGAGGACGTGGTGATCGAGGGGGCGATGCGTCGTTTGCGTCCGGTTTTGATGACGGCAGGGATCGCGGCCTTTGGTTTGATTCCACTCCTTTTTGCGACAGGGCCAGGTTCAGAGATTCAGCGGCCGCTGGCTGTGGTCGGGGTGGGTGGCCTTTTTACCTCGACGCTACTGACCCTGGTGATGCTGCCTATTCTTTATAGACGCTTTGGCGAGGCCTCAGTGGGCCGGGGAACGCTCCAATGACCGGGGGGATTCTCCTGACCCTCATGGTCCCCCAGCTCCTTGAGGACAACATGGTGGACTGGCTTATGTTGAACGCTGAAGATCGACTCTTTTTGAGTGGGGTCGTCAGTGCGCACGCGGCAGGGCATGAACGCCTCAGTTTGATGGAGCAGGTGACCGGTCGCAGGCAACAAATTCGGTTTGATGTCTTGCTAGAGGCGGAAGAAGTGGATGGCGTCCTCAAGCAATTGAAGCAGGATTTCAAGCACACGGGTATTCGCTTCTGGATGGCTCCACTGCATCAGAGCGGAGAACTCTAAAGGCACCCCTTTATCTTCTGAGAGCCTCTTCTAAGGCGGATTCAAGGGTCGGATAAGAGAACCTAAATCCCAAGGCCTCTGCATGTTTTGGAAGCACCCGTTGGCTCCCGAGCAAAAGCTCCGCCATCTCACCCAGCAGTCCCTTCAAGAGCCATCCCGGGATGTGGCAGAAGGCGGGCCGTTGCAGCTGATGCGCCAGCGATTGTGTGAAGACCTGGTTGGTGACCGGGTTGGGCGCGGTGGCGTTGAAGATACCCTTGGCAGCCTTCGATGCTAAAAGGAGGCGGGTGAGCGCGATATGATCGTCGAGGTGGATCCAAGACATCCACTGTTGGCCATCACCGATTCGGCCGCCAAGCCCCAGGGAAAAAGGAATGTGCATCGGCTGAAGGAATCCACCGTTGCGGCCAACCACCAACCCAGTCCGAAGGATGGCGACCCGAACCCCAAGCGCTTCTGCTTTGAGAGCGGCTTCTTCCCAGGCCAGACAGAGATCATGAGCAAATCCATGATGTCCCTGATCACTCTCTGATAAAGTGCGGTCGCCCTGATCCCCGTAAATGCCGATGGCAGAGCCACTGATCAGTATCCGTGGCTTGATGGTCGCGGCGTTTATTCGCTCGAGAAGTTGTTCTGTGATGCCGATACGGCTGTCCCATAAGACTTTTTTACGGGAAGTCGACCATCTCCGTCCCATGATGGGAGCGCCAGAGAGGTTGATGACCGCTTCAAAGGATTGATCGGGGGACCATTCAGAAAGGCTCTTGATGATGACGCAGGAGTCCTTTTCCTTTGGCCGTGTGTGGTGAGCGAGCAGCGTGAGTGTGTGGCCGTCAGCGATCAGGGCTTTAACGAGAGCTTGGCCGATAAATCCAGTACCCCCAGTGACCAGAATATTCATGGTCGATGCTTCGTGGGGTCAGTGTTTGTGGGATCGGAAGATGAAGCTCGCAATGGATGCTTCAGAGGGCCATAAAGAAGGGAGGAGCGGGTAAACATTAGCAAGTCAGGTGATGTTAACGGCTTCAACCGAAGCACCACCTGAAATTGCGTCGAAAAACGTCTTACTTCGGTTCTTCGTCGTTGAAAACCCAACGAACAAACAGAACACCGACTACGAGAATAACCAGCGTAACGGTGATACCGACTGGAGACCGCATTTTTTCGACCAGCTCGAGAATCATTCCCATGTGCTTATACCTTTCTTGTTGGCTTAATGAATAGCTTCAAATAGCGTCAAGCGCTGGCCGGTATCTTACAGCCTGCCGGCGACGTGTCAAGTCAGTGTGACGGAGAAGCCACCCCATGGGCACCTTTTGCTGACTTATTTTGGCCCAAAAAAAACCCGGGCGTTGCCCGGGTTTTTTTCACCTGATGCGCCATCTGCTTGTCTTGTCGGAAGAAACGAATCCCCTTAGAGCCTTGGAGCAGTGCGCCGATTTCAGGTTGACGCTCTATCTTACAGAGAAGGAGCAGCAGGAGCTTCGAGCTTCTGCCCGTCGCCGTCAGGTGAGTTACCACAGCCAACAACAACCAAAGACATCATGAGTACGCTTACAACGCAGAGCAACTTCTTCATAAGGAACCTCCTGATTGGACACTTAAAAGTTATAGTTAATAGTGCTCAGAGCACGGGCCATTTTATAAATAACATTCCGATAAATTGCAATAGCTGGTTGTGTCCTCTTGAGGGTCACGAGGTGCCCTTGTCTTCAATTTTGAAGGGGGGCGGCTCGATTTGGTGCGCTGATATTTTTCGTGGCCAGGCTATTGATTAAGGATATCCAATCCCTCAGCCATGGCAGGGTGAAGGGGGGCTGGTTGCCCGCTGATCCTCTCAAGGCCCATGAAATCAAATAGATGGCGATCAGCGAGTTGTGAGGGGGCGACGTTTTGTAGTGCCGTAAAGATGGTTTCAATCCGCCCCGGATACTGTTGGTCCCAGGCTTTCAGCATCTCCTTCATGACCTGCCGCTGAAGATTTTTCTGCGATCCGCAAAGGTTGCAGGGGATGAGAGGAAAGCCGCGAACCGTCGCATAGGCATCAATGTCGGCCTCTTTGCAGTAAGCGAGAGGGCGGATCACGATATGCGCCTGGTTATCGCTAAGGAGTTTGGGTGGCATCGCCTTGAGGCTGCCGCCATAGAAGAGATTCAAAAAGAAGGTCTCGATGATGTCGTCACGGTGATGCCCTAAGGCGATCTTAGTGATCCCGTTGTCCTGCGCATAGCGATAAAGGAGTCCGCGCCGAAGCCTTGAACAGAGCCCGCAGGTGGTCTTCCCTTCGGGGATGACGCGCTTGACGATGCTGTAGGTATCTTGCTCAATGATGTGGAAAGAGACGCCTCTTTCCTTGAGATAATTCGGTAACACCTCCTCTGGGAAGCCTGGCTGCTTCTGATCGAGGTTCACCGCGATGATGTCAAAGGCGATGGGGGCGTTTAGTCGGAGGCTGAGGAGGAGATCTAGCAGGGTGTAGGAGTCTTTGCCGCCCGAGAGGCAGACCATCACCTTGTCGCCGGCTTCTATCATATTGAAGTCGGCGATAGCCGCTCCTGTCAGTCGACGCAGCCGTTTCTGGAGCTTGTTAAAGTCATATCGCTCTTTCTCGGCGAGGCCTTGAGTGGCGCTATCCGTCATACCGCTGAAAGACGAGGCTGGCATTGGTTCCGCCGAACCCAAAACTATTGGACATGGCGAGATTCAAATCGACGTTGTCGAGACGCTTCCGAACAATGGGGACATCTGCGGCGCCAGGATCAAGGTTCTCAATATTGGCGGACGCCGTAATGAATCGGTGCTCCATCATGAGCAAGGTATAGATGGCCTCATGAACCCCGGCGGCCCCAAGAGAATGACCCGAAAGGGACTTGGTCGAGCTGATGTGAGGGATCGCGTTTTCAAACACGGATTTCACGGCCTCGAGTTCGCGAATGTCTCCGATGGGGGTGCTGGTGCCGTGCGCGTTGATATAGTCGATCGGCCCCTTGATATCGGCCATCGCTTGCTGCATGCAGCGAATGGCCCCTTCACCCGAAGGTTGAACCATGTCGTAACCATCGGAGGTCGCCCCGTAGCCGACGATCTCGGCATAGATTTTAGCGCCTCGACGACGGGCGTGTTCGAGCTCCTCTAGGACTAGAACGCCGCCTCCGCCTGAAATAACAAAGCCGTCGCGATCGGCATCGTAGGCTCTTGATGCACGTTCCGGTGTTTCGTTGTACTTAGAGGAGAGTGCCCCCATGGCGTCAAACAGCACCGTCAGTGTCCAGTGCAGTTCTTCGCCACCACCGGCAAAGATAATGTCTTGCTTTCCCAGCTGAATCAATTCGGCCCCATTGCCGATGCAATGAGCACTGGTGGCACAGGCGGAACTGATAGAGTAGTTGACGCCCTTAATCTTGAAAGGGGTAGCGAGACAAGCTGAATTCGTATTCGACATGGTGCGCGGCACCATGTAGGGACCTACTTTTTTGATGCCCTTCTCTCTAAAGGAATCCCAGGCCTGAAGGAGATTGGAGGTCGAAGGGCCTCCAGAGCCCATGATCAGTCCGGCGCGGGGATGTGAGACCTGATCCTCACCCAGTCCTGCGTCGAGGATGGCTTCTTCCATCGCGAGGTAGTTGTAGGCGGCGCCATCCCCCATGAAACGACGGACTTTCCGGTCAATCCGTTCATCGAGATCGATGTCGAGCGGGGCGTACACATGGCTTCTGAAGCCGAGTTCAGCATATTCAGGGCTATGCCTGACCCCCGACGATCCCGATCTTAGCGCGTCGGTCACGGCGGTTTTATGGTTACCAAGGCTCGATACGATACCGATACCGGTTACAACAACACGTCTCATAGCTACGTTGCTCCTCAGAAGTCGTCTGTGGAGGTGAAAAGGCCGACTCTCAGGTCGTTCGCCTCGTATATGATGCGGCCATCGCATTCCATTTCAGCATCAGCGATGCCCATGACCAATTTGCGCATCATCACCCGTTTCAAGTTGATGCGGTAGGTTACCAGCTTGTTGCTAGGCAAAACCTGCCCGCGGAATTTTACTTCGCCGACCCCCAACGCTCTGCCGCGGCCCGGGCCGCCAAGCCAGCCAAGATGAAAGCCTACGAGCTGCCACATGGCATCGAGGCCGAGACAGCCCGGCATTACGGGGTCCTTTTCAAAATGACACCCAAAGAACCAGAGCCCCTGCTCAATATCAAGCTCGGCGGTAATGAAGCCTTTATCGAACAGTCCCCCATTCTCGCTGATGGCGGTAATGCGATCGAACATGAGCATGGGCGGCAGCGGTAGCTGTGCATTGCCGGCCCCGAAAAGCTCACCATGTCCGCACAGCAAGAGATCATCTCGCGTATAACTACTCTGTCGGACGTGAGCTTTTGTTGATTCAGTCAGTGTCATTGCGTTGCAGGATTCCTTGCTCGCGAGAGGTGGAAGAAGCGTCATCGTCGATGTTGGCCCCTTGACCCGATGTGATCTCGAGGCCGAGGCCGCCGAGCTTCCCGGTGAGTGGGGTGTCTTCAAATAAAAAAGCGTACCATTGTAGCAGAGTCAAGCGTCACTCATTACAATCTTCACTGTCTTCCCTTCAAGAGATCTGCCTTGTCATCCCGACCGCACCCAAAAGGACCCATCTTGACGACGGATCTCATCGATTGGCATTACATTCGTCGGGTCGTCGTTGAGCATCGACGCGATCTTTTGATGGCCCAGGGGCTTGCGATCTTGGCTGCGCTGATGGCGGTCCCTGTTCCTTTGTTGCTGCCGCTCCTGGTCGATGAGGTGTTGCTCCAGCATCCAGGCTTCGCGGTTCGCTGGATGGATACCCTTTTTCCAGCTGATTGGCACGGTCCACTCACTTACATTCTGGCCCTCCTTGGATTGACGCTCTTGCTCCGGATTTCGGCGGCTTTGTTCAATGTGCTCCAGACCCGCGCATTCAGTTTGATCTCAAAGGACATCATTTACCGGATTCGGTGCCGGCTGATTCAGCGGCTCGAGCGGATTGCTATGTCGGAATACGAGAATCTTGGCAGCGGCTCGGTGATTACCCACATGGTGACGGATCTCGACACCGTCGATCAGTTCATTGGGGCGACGGTATCGAAGACGCTGGTGGCCCTTTTGACATTGACGGGGACGGCCATCGTCCTCTTATGGATGAACTGGCGGCTGGCGCTCTTTATTCTTTTGTTGAATCCTCTGGTCATTCTTTTGACCCGAAGCCTCGGGCGGCGGGTCAAAGAACTCAAGCGACAGGAGAATACCGCGCTAGGATCCTTTCAGTTACTTCTCTCTGAAGTGCTTGAGGGCATTCATCAGATAAGGGCTAGTCATCGCGAGCATCACTACATGGCGCGTTTGAGCGATAAAGCGCGATCGGTCAGGGAACATTCCGCGGCGTATGCCTGGAAGAGCGATGCGGCTGGTCGCTTGAGTTTTTTGGTCTTTCTGACGGGATTCGATTTACTTAGGGGCACCGCATTGTTGATGGTGGTCTATTCGGATCTCACGATTGGGGAGATGATGGCGGTATCGGGCTACCTTTGGTTCATGATGGCGCCGGTTCAGGATATCCTTGGAATGCAGGTGGCCTACTATGGAGCGAAAGGGGCTTTGGAGCGGTTGAACCAGTTTTGTCGGCTGCAGCAAGAGCCGAACTACCCCCATCATCAGAACCCTTTCCTAGGAAAGACCACGGTGGGGCTTTCGGTGAAGGAGCTCTCGTTTTCCTATGGCAATGGGTTTGAGGTACTACATGCGATCAATCTGGAGGTGGCGCCGGGTGAACGCGTGGCGCTGGTTGGGGCCAGTGGGGGTGGAAAATCGACCTTGATACAACTCTTGATCGGCCTCTACCCGCTCTCCAAGGGAATGATTGCGTTTGATGGCGTTCCGATGGATCAGATAGGCCTCGATGTGGTGCGGGAAAATGTGGTGACGGTATTGCAGCACCCGGTTCTCTTTAACGATTCTGTCAGGGCTAATGTCACGCTCGGGCGAACCGCAGACGATGCCGCCATCTGGCATGCCCTTGAAGTGGCGCAGCTTCGTGAGTTCATTGAGGCGTCACCTGGGGGGCTCGATGCCATGGTAGGCCGGATGGGGGTTCGTCTCTCAGGTGGCCAGCGCCAGCGCCTCGCGATTGCCCGGATGGTCCTTCAAGATCCCAAGGTGGTCATCCTCGATGAAGCGACCTCCGCTGTCGATAACCTTACGGAATCCCGACTTTATGAATCCCTTGACCGTTTTCTCGCCGACCGAACCACGCTCATTGTGGCTCATCGCTTGAGTGCGATTCGCCATGCCGACCGGATCTTAGTGTTTGAGGATGGACACCTTCAGGAAGAGGGGACGCATGAGGCCTTGATGGCGCGCCGGGGACTTTATGCGACGTTCTATGGGGCTGGAACATCGAGACCCTTGGCCGCTCAAGCGTCGGGGGAGGTCCTGTCATGAGCGCCGCCATCTCGAGGGTCTTTGACCTTCACGCGCACTCGACCTACTCGGATGGAGCTTATAGCCCACGGGGGCTCATGGAGCGGGCTGTGGCGGCAGGTATTCATGTGCTCGCCCTGACCGATCATGACACCATGGCTGGCCACTTAGAAGCCGAGGAAGCCGCCCGCGACTTAGGGGTGGGCTTTCTCCCTGGGGTGGAGATTTCAGTGACCTGGCAGGGTAAGACGCTCCATCTGGTTGGGCTCCGTGTCGATGCGGGTCACCAACCCTTGATCGCCGGTCTTGAGGGTCTCGCCCTTCATCGCCAGCAACGTGCCTTTGAAATGGCGCAGCGACTAGAAAAGGTCGGGGTGATCGGCATTTACGATGAGGTTCTTTCGCTAGCTGGGCGGGGGATGGTGACCCGAACGCATTTTGCGCATTGTCTCGCAAGGCGGGGTCTGGCGGCCGATGTCAGAGATGTCTTCAATCGCTACCTGACCCCAGGAAAACCAGGTTATGTTCACAGTACGTGGGCGAGCCTTGAAACCGCCATTGAGTGGATTCGGGGGGCCGGCGGCGTGGCCGTACTTGCCCACCCGATTCGTTATAAGTTGACCGGCAGTTGGCTCAGGCGGCTGGCGCTCGAGTTCAAGGAGTTCGGCGGGCAGGCGATTGAAGTTCTTTCTGGCCAAGCCAGCCCGGGCGATGTTCAGGCCAGTGCGCAACTTGCCAAACGGTTTGATCTCTTGGGGTCCTGTGGCTCTGATTTTCATGGACCGGATCAGGGCTGGCCCAAACTGGGTCGGCTTCCGCCCATGCCGAAGGACGTGACGCCGGTTTGGAGTCTTTGGCCAGATGCGGGCGCTTTAGGGTCGATGTTCCCTCCAGCAGCGCTCTGATCGATGTCCCGAAAGAAGCGTTGCTCTTGGGCGGAACGCTCGGCGGTTGAGGCCCTCTATCATGACGAGGAATGGGGCTGGCCGGTTCATGAGGATCGGACACTTTATGAGTTTTTGGTGCTCGAAGGGGCTCAGGCAGGGCTCTCCTGGAGAACCATTCTTGAAAAGAGGGCGGCCTATCGTGAGGCCTTTTGCGGCTTTGATCCTGAAGCGGTTGCGAACTTTGATGCCTCAGCCCTTGAGGCGCTGATGGCCAATCCCGGTCTGGTTCGAAACCGCCTCAAGCTCCAGTCTGCGGTCAATAATGCGCGCGCCTTTTTGAGAGTCCAAGAAGAGCTTGGCAGTTTTGATGCCTTTGTTTGGGGGTTCATGGAGAGTGGCCCCCTCAACCAGGTGTTTCCCTCGATGGCGGCGCTTCCTGCGCAGAGTGACGTTTCTGAGTCATTGAGTCAGGCGCTCAAACAGCGCGGTTTCAGCTTCGTGGGGCCGGTGATCTGCTACTCGTTCATGCAGGCCGTGGGGATGGTCAATGATCACCTGGCCGGCTGCTTCAGAATCGACGCGCAGCCGAGTCTTTAAGCAACAAATTTGAGCCCGATGATCATGAGCAGCGTCGCCAAGATGGGACGAAGGATCCGCTCCGGGATTTTCGCGCTCAGATGGCTTCCTGCATAGATGCCGGGAAGAGAGCCTAACAACAGGCTCATGAGGAGATGCAAGTCAACGTTCCCCATGTGAAGGTGACCAAGACCCGCAACGGTGGTTAAAGGGATGGCATGGGCCAGATCGGTGCCAACAATACGAACCGTGGCTAGACGGGGATAAAGAAAAAGGAGCGCAATGGTTCCAAGGGCTCCTGCGCCGACGGAGGACAGGGTCACCAAGACCCCGAGCAGAATCCCTACCAAGATGGTCAGGGGGGTTTGTAAGGCTCCGAAACGTTCACTGTGCTGGAGTCGATGCCGTGCGACCTCATCGTCAAGCCGCTTGGCTATCAGGCGGCTTCGAACAAAAAGTGCCAGCGAGGTGAAGATCAGGGCAATCCCCAGGCTAAAGGTAATGGCTGAGGTCACCGTCTCATCCTTGGTGAAGACGGTTTCGAGAAGATAAATGATCAAAAGAGCGGCCGGAATGCTGCCGAGGCACAAGTGAAAGACGATTTTCCAATCCACGGATCGATGTTTGCCATGATGGACCAAGACCCCGCCGCTCTTGGTGATGGCGGCAAACAAAAGGTCGGTGCCAACGGCTGCTTTGGGGGCGAAACCAAAGATGAACACCAGGATGGGGGTCATTAGGGAGCCGCCCCCGACGCCGGTCAGACCGACGAGAAATCCGACTAAAAGGCCTGAAACAACTTGGGCGATATTGAGGTCGAGTCCAAACATAAGTCTCTGTCGTATGAGCTTCTATCAGCAGCTTGAGGCATCATCATGTGATCAAGCGCTCGATGCCGCTCGATGAAGCGAGAATAAACCCAAGAGTTTATCCGATTTATAACGGATAAATTGGTTATGCAGCTTTGTTAGAACGAATATCAGGAGATTGGGGCGATCTATCCGCGGCGATCAGCGTGCTTCTCCTTGCCAAAATAGCGGGTATGCATTAGCTTAGCTAGACCTAGGGCTAGGGGTGCCTCGGTCGATCAAATCGACCCGGGCTGAGACACACCCTTTGAACCTGACCCGGTTAGAACCGGCGTAGGAAAGCCTCTCCAATATATAGGCCATGACATTGTCGCAGACCTAATCTTGGATGACTCCTCCGCTGGCCCGATATTGCCATCCGTCGAGGAGCTTCCGATGAACGCCTTACCCGAAACCGATCTCCATGATGCCGTGACCGCCAAGCGCGCATCGATAAAGCCCTTTGCCGCCTCCGAAAAGGTCTACATCGAAGGCTCTCGCCCGGATATCAGGGTGCCCATGCGGAAGGTCAGTCAGTCCGACACACCAACAGGCCATGGCGCAGAACAGAATCCACCCCTCTATGTCTATGATACCTCGGGGCTCTATACGGACCCGTCGGTCACCATCGATTTAAGGATGGGCTTGCCCGCTTTAAGGGCGGCCTGGATTGATGAGCGTCAGGACACGGAGCAGCTTGAAGGACCAAGCTCTCTTTATGGTCAGCGTCGCCAAACCGACCCAGAGCTTGAGAAGCTTCGCTTCGAGCACATTCAGCGTCCGCGTCGGGCTAAACTCGGGTCTAATGTGACGCAGATGCATTATGCGCGGAAAGGCCTGGTGACTCCGGAGATGGAATTCATTGCCATTCGGGAAAATCAGCGGATGGAGGCCATGGCGGAGATCTACCGGGAACAGCATCCTGGGGAATCCTTCGGTGCAGCGATACCGATGTTGATTACGCCTGAGTTCGTTCGCGACGAGGTCGCTAGAGGCCGTGCGATTATCCCCAATAACATCAATCACCCAGAGTCGGAGCCGATGATTATCGGCCGAAACTTCCTGGTTAAGATCAATTGCAATCTTGGTAATTCGGCGGTGACTTCCTCGATTGAGGAGGAGGTCGAAAAGATGCTGTGGTCGATTCGCTGGGGTGGCGATACGGTTATGGATCTTTCGACCGGCAAGAATATCCATGAGACCCGGGAGTGGATCATTCGCAATTCTCCGGTACCGATTGGAACGGTTCCCATCTATCAAGCGCTTGAGAAGGTCGATGGTCGTGCTGAAGCATTGACTTGGGAGATCTTTAGAGACACCTTGATCGAGCAGGCGGAGCAAGGCGTTGACTATTTCACGATCCATGCGGGTATTAGGCTAGCGCATATTCCCTTAACCGCGAAGCGGGTGACCGGCATCGTCTCCCGAGGCGGCTCCATCATGGCGAAGTGGTGCCTTGCCCACCATCGTGAAAGTTTCCTCTACACCCATTTTGAGGACATTTGCGAGATCATGAAGGCCTACGATGTGGCTTTCTCGCTGGGGGATGGTCTTCGGCCAGGGTCTCTTGCAGATGCCAATGATGCGGCTCAGTTTGCCGAACTCCACACCCTGGGTGAGTTGACTCAGGTGGCTTGGAAGCATGATGTGCAGGTGATGATCGAGGGCCCCGGCCATGTTCCGATGCACATGATCAAGGCCAATATGGAGGAACAGCTCAAGCATTGTCATGAGGCCCCCTTCTATACGCTGGGGCCACTCACCACGGATATCGCGCCGGGGTATGATCACATCACCAGTGCCATCGGTGCCGCCATGATTGGATGGTATGGAACCGCGATGCTCTGTTATGTGACCCCAAAGGAGCATCTTGGGCTTCCCAACAAGCAGGATGTTCGCGATGGCATCATCGCCTACAAGATTGCGGCGCACGCAGCGGATCTTGGCAAGGGCCATCCGGGTGCCCAGGCTCGTGATAATGCCCTGTCAAAGGCCCGATTTGAGTTCCGCTGGGCCGATCAGTTCAATCTGTCGCTGGACCCTGAAAAGGCGCTCGAATTTCATGATGAAACCTTGCCTCAGGATGGCGCCAAACTGGCCCATTTCTGCTCCATGTGTGGTCCCCACTTCTGTTCGATGAAGATCACTCAGGATGTCCGGGAATATGCGCGCGCCAAGGGGATCGATGATGCCAAGGGATTGGCTGTTGGGCTTGAGGAAATGGCGGAGGAATTTAAAAGCGCGGGCGCCGAGATCTATCACAAGGCCTAAGAGCGAGGGATCCGCACTAGCTTGGCAAGGGCGCCTCGCGATCTAAGCGCCCTTGGTGAAGAAATTGGTAAGGGTTTTTTCAATCATCCCCCAGGGCATCACCAGGGGTTTTTGGGCGATGCTGACGGAGAGGATCTGATCGAGAATCGCGTAGGTCCCCTTGATGCCATGTCCATCAAATTGACCCTCCGTCTCATCGCCCTCCATGGCGACACCGTTCTTTTGGGCGGCCAGCTTAGCGGCGGCAATGACCGCTTCGGGTGGTGCGGTCAGTTGGATGGTAAAAACCTTGCTCATGTTCGATCTTCCTCTGTCGGGGCCAGGCGGCAACGCCCCCTCTCGATAAACCGATTCAGGCGTTGATGGAGAGTTTCAGCCGTTTCATGGCCGAGGCCTCAAGTTGGCGAATTCGCTCTGCCGACACATTATATCGGGCCGCTAGGTCATGAAGCGTCAGCTTACCCTCATTCAACCAGCGGCTTCTCACGATATCCTGGCTGCGATCATCCAGTTGCTCGATGGCCTGTATCAGTCGCTTTTCGTGGTGAGCGTCCCAATCCGCTTCTTCCAGAACATCAGCGGGGTCGGCATGCCCCTGCTGAAGATAATGCGCGGGGGCGAGGGATTCTCGCTCACTGTCGTCGGCATCATCCGGGGCATCATAGGCGAGATCCTGACTGCTCAGGCGACCTTCCATCTCATAGACCGCCGCAAGGTCAACGCCGAGTTCTTCGGCAACGGTTTGGGCCTCATTTTCTGTCAGCCACCCTAATTGCGTCTTGTATTTCCGGAGATTGAAAAAGAGTTTCCGCTGCGCTTTGGTGGTCGCGACCTTGACGATACGCCAGTTTTGGATGATGTATTCATGGATTTCAGCCTTGATCCAATGGACCGCAAATGAAACCAGGCGAACGCCCATGTCAGGATCAAATCGCTTGACGGCCTTCATCAGACCGATATTCCCCTCCTGGATCAAGTCAGGCAGGGCAAGGCCGTAGCCCAGATAGCCCCGGGCAACGTGAGCCACAAAGCGGAGATTGGCCATCACCAACGCCCGAGCGGCCTCAAGATCGCCGGATTCCCGGAATCGCTGAGCGAGCGCGCGCTCTTGCTCCACGTCCAGCCGAGGAAGTTTGGCAATCGCCGACATGTAGCTGTCGATGGAGCCCACCGAAGCGTTAAATGGTAATGAAAGTTCACGGGTCATGGTGACGGTCCCCCAGCACGATAGATGTTCACGAGATTATGTTAGCACTCTAGGACAGTGAGTGCTAATTGAAGTTCCCCCCAGGGATGAGCGGGCTCCGTGTGAATCACTCTTGGGTTCTGATCGATCCTTAAAGCGGTTCGAGATCCTTTAGGAAATGATTGACGACGATGAAGGCGCCCACGATGCCCAGTACGATGGCGCTGCCCATCAACAGGGCCGTTCCGCGCAGGTCGAGGTAGGCAAGACGATAGGGGCTTCCATAGAGTTCGGCGAGTTCATTGGCGGGCGATTGAATACCAAGAATGAGGAGGTTAGCCACCAGCCATGCCATGAGGGCTCCAAGAAAGGCATACCAAAAACCAGAATGGATAAAGGGCCGGCGGATGAAATGATCGGTCGCCCCCAGCATTTTATTGACGGCGATTTCTTCAAGTCGGCTTTGAAGTTCAAGCCGGATGGTATTACCGACAATGAAAACAACACCGAAGCCCAGAAGGATGCTGAAGGCGACGATACATCGCTCAGCGATAGCGAGGATGGCCCTTAATTTTTTTAACCACTCGTCATCGAATTGAACGTGATCGGCTTCTGATAAGCGGCGAAGCTCATCCAGCAACAGGGTCACGGCAGCCGCATCGGTCATCCGGGGCCGAACGAGAATGACCGCCGGTAGAGGGTTGCCGTGAAGCGCTGAAAGCGCATCAGCGAAGCCACTGTAGGCGATCAGCTCACGGAGTCCATCCTCTTTGGTGAGGATCTGTGTCCCAAGGATGAGGGGAAACCCCCCGAGTTTTTCGGTCAAGCGCCGAGCCGCCTCATTGGTGATCTCAGGCTTTAGGAAGAGGGAAATGTGGCTGGTGGTCTGGAGCGCTTCGATGGGTAAGCGCGCGTTTTGAATCAAGGCGTGAAAGCTTGCAGGAAGCGCTAGGGCGATGGCCACCACAAGAATGGTCAGACTACTCGCGATGGGCGTTTCCCAGATCCTGAGGAAGCTGCCTTGAAGCGAATGAAGGTGGGCCAGCGCGTAGGTTTTTAGGCGAACCGACCAGCGAATCTTTTGAGAGAGCGGCTGCCGAAAAGGCCCAGGCCGTCCTTTGGAGGAGCTGTTATTACGCATCGTTAAAACCTCCTTCCGTGAGCTTTCCATGGTCAAGGCGAAGGGTGCGCCGGCTGAAACGCTGGACCAGTTGTTGATCATGACTGGCAATCAGTAGTGTGACACCCACATCATTGAAATCACGGAACATCCGCATAATTTCCTCGGCAAGATCAGGATCGAGATTGCCGGTGGGTTCATCGGCAAGGATCAATGGCGGTTTGTGGACAATAGCCCGAGCAATTCCCACCCGTTGCTGTTCGCCCCCCGAGAGCGCCAGCGGTAGTCGTTTTTCCTTTTTGAGAAGACCGACCTTGTCGAGTGCGGCGCGGACCCTCCGGGTAATATCGTCAGGATGATGCCCCATGATTTCTAGGGGTAGAGCGACATTGTCGAAGACGCTCAGATGATTAAGCAAACGGTAGTCTTGAAAAATTAGACCCAGTTTCCGTCTTAGGTAGGGAATTTGTCGTTTGCGAAGGCCTTTGATGCTGATGCCATCAAGCAAAATGTCCCCGCGACTGGGTCGCTCAAGCGCTGCAATGAGGCGGAGTAGAGTGGTTTTGCCTGCGCCTGAATGTCCGGTCAAAAAAGCCAACTCGCCACGCTGGAGGCTAAAGCTGACCTCTGAGAGGGCCTCGCCACTGTCGGGGTAACGCTTGCTGACGTTGTCAAATTCGATCATGGCCTGAATCTTTTTTCCGGAAACTGAGGGGATAGGGATGGCCTTGGTGAAACAAAGCGCTCCACCAAGGCCATGGTATCCATTTGCAGCAAGACTTGGCAAAGGTCACTGGGACTCCCCGCTTTGGAGGATTACAATGGGCCAAGCTACCTAACATCGAATAAACCCCGCTTGAACATGCTTCGTAAACTTGCCTCTCAGACCATGGTCTATGGTTTGAGCAGTATCATTGGCCGGTTTCTCAACTACCTGTTGGTTCCGCTCTACACTTATTCGTTTCCGGCTAGGGATTACGGCGTGGTCTCTGAGCTTTATGCCTATGCCGGGTTTTTAAGTGTCGTATTGGTCCTTGGGCTTGAAACCGGCTATTTCAGGTTCCGGGGTCAAAAGGACCTCCCCCCAGGGCTAGCTTATCGCTCAGCGCTTCGGGTTCTGATTCCTTTCAATCTGGCTTTCGTGCTGCTCGTTTGGGCCAACCGGGAGCCGCTTTCTGCCCTCCTTCTTTACCAGGATCACCCGGAATATCTGATCATCTTCAGCCTGATTCTCGCGATTGATGCGATCGGATCACTGCCTTTTGCTCGGCTTCGAGCGGAGGAGCGGGCGATGCGGTTTGCCGTCATCAAGCTCACTGAAATCGCAATCACGATTGGCCTCAATGTGTTCTTCATTGTCCTGCTTCCAGAGGCTCTCAAGGTCTGGCCAGATTCCCCATGGCTTGCCTACTATGATCCTGAGGTAGGGATTGGCTTCATCTTTGTCGCTAATTTAGTGGCGAGCGCTATCAAGCTTTTATTGCTGCTGCCGGAGTTTCGGGGGGAGGGAACAGAGCCTTTGGGTCCTTGCATAAAGAAGATCCTCCGTTATTCGCTGCCGATGGTGGTGATCGGGTTTGCGGGGATCATTAATGAGATGCTCGATCGCGCGATACTGAAGACCCTTCTGCCTTATGACCTTCCGGAAAATCTTCGCCAGCTTGGGATCTACGGCGCGTGTTACAAATTATCGATCCTCATGACCCTCTTCGTTCAGGCCTTTCGCTATGCGGGTGAACCCTTCTTCTTTTCAATAGCGGGTCGATCTGACGCCCCTCGCGCCTACGCCTTGGTGATGCGCTATTTTGTCGTTTTCTGCGTCTTTATTTTTCTGTTGGTCACGCTGTTCATCGACTATTTCCAATATTTCATTGGCGAGGATTACCGGGAGGGGCTTGCGGTGGTCCCCATCCTGCTGATGGCCAATCTTTTTCTTGGCATCTACGTCAATCTGTCCATTTGGTACAAGCTGACCGATCGGACCATGATGGGTGCCTGGGTATCTTTGATGGGCGCGGTGGTGACGATCGGTCTCAATCTCTGGTGGATCCCGATTTATGGCTACGTGGGTGCGGCATGGGCAACCCTCGTCTGTTATGGGGTGATGATGCTGGTTTCCTTTATCCTCGGACGGATCTTTTACCCCGTCCCTTACCCGGTCGGCCGAATCCTTGGCTACATCCTACTGGCCCTTGGGGGGGTCCTTTTGGATCAGGAATTGGTCGCAGTGTGTGGCTGGCGCTCGATAGGAGCGGGTCTTCTGGTCATGGGGCTTTTTCTGGGGTTTGCCTTCATTGTGGAGGGTTTGCCTCTCATCAGGGGATCGCTTCAATCCAGAAGGCTTCCTCCAAAAACCTGATCGCCGTCCGTGGCGATCGGTTATTTTAGGCTATTTGCCGAAGAGCTGTTGGTGGATCTTATCAGCACCCTTCCCAAGGATCTCTGAGGCGTCATCAGAGAGTTCCATTTCTTTCAAGGTGTCTCTGAGGTGGTCAAACATCAGCGTGATGTGGCTCTTCTTCAATCCCTTCTCCAGAAGCTTTGAAAAGGCTTCTCCGAGATCGCTTGAGGGCGCTTCGGCGTCTTCTTTCAAAAGTACAGAGAGAAACGCCTTGTTATGGTCGCCCATATCGGAGCGGCTGACGCCAAAAAGCACATAGTTGATTCTGGGATCCGCAAACAGCTTGTCGGTGAGTGTGGCGATGGTGGTGAGTATCGCTTCATCACCGACGATCAGTTCCCCAAGGCTCATCGGCTCAGCCGGAGGGGTGGTGGCTGATTTGGTAGGTGCCCTGCGGGTCTTCTTCACTGCTTCAGCGGGATTATTGGTATCCGTCATGTCGTTTTCCTCGTTGTAATTTAGATCGACTGGTTATTGTTTTCACGCGATGACGTGGATCGGCTTGGCCCTGGCCTTAAGCGCGGTTGGAGCTTGAGGCTCGCCCATTTTTCCAGAATTACAGTGATCCCTCCAGTCAAACCGAGGGGGGCCTATGATTCGCGGGCTGCAAGCGATCAGAAGAACCTGTTTGCTCAGAAAAGATCCACCGGATCAATGTCGAGGGACCAGCGGACCCGGTGTCGTGATGGGATGGTTTCGGCAGACGCGATGATGACGTCCAGCAGGGCATGCAGCTGACCGCGCTGAGGGGCTTGCAGTAACAGCTGCCAGCGGAAGCGATTTCCTCTTCGTGCCATCGGGGCAGGGACAGGGCCTAGCACCATCACAGAAGAAGGATGGGGGGCGATGCGGTCCCTCAGCTGCGTCAGAAAGGCTTCGGCATCCTGACTGACCAGGGCGTCACATCGGACCAGCCCCTGATGGGAAAAGGGCGGGAGTCCCGCCGCTCGCCGCTCCTTGAGGCAGGCCGTGGCGAAGGCGGGGTACCCTTCCTCAATCAATGTTTGCAACAGGGGGTGACTTGGGTTCCGGGTCTGCAGGAGCACGGTTCCGGGTTTTTCCTCTCTTCCAGCCCGGCCTGCGACCTGGATGATCAGTTGGGCGGTTTTTTCCCCCGCCCGAAAGTCGGTGCTGAAAAGTCCGGCATCGACATCCAGAATGCCAACCAGGGTCACGCCAGGAAAATGGTGGCCTTTAGCAATCATTTGGGTTCCGACCAAAAGATTGATGTGGCCAGCGTGAACGGCCTTAAGAACCCGGTCGAGAGCACCCTTGTGTCGGGTGCTGTCTCGGTCGATGCGCGCAATTCGCTGATCGCTAAAAAGCGTTTTTAGGGCTTCCTCAATCCGTTCCGTGCCAAGACCCAGTGGCTTCAGGTCGTCCTGCCCGCATTGAGGGCAACGGGTCGGAAGGAGCGTCTCAAGGCCACAATGATGGCAGCGAAGGCGGTGCTCTTTTTGGTGAATCACCAGCCTTGCATCGCAATCTGGACAGGGCGCAACCCAGCCGCATGGGTGACAGATCAGGGTCGGCGCGAACCCCCGTCGATTAACGAACAAAAGGACTTGTTCGCCCCGCGAAAGGGTCTCCCGCATCCTCATGATGAGCTGGGATGACAGTCCCTCCTGAAGGGTTTGTGCGCGGATATCAATAGGTTCGAAGCGAGGCGGGGTGGCGGCGCCTGCTCGCTTTGGGAGAGACACCGGGTGGTACCGGCCACCGTCAACGTTGGCTAGACTTTCAAGCGAGGGAGTGGCTGAGCCTAGCACGATGGGGAGTCCCATTCTTCTGGCGCGCATGATGGCGACATCGCGCGCAGAAAAGCGAAGCCCCTCTTGCTGTTTAAATGAGCTGTCATGTTCTTCGTCCAGAATGATCAGGCCGAGGGAAGGGCTCGGCGTGAAAACGGCGGATCGGGTCCCGAGAAGGATGGCCGCATCGCCTCTTTGGATCGAGAGCCAAGCGTCGCGTCGCTGTCCCTCGGGAAGTCCGGAATGGAAGATCGCGAGTTTGGCATCAAAGCGCGCCCTGAAGCGGGACTCGAGTTGTGGGGTGAGGTTAATTTCAGGCAACAAAATCATGACTTGCTGGCCTCGGGCTAGAACCTTTTCGGTCAGGCGAAGATAAACCTCGGTTTTACCGCTGCCCGTCACGCCTTCTAGCAGGAATACGTTGAACGCATCGAGGTGTGCCGAAATATGCACGACCGCTTTGGTCTGATGATCATTGAGTTTGGGTGGCTCGCAGAGGCGAGTCGAGGGGGGAGGCTGGCGCTCCTCCGTGAGGACCGTCTGCCAGGTGGCCAGGCCCTTTTTGACCAGGGCACTTGCGGCGGCGGGATACTGGGGATGAGCGGCAACGAGATCGCTTCTTGAGAGGCCATCATTTGATTGATGGAGATGTTGAAGCAGCTCGCTTTGGCGGGGGGCTTTTTTTAAGAGTCCGGGACCTTCTGGCTGCCGGTTCAGCACCAGACGTTGTTCTTGACTAGGCAAGCTTTCCCCCCCCTTTCGGAGAGAAACCGCCATCGCTGAGAACAGGGTTTCGCCAAGTGGGTGATGATAATAACGGCTGGTCCAGGTCAGTAGAGCAAGGTCTTCAGGGCCTAACAAGGGGACGCTATCAAGAATGGATAGGGCGACTCTCAGGCGGTCTTTTGGAATCTCGGAGGTGTCTTTAACCCCGAGCAGAATGCCGATTTTACGGCTACGACCGAAGGGAACTTCGACGCGGACCCCTGGCTGAACGGCATGAGCCTCAATCCCTTCGGGTGGTAAGTAGTCAAAGATCCGGTGCATGGGCACAGGAAGCGCGATGTTGAAAACGGTGGGCATGTCGTCTATTGCAACCGATGGCAAAAAGCGCTGTCTCAAGGGTCAAGGCGCGGCGAGAGAGCGGTCATGGCGGCATCGCGCTCTTTAGAGTCGTGGGGCCCTTGCCTTGATGAAGATCTCAAGGGTTTCTTCTCCTGCCTGAAATTGCATACACTGTGCGGCAGAAGACAGATTGAAATCAATTGCTTATTCACTCGAATGATAACGAACTAAAATTCTAACGGGAGGAGGGCCCATGCAGATTTGTCAGCTACAGGTGTTGCGAACGGACGCATCCGGGATGCCGCTGGAGTGGCTCGGTTATCAGGATGCCGCCAAGCTCTATCATCTGGATATGGTCGCCTACAGTTGCGGCAGCCCACTCTATACCCTCAGGGGTGGCATCAATGCCAAAAGTGGCCGACAAAGCCTCATTGTGGTCCATTCGATCATCGCAACGAACCATCAGCACAAGCGCTCTCTGGGATTTACCCAAAATTACACGCCGCCCCTTAATAATCCCGCCTTGTTCCGGCGGGATGATCATCTTTGTCTCTATTGCGGCTTTCAGTTCCGCCACTCTGATTTGTCGAGGGATCATGTTAAGCCCTTAAGTCAGGGCGGCCGGGATCTTTGGTCCAATGTGGTTTCCGCCTGCAAGCGATGCAACAATCACAAAGCGGGACGGACCCCGGAGCAGGCCGGAATGCAGTTGCTGGCTATTCCCTTTACTCCGACCCACGCCGAATATGTTTATCTTCAGGGGCGCCGAGTTTTGAGTGACCAGATGGAGTTTCTGAAGGCTCATTTCCCTCGTCAGAGTCCGCTTCATCAGCGTTTTAGTTAGACCATGATCCTCTAGGAGAGAGAGTTCGAGGGTTTTTCATTCTCTTGCCGGAGGAGAAGAGGGATCTCTCGAGGCGTTTCATCGTTTGACAGCTCAAAGGCCCTCATCTCGAGGACACCCTTGATGTTCGTGGTCACGATGAGGTGGGGGAGGTCTGGTTTCAGCGACATGGGTGGGAGGTCCCTTTGGAGGCTGGGGAGGCCTTCATGATAGCTGTGAACGGTCGCCGTGATCTTTTCACCCAATAGGGCGAGTCTGTCTTGAAGGGCCTTTTCTGCCGCCGCCAGGGCTGGATTGACCGCATGAAAGCTCTGGAGTTGGCCTTGAGCCCCTGAAATGACCCCGGCCACGCCCTCAGGCCCTGCGGCTTGTGCGAGGGCGAGGAGCTGGTTGGTCAGCTGGCGGGAGAGAGTGATGCGTTGTTGGGCCATGGCCATCAAGGGGATTCAGGTGAGAGGGGTCCCATATCTTGCCATGGTGCAGCGCCAATGTCCCTCGAGGTCTTTGGCATGGGTGATGTCTCGGTATCCGAACTGCTGAAGGAGTCTGGCCACAGCGGAAGCCTGTCGATAGCCATGTTCGAGGAGCAGGCTGCCCTGGGGTTTTAGATAGTTCTTGGCTTCTCTGATGATAATTCGAAGGGCATCAAGACCATCTTCGCCGGAGGCCAGCGCGGTCCTCGGTTCGAATCGAAGGTCACCTTGAGTGAGGTGGGGGTCTTGATCGCTGATGTAAGGTGGATTAGAGACGATCAGGTCGAAGGGCTTTGTGGGATCACATTCTTCTAACCAGTTCGAGAGAATGAAGCGGATGTTCTTTGGCGCCATGCGCGCAGCATTTTGACGCGCGACCTCGAGCGCCTCGGCGCTGTGGTCGATGGCCGTGACGCTGATGTTAGGGCGCTCCGCTGCGAGGGTGATGCCGAGGACGCCGCTGCCGGTGCCAAGGTCAAGGAGTTCTGCGGGTTGTTGATCCGGGAGGAGGCGCAAAGCTTGTTCAACCAGCAACTCGCTGGCGGGGCGGGGGATCAGGACGCCGGGTGTGACGATAAAGGATCGCGACCAGAATTCGCGCTCGCCAATCAGGTAGGCGATGGGATGGCCCTCTAGGCGTTGCCCAACCCCACCTTCAAAACGCGCCAAAGCGTTCGCGGTGATCGCTCTTTCAGGCCAGGCTCTCAAATAACTGCGATTGACCCCAAGCGTATGCATGAGAAGAATTTCTGCATCCATGCTTGGGGAGTCTGAAGCCTCAGCCAGTCGACTTTTGGCGCTCTTGAGGAGGTCCCCGATGGTCCGTGTTTCTTGGCTGATGCGCTTAGTCCTCGGCAAGTTGCTGCAATAGTTCGGCCTGATGCTCGCTAATCAAGGGTTCAATGATCGGATCAAGGTCTCCTTCGAGAATCCCTTCCAGTTTGTAAAGTGTTAGGTTGATGCGATGATCGGTGAGGCGTCCTTGGGGAAAATTGTAGGTTCTGATTCGTTCGGAGCGATCGCCGCTACCCACTTGTAGCTTCCGAGAAGCGGCAATTTCAGCCGACTGTTTGTCCTGTTCGGCGGAGAGAATCCGTGACTGTAAGAGAGACATCGCGCGCGCTCTGTTCTTGTGTTGCGAACGCTCATCCTGACACTCAACGACGACGCCGGTCGGGATATGGGTGATTCTGATCGCGGATTCGGTCTTGTTGACATGCTGGCCGCCTGCACCAGAGGCGCGATAGGTATCGACTCTGAGATCGGCGGGATTGATCTCAAATTCCACGTCATCGACTTCTGGGAGAACGGCCACCGTGCAGGCTGAGGTATGGATCCGGCCCTGGGCTTCGGTTTCAGGCACGCGTTGAACTCGATGGGCGCCGGCTTCAAACTTCAGTTGCGAATAAACATCCTGACCGCTGATGCGCACGATGATTTCCTTGTAGCCGCCCTGTTCGCCTTCGCTTTCGCTCATGACTTCGGCCTTCCATCCCTTCTGTTCGGCATAGCGCAGATACATGCGATAAAGGTTTCCTGCAAAGAGGGCGGCCTCGGCGCCCCCCGTTCCGGCCCGGACCTCGAGGAAGATATTTCGCTCATCGTTGGGATCTCTTGGCAGAAGGAGTACCTGCAGTGCTTGCTCAAACTCGGTTTCATGCCGCTTCGCCGTTTCCAGTTCGTCTTTGGCCATGGCGCGGACCTCACGATCCTCATCCTCCATCAAGGTTTCGGCAAAGGCGATGGTGTCGAGTGTGGCCAGATAATCTCGAAAGGTGGTGACCAGGGGGTTCAGTTGTGCATATTCTCGGCTCAGCGACCGAAATCGGTCCTGATCATTCTGAGTTTCTGGTTCTGCGAGCAGGGCGGTGATTTCTTCAAAGCGCTGGGAGAGATGTTCCAGTTTTTGATGGATGGACGGTTTCACGAATCAGTTCGGGTCCTTGAGTTGGAAAAGTTCTCGGGCAGCCGCAATGAGGTCATGACGCTCATGGGTGCCGGCGTGTTTTAACTGGGTGCTGGGGAGGTGGGTCAGCGTGTTGGTGAGCTGCATGGCCATTACTTCAAGGATTTGCTGGGGATCTTGTCCGCGTTTTAGATCCTGAAGCGCCTTGAAAAGCGCTTCGTCCCTTAACTGTTCAGCCTGTGTTCTGAGGTCTCGGATGGTACTCGTGGCGCCTTGGGCGCGGAGCCAGTTGAGGAAGTGGGAGACTTCAACGTCAATGATTTCTTCTGCTTGCTTGGCGGCCTCTTGCCGTGAACGCATGCTTTCTTGGATGGTGTTCCGGAGATCATCCACCGTGTAGAGATAGACATCCCTCAACTGGGCCACTTCGGGTTCGATGTCGCGGGGAACGGCCAGATCAACCATAAACATCGGTTTGTGCTTCCTAGCTTTGATCGCGCTCTCGACACTGCCTTTGCCGAGGAGCGGCAGCGGGCTGCCGGTCGAGGAGACCACGATATCGGCCCGCGACAGATGTTGGGGAAGCTCTGACAGTGAGATGGCAAAGCCATTGAACTGTTGGGCCAGAAGATGGGCGCGGTCGTAGGTGCGGTTGGCGATAATCAGCTCACCGATCCTGCTTTCGGTGAGGTGTCGTGCGGTCAGTTCGATGGTCTCACCGGCGCCGATCAGGATCGCGGTTTGTTGGCTTAGATCTTCGAAAATCCGCTGTGCCAGGCGGATGGCTGCAAATGCCACGGAGACCGGACTGTTACCGATGGCCGTGTCTGTCCTGACTTTCTTGGCGGCGGCAAAGGTATGCTGAAAGAGTTTTCCAAGGGTTTTCCCGATGGTGCCAGCTTCGGTCGCGGTTTGGTACGCCGATTTCATTTGCCCAAGAATCTGTGGTTCGCCAAGAACCATCGAATCGAGCCCGGAAGCGACGCGAAACATGTGGCGTATCGTGGACGAATCGGTATGGGTGTAAAGGTAGTGCTGAAAATCCTCTCGATTAACCCGCTGTTCATGAGCGATCCAATCGACCAGAGATTCCGGTGAGCGGTCGCTGACGCCACAATAAAACTCGGTCCGGTTGCAGGTTGATAGGATGGCTGCCTCCTCGACGCCCTGGAGGTCCCTCAACCTTCGGAGCGTATTGACCACAAAGTCTTGAGGAACAGCCAACCTTTCCCGGACCGAGATGGGGGCTGTTTGATGGTTCAATCCGAGGGTTATGATGGCCATTCGGCTCGCGGGGTGATACTTTCAGAATATAATTTTAGAGGATAAACGTCTGCTCGGGGTAATTGCCCCGAGTCGTTCCGTCAGGTTTCAATCCCCGAGCGGAATTCCCTGATGCCGCCGAGTCGTTTTTCGGTGCGCTGGCCAGGCGATTTTCGGGGTTTCCGGCGCTCTTTTTTGTTCGAACTAACGAGGCTAATCTCACGTGCTGAAACGTCTGTTGTTTTTGATGGTGCTAGGAGGTTTGTGGGCCACCGGCTGTGCCGGTGTTGGTTCTCAAGGAGCATCCGCTCAATCGGCGGTGGCGACAACCGCCGTTGAAGATCTCGACGCGACGGCTGCGCCAGTCTATCTGATGTTGGTCGGAGAGATTGCTGGTCAGCGTGGCCAATTTGATGTTGCACTGGATCATTATGCTCGCCTCTCTGAAATCGTCAGAGACGTTCGAGTGGCTGAGCGCTCGACGCAGATCGCGCTTTATGTGAAAGATGCCGATAAGGCTCTCAAGTCGGCGGAGGTCTGGTCAGAACTTGATCATAAAAGTCTCCCGGCCCACCGAGTCACCGCTATTTTGGAGATCAAGGCGGGCAACCTTGAGGGGGCTTCTCAGGAACTTCAAACGTTGTTTGAGCTCAAGGATCCCGATCTCGAAAACACGCTGATTGAGTTGGTGAAGTGGATCGATGCGGAACTGCCTCGTGATGACGGTCTTAAGGTCATGGAGGATTTGACGGCGAGGCACCCGCGGGTTGCCGAGCTGCATTTTGCCTATGCCCTGCTCGCAAGCGACAAGGGCGCGCTGATGGTGGCTGAGAGCGAACTGGCCAAAGCCTTGACGATGCGTCCAACCTGGAGCCGGGCGCTGATGTTGAAGGCGCAGCTCCAATTGCAGGCGGGAGATGCGCGTGGTGCCCGCATGAACCTTGAGAAGGCGATCAAGAGTGACCCCTCCAATACGCGGGCAGGACTGCTTTATGGCCAGTTTCTGGCGAAAAGTGGCGATTTGAAGGGCGCCGAACGGGCCCTTACAAAGGTTCTTGAGCGCGATGCCGATTTGTCCGACGCCCGCTTTGCGCTCGCCTCGGTCTGGTTAGAACACGGTGCGAATGATCGCGCCAAAAAGGAATTTGAGGGGTTGCTAAACGATCCCCGCTGGCAGCCGCAATCGGAATTTTCTCTGGGATTGATGGAGGCGCGCCTGGGGCATGCCGAGACGGCCCTGAAGCATTTTGACCGGGTCCATTCGGGGGGCGGGCTTGAATTTGATGCCCGCTTTAATGCGGCCTCCTCGCTGATGACCCTTGGCCGCTTTGCCGAGGCCAGGGGGCGTCTTGCCGCGGCGCGGCATGACTACCCCGATGAAAAGATCAAGCTCTATATTGTGGAGGCCGAGCTGTTGGTCAAAGGCAAGGAGGTGGCATCGGCCTATGATCTTTTGTCCGAGGCTCTCAAAGAGGCCCCGCAACAGACTGATTTGCTGTATTCAAGAGCGCTTTTAGCCGATCAGCTGGGTCATTTTGACGTGATGGAGGCCGATCTTCGGGTGGTGCTCGATAAAAATCCGGATGATGCAGCGGCGCTGAACGCGCTCGGCTTTTCCCTTGTAGAGCATCGTCCAGAGCGGCTGGAGGAGGCCGAAGGTTTGATTCATCGGGCGCTTGAAAAGCGGCATGATGATCCCGCCATCCTCGATAGTCTGGGTTGGCTGTTGTTTAAGAAGAGCCAGCCCAAAGAGGCTCTCGGTTATCTTCGAAAAGCCTACAAACTCTACCCTGACCCTGAAATTGCCGCGCATCTGGGTGAGGTGTTGTGGGTCGGGGGGCTGCGGTCTGAAGGGCAGCGGGTCTGGGCCGAGGGGTGGAAGAAGAATCCGGATCAGGATGATATGAAGCGGGTACGGGAGGCCTATCCCGCGGCCTTCAAGGGGGGCTCCCATTGACGGCTTGGTTCCTGATCCTGGTGGGCTTTCTAACGGCCTGCTCGACCGTTCAGACGGTGGCGCCGGTTGTGGATCTCCCGGACTCACCGGAGTTCTTGGCGCGCTGGTCGATGGATGGTCGCATCGCGGTTCAGTCAGGAGAAAAGGCCTGGCAGGCTAATTTATTTTGGGAGCATGAGCCGCAGCAAGACCGTTTGAGGCTATCGGGGCCTTGGAGTCAGGGCCTGGTTTCGATTATTCTCCAAAAGGATCTGATTTATCTCAATGAGGGTGGCGGGGTCACCACGCTGTCTAAGGATCCTGATGCGATGCTGCGAGAAAAGCTGGGCTTTGTGGTGCCCTTAGCCAGTCTTCGCTACTGGGTGCTGGGGCGTCCTAATCCCGCTCTCAGCAGTCATTCGGGGACGGCCCATGAGTCGGATGAGGATAGGGCTTTCGAGCAGTCCGGCTGGCAAATACAGATCCAGAGCACGAGTCCTGTGGATGGTTGGCTATTGCCGCAAAAATTGGTGGCCCAGGGTGCTGGCGTCAAACTCAAGATCGTGACCGATCAATGGGTCATTAGGGAGTGATCACAGGAATGTCCTCGTTATGGAAGGAGCCCCGGCGTTTTCCCGCGCCGGCAAAATTGAACTTGATGCTGCGTATCGTTGGTCGTCGCGAAGATGGCTATCATCTTCTGCAGACGGTGTTTCAGTTCATCGATTGTTGTGACTGGCTGACCTTTACCCCACGGGATGATGGGGAGGTGCGTTTGGAGCAGCCGTTACCGGGGGTGCCGGAGGAGACGGATCTGACGATTCGTGCGGCGAAGTCCCTCAGGGCGTTTGCTGGCATTCAGAGGGGAGTGACCATTCGCATTGAAAAAAACCTACCCATGGGTGGCGGTCTTGGTGGCGGAAGTTCTGATGCGGCGACAACGCTGCTCGCACTGAACCATCTCTGGAGTGCGGGCCTCTCCATCCTGGACCTCAAGACCTTAGGGTTGGCTTTGGGTGCTGACGTACCGGTCTTCATCGAGGGGGTTGCCGCCTGGGCTGAGGGGGTGGGCGAGCATCTGACGCCGCTTGAATTGGACGAAGCCTGGTACGTGGTGATTGTCCCCCCCTGTCATGTTGCGACCGGGCGCATATTCAATGACCCTGATTTGACAAGAAATAACCCGCCCATCACAATACGCGACTTTTTTGAGGGTCAAAGGGATAACCATTGTCTGCCGGTCGTGGCGATGGCTTATCCTGAGGTGACGGCAGCGCTTGCGGCCCTTTCGAGGGTCGGCGAGGCGCGTCTGACGGGAACCGGAGCCTGCGTTTTTGCCGCGTATGATACGGAGGGCCAGGCCCTTGAGGCGGCTGAGCGGCTCGGTACGGATTGGCGCACGTTGGTCGTTCGAGGGCTGAACCGGTCGCCTCTTTTAGCCTATCTGACGTAAAAAAAACGAGAAAAAGTTTCTTTATTGGGGCGTAGCCAAGCGGTAAGGCACCGGGTTTTGATCCCGGCATGCCCAGGTTCGAATCCTGGCGCCCCAGCCATATTCTTTCAGTGGAAGCCCTTGGGAGCTGAATCAATGACCGACGCCACGTTCATGGTGTTTTCGGGAAACGCGAATGCGCCGTTGGCCAAGGGGATTGTTCGGGCGTTAAATATGCGCCTTGGGCACGCCACGCTCGGACGGTTTTCTGATGCCGAAATCTCTTATGAGATTGAGGAGAATGTCCGCGGGCGCGATGTTTTTATCGTGCAGCCGACCTGCTCTCCGGTCAATGAGAACCTCATGGAGTTGCTGGTGATGATTGACGCCTTTAGGCGTTCATCCGCCGCCTTAGTGACCGCGGTAATCCCCTACTACGGGTATTCAAGGCAGGATCGGCGAATCCGCTCGGCGCGCGTTCCGATCGCCGCAAAACTGGTTGCAAAAATGATTTGCGCCGCCGGGGCTGATCGCGTTTTGACCGTGGATCTTCATGCAGACCAGATTCAGGGTTTCTTTGATGTGCCGGTGGACAACGTTTATGCGTCGCCGATCCTGTTGGGGGATGTCTGGCGGCAGCAGTATCAAGACCTCATTGTGGTCTCCCCTGATGTCGGGGGGGTGGTAAGGGCTAGAGCCTTGGCTAAGCGATTGGATGAGGCCGACCTCGCCATTATCGATAAGCGCCGTCCAAGGGCCAATGAGGCCAAGGTCATGAACATCATTGGTGATGTCGCGGGACGCACCTGCATCATGGTCGACGATTTGGTCGATACGGCCGGCACCTTGTGTAAGGCGGCGGAAGCACTGAAGGACAATGGCGCCATGAAGGTGGTGGCCTATTGCACCCACCCGGTGTTGTCAGGACGTGCTCTAGAGAACCTCAATAATTCGGTTCTTGATGAGTTGGTGGTGACGGATACCATCCCGCTCCGCGCCGATGCTCGGCGTTGTAAAAAGATTCGGCAACTCAGTGTTGCGGAAATGCTGGCTGAGACCATTCGCCGAATGGCGGTGGGTGAATCGGTCAGCTCCATGTATGTCGATTAACTCGGCTTAACGTTAACTGCTCAGAGTATTTGGAGAAAAAAGATGGCAGGCAGTTTTGTATTTGAAGCAATGCCGCGCACCGATATCGGTCGTGGCTATTCACGTCGTTTGCGCTTAGAGGGCAAGGTTCCGGCGGTTCTTTATGGGGCGGGCGGAGAGCCGGTTGCGCTCATGTTGAATCACAACAAGGTGGTCAAGGCGCTCGAACACGAAGCGACTTACTCACACATTCTGACGATCCAATATGATGGCAAAGAAGAGACGGCC
>CAILMG010000234.1 GCA_903835265.1 uncultured Methylococcus sp.
CCAAGCCACCGACAAATGAACCCTCCGTCAGTAGCTGGAAAAAGCTCAAAAAGAATGTCAGGTGGTTTATCGACTATGTCGATAAACCACCCAAGGATCTCTGATCGAGCCAACCGTCCGCCCGAATCAGGCCATTTAATCCCGGGCGGCCATAAAATAAAGAGACCCGATAACCTTATCTGGACTTGCAGCGGACCGTGTTCGATACTGCAGCCCATCCCTAGCCACCAGGAGAATCAAAAAATGGCTTTCATGCAGAATAAACGTGCTCTGATTGTCGGAGTCGCCAGCAATCGGTCTATTGCCTATGGCATCGCTGAAGCCATGGCTCGAGAGGGTGCCGAAATTGCCCTGACGTACCAAAATGAGAAGCTCAAGGAGCGCGTTGAAAAGCTGGCCGCTGAACTGGGTGCAAAGATCGTTCTACCCTGTGATGTCGTGAATGATGATGAGATCGATCAGCTATTCAAAGACCTCAGCAAACACTGGGACGGACTCGATACGATCGTGCATTCCGTGGCATTTGCACCCCGCGAGGCATTAGAAGGCAGCTATCTTGACTCGGTGACCCGCGAAAACTTCAGAATAGCCCATGATGTCAGCTCCTATAGCTTCGCTGCACTGGCCAAGGTTGGCCGTGGCATGATGGCTGGACGCGGCGGCTCCATGCTGACCCTCACCTATCTAGGGGCTGAAAGAGCCATGCCGAACTACAACGTCATGGGCGTTGCAAAGGCCAGTCTCGAGGCCAATGTCCGTTACATGGCCGCTTCCCTTGGGCCTGAGGGTATCCGCGTCAACGCCGTCTCTGCCGGCGCCATCCGAACCCTCGCCGCGTCCGGGATTGCTAATTTCCGGGAAATGCTATCAAAAGGTGAACAGGCTGCCCCGCTGAGGAAGAATGTGACCATTGAGGAGGTCGGGAATGCGGGAGCCTTCTTGTGCTCTGATCTGGCCTCAGGCATTACGGGTGAGATTCTCTATGTCGATGCCGGGTACAACATCGTCGGGCTCTCTCTCTAGAATTGAATCAAAACCTTCGGCGCCCTCCATCCTTACCCATGAAACACCGTCAGGGCGCCGGCCTGAAACTCCGTGGCATCCATCGCCAGTTCGAAGGACGCCCCGTTCTCAATCACCTCGATCTTGACATAGCTCCTGGCGAGTTTCTGGCCATCATCGGCCCATCGGGCTGCGGTAAATCAACGCTCCTAAGGCTGATCGCTGATCTCGATCAACCAGATCAGGGCACCCTTGATCAATCTGAAGAAGACGTGGATGTGGCCTTTGTCTTTCAGGATCCGTGTCTGTTGCCATGGCGTTCAGTCATCGAGAACGTGGCCTTGCCACTGGAGCTTCAAGGGGTCCCTCATCATCACCGGATGCCCGCTGCCGAAGCTTTACTGAAGACGGTCGGCCTTGGAGAAGCTCAAGGAAAATTTCCCCAGCAACTCTCCGGCGGCATGAAAATGCGAGTGTCACTCGCAAGAGCTCTGATCACCCGCCCAGATCTTCTGCTCCTCGATGAACCTTTTGCAGCACTCGATGATATAACCCGCCATCACCTTGACGACCATCTTCAAAGCCTCTGGTTGAACCACCCGATGACGGTGGTCTTTGTTACCCATTCCTTGAGTGAGGCCGTCTACCTCGCTGATCGGGTCGTCCTGCTCTCGGCAGGCGGCGGCGACATTACACTCGATTACAAAGTCCCTTTGGCCCATCCAAGAACCCCAGCTACCCGCGTGTCGACCCCCTTTATCGACCATCTCAAAATCGTTTCAGAGGCCTTTGAGCTCCTCGCGAGGACGCCAGAGTGAGGGCGCTTTACCAGATTGTCTGGTTGCCTCCTTTGATGAGTTTCGTGTTGATCACCGGACTCATTGAATGTTCGATTATCCTGATGGACCTCCCCGCCTACCTCGCCCCGAGGCCAAGTGCTGTTGCTTTGGCGCTCTGGATGCATGCGGAGGAACTACTCAAGGCGACTTGGCATACGGGGGTTGCAGCCCTCCTAGGGCTTGGGATGAGCGCCCTCTTGGGCGCCCTTTTAGCCATTACCCTCGCGAGTCACCCCCTCATTCGGCGGGCGTTTTACCCCTACGCGGTCTTTTTCCAGACGGTCCCTATTATTGCGATCGCCCCGATGCTGGTGATCTGGTTCGGCTACGGTCAAGGCGCCGTGGTGGCCGCTTCCTTCATCGTCTCGGTATTTCCCATCATCGCCAATACACTGACCGGCCTGTTATCAACCGATCCCGCTCTCTTGGATCTCTTTAGGATCGCCAAGGCTAGCAGCCTTCATACCCTCTTCAAACTCCGGATACCCGGTGCCATTCCTCATTTCCTGACGGGACTTCGGATCGCATCAGGACTGGCTGTCATCGGTGCAATCGTTGGCGAATTCGTCGCCGATAGCTATGAGGATGGCGGTGGTATTGGAACCGCCGTTGAAATTGCGCTCAAGGAACAACGGACGGATCTGGTCTTTGCGGCGGTCCTGATGTCATCGCTCCTCGGACTCCTGATCTTCTGGCTGGTGAGTGGTCTTAACCTGCTCACCCTAAAACGCTGGCATCTCGGGGAGTTTAAAGACTCATGATGGATAGGGCGCCATTAAGGATCCTCTGGCTTGTCCTGGTCATGCTGATCTCAAGCGCCTGCAAAGACGCCTCTGATGACCCAGGGGTGGGGACGCCTTTCAAGGCGGATATTCAACTTAACTGGGTACCAGAACCGGAATTTGGAGGCTACTACGCCGCCCGGGATAGTGGCCTGTTTGATCAAGAACATCTCGAGGTTGAGCTGAAGCCCGGTGGGCCTGGCATACCGACCCTCCAATTAATCGAATCGGGTCAGGTGACCTTTGGGATTACCACCGCTGACAACATCCTGATTGCGCGCGACCGGGGTGCCGATCTGGTCGCTCTGTTTGCCCTTTATCAGATCTTGCCAGAAGGCATCATGGTCCACGCTGAACGAGGTCTTGGTGGGCTAGAGGACGTTTTCAAGGGAGGAACCCTTGCCATGGAGCCCGGAACGCCGACGTTTAAAGTCCTCGAAAAACGTTTTGGCTTTCACCAGATTCATGTGGTGCCTTATACCAATAATCTTGCGCCCTTCCTCCACGATCCTCTCTTGTCGCAGCAATGTTATGTGACGGTAGAACCCATCGCGGCAAAGCGAGCAGGCGCCTCACCCCAGGTCTTTCCGATCAGCGACACGGGATACAATCCCTACTCAGGGGTTCTGGTCACCAGACGCGAGGTGCTGATCAAACATCAAGAAGAGGTCCACCGACTGATCCGCGCCGTTAAAGCGGGTTGGATCGCCTACCTCAAGGACCCTACCCCAGCCAATCAGACGATGCATCAATTGAATCCCACGATGGATGAAGCAACCTTTGAAGCGTCTTCAAAGGTCCAAACGCCCTTCATTACCGGCATGCCAGCGACCCCAATCGGTCAGATGAATCTTGAGCGGTGGCAGACCTTGTCAGGACAGCTGGTAGAACTCGGTCTGATTCAACCCGGTGACACCCAATCGGCTTTCCTTCCTTCTGAATAGTCTTTAACTCACGGGTGGAACGACTCAGCATCTTGCGACTCCAAGGAGCCTCGAGGTTCTTTCTTTATTATGTCCACTAGGAGTGTCTTACCATGATGATCAAATCCCTGATGTTTTTAAGCTTGCTGGCGTTACACACCACCGCTGAGGCCTATGGCGGTGGCGGTGGTGGCGGCGGCCCAAGCTGCACCGAGCCAAGTTTCACCGCCATGAAACCGGCTGACAACTCAAGCGTTCAGGACCTGACGTCTTTTAGCCTCGAGGCCTCCGCCAACACCCAGATGGAGACCTTAGACCTCCAGGTGAATGGACAAAAAGTGGCCCCCAAAATAACCCCGCTTCGAACAGGTGATTCACTCCTCGAGGTGACCCTTAAGGAGCCGATCAAAGCCGCTGGGAGAGCCAGAATCACCGTCAGGGCCACCAGCAAGGAAGGGTGCGAAAACTTTCAGCCTTTCTACATCACCATCGCCCCTTGATGAGGAGAATTCAGGATGAGCCAGCCTGCTTGCCCTCAAAAAGCCCCCTATCCGATCGCTGTAGAAGCCTCGAAGGATTATTACTGGTGTGCCTGTGGCCTTAGCGCCTCTCAGCCCTTCTGCGATGGGAGCCACAAGGAGTCCGGTATCAGCCCGATTCAATTCACCGCAACCGAATCGACGACGGTGTTCTTCTGTGGCTGTAAACAAAGCCGTAAGAGAGCGTTGTGTGATGGCTCTCACGGCAAAATCTAGGCGAACCTTTTTTTCATGAAACTCGTTCGACCATCAGCCTGACCGATAAGAGGCCCTACCTGATGAAAGCGATGCAGTTTAAGGCCTATGGAGACCCCTCCAACTTGGTCTCCGTAGACCTTAGTCCACCGATTCCAAAGGGACGGGAGATCAGGCTGAACGTCCGAGCAACCGCGGTGAATCCAATCGACTGGAAGCTCTTGAGCGGCGCACTCCGTTGGGTACTGCCGCTCAAATTTCCGCAAATCCCTTGTTTTGACTTCGCTGGCACGGTCGACGCCATGGGACCCGAGGCCACCCATTTTCATGTGGGGCAGCCTGTATTTGGCATGCTCCCCATTCGCCATTTAGGTGCGGCGGCGGAATCATTGATCGTTGATGAACATCTGGCCGCGGCCATTCCTGTTGGTTGTGCGCTGCATCCAATGGCCGCCCTCCCTCTGGCCGGAATGACTGCACTTCAGGCCCTCAGAGACCATGGCCAGATCACATCGGGTCAACGGGTATTGATCATCGGAGGTACTGGGGGTGTTGGACATTTTGGAATACAGATCGCTTGTCGACTAGGGGCCACCGTCACTGCGATTGGAAGTACCAAGAATCTAGATCTCATGCGTTCGCTAGGGGCCACCGAGGTCCTTGATTACACCCAACCGAACTTTGCCGTGGGCAAAAGAGATTTCGATATCATTCTGGATGCCCATGGACAGCGACCCTTCAGCGATTGGGAACCATCCTTAGCTCCCGAGGGACATTTTGTCTCGCTCCTCCCTTCGCTCCCCTTGGTCATCAGCGCCCTCAGGCTTCGCATCACTTCAAAGCGGCGGATTCACATCGTCATGGTGAAACCTAAGCGTGCTGATCTGGAGTGGCTCGCGGATGGCATGGCCGATGGCTGTCTCAAAGTCCATATCGAGAGCGAATATCCCCTCGAAAGGCTGACTGAAGCCTTTGAACAGAGCCAAAAGGGCCACACCCGAGGAAAGATTCTGATCACTGTCTCATAAATGGCGACATTAACCGCTCCTGTCCTGATTCCCCACGAGGCACTCTCACGGGATACTCTCGAAGCGATGCTCCTCGACTTTGTGACTCGAGATGGGACCGATTACGGCCTCACCGAAGCCGCGACCCCGACCAAGATCGAGGAGGTTCTTTCAAAAATCTCGCGAGGTGAAGCTCATATCGTCTTTGATCCCGACAGCGAGACATTCACCATCCTCTCCAAGGAAGCCCTGAAGACATTGATCCCGTCCTAAGGATCACAAAGATTTCTAGAACCCAGCAGAATTCGTCATCGATCCCCTCTAGAATGTGAAGGCCTAGCCCTTTATTTCGGGGGATTCCATGAAAGTAAAATCACTGCTCAAAGGTCGCTTGCTCATTGAGCGGACCTTTCTACTGGTCCTGGTCGGCGCGCTCTCCTATGCCTGCCTCCGCATCGTCTCACCCTTTATCCCCCCCTTCATTTGGGCCGTCATTCTCGCTCTGTCCACCTGGCCTTACTACCTGAACCTTTCCCAATGGCTCGGGGATAGACGAAGCCTGGCCGCCATCTTGATGACCTTGATTCAGCTGATGGTCTTCGTCGTTCCGGCGTTTCTTGCGCTCAATGCCCTCACAGACAATGTTGATCTTGCGGAGAACCTTCTCGGACAATTAGTGGATTGGCTTCGCGGTGAACCACCCGCTTGGCTCGAGCATATCCCGCTGTTGGGACCCGATCTTGATGCAGACTGGCGCTCTGGGCGCTGGTCTCAAGCCCTGTCGCCGGAAAAAATCCGGCCGATATTAGCGACCGGCGGCAAGTGGATCCTTCAGGGTGGGGCAAGCCTTGCGCTGAATGCGCTCAATATCGTTCTGGCTGTTCTGATGGCAGGCTTTCTCTATTCTCATGGCGAACAGGCGGCCTCGGTCGCTGAATCACTCGCCATGCGTATCGGCGGAATCTCGGCCGTCAAGGCCACAGAAACCGCCGCTAGGACCGTCAGAGGGGTTTCTCTCGGCGTCATTGGGACAGCCCTGATTCAGGCACTCCTCTCAGGGATTGGCTTCTCCTTGGCCGGTCTCTCATCGGCGCCCATTTTGGGCCTTTTATGCTTTCTCGGCGCGGTCCTTCAGATTGGCACCAGCATCATCTGGATCCCCTCCGCCCTTTGGCTTGCTCACCTCGATCACGAGGGCTGGGCGATCTTTACCGTGATCTGGGGTATCGCCATCAATATCATGGATAATTTCATCAAACCCTACTTTATCGGGCTCTCCAGTCCTTTGCCTTTTTTACTCATCATGGTGGGTGTTGTCGGTGGACTCTTGGCCTGGGGGTTTGTCGGGATCTTCCTTGGGACCACGCTGTTAGCGGTTGCCTACACGACGTTCTTTACCTGGCTTGAAACTAAGCCAGAAGCCTAATAGACA
>CAILMG010000235.1 GCA_903835265.1 uncultured Methylococcus sp.
ATCGGGAAGCGGGTATGGGAATCCCCGCCGGTGCCCACGGTATCCGGCAGTAGCATGCGATTGAGCCAGGAATGAATAATGCCATCACCGGGACGCAGCGACACCCCGCCCCGGTTCATGATGAAGTCTGGAAGACTGTGATGCACCTTAACGTCAACCGGCTTTGGATAGGCCGCGGTGTGACAGAATGACTGCATCACCAGATCAGCAGAGAATCCAAGACACGCAAGATCCTTAAGCTCATCCCGGGTCATGGGTCCCGTCGTATCTTGTGAGCCCACGGTCGCCATATGGGGTTCACAATAGACCCCAGGGCGCACGCCCTTAAGCCCTGCCGCTCGACCCACCATCTTTTGGGCTAGCGTAAAGCCCTTGCCACTATCCGGTGGCAACTGGGGCCGTCTAAAGACCTCGGAGGCGCCAAGACCCAGCGCTTTTCTAGCGCGATCGGTGAGCCCACGCCCAATAATGAGGGGAATGCGGCCACCCGCCTGCACTTCATCGAGAAGAATCTCATTTTTCAAGGTAAAGTCGGTTATCAGGGCGCCGCTGTCATGGTCAAGAATCTGCCCCGTGTAGGGTTTAATATCGATGACATCCCCGGTCTTCAGCCGGTTTACATCACACTCGATCGGTAATGCCCCTGAATCCTCCATGGTGTTGAAGAAAATCGGCGCGATCTTACCGCCGATGCAGACCCCCCCATCCCGCTTATTAGGGACATAAGGGATATCGTGACCGATGTACCAAAGGACTGAATTGGTCGCCGATTTTCGCGACGATCCTGTCCCCATGACATCACCAACGAACGCCACCTCAAAGCCCTTTGCCTTGAGCGCCATAATCTGCGCCTCCGGCTGGTCCACGCCTTCCCGGGGCACCTTCAGCATCGCCTTGGCGTGAAGCGGAATATCAGGTCGTGACCAGGCATCCTGAGCCGGCGAGAGATCATCGGTATTGATTTCTCCAGGTACTTTGAAGACCGTGATCGTGATTGTCTCAGGAACCTTGGGCCGTGCCGTGAACCAATCCGCAGCCGCCCACGATTCGAGAACCTTCTGAGCGGCCATCAGCCCCTGATCGGCCAAGGCCTTGACATCGTGGAAGGCGTCAAAAACAAGGAGGGTGCGGGATAAACCGTCGACGGCCACCGCTGCGAGCTCTGGATTCTTCAGTGCCTCAATGAGAGGTGCCACATTGTAGCCACCGAGCATCGTACCCAAAAGTTCAACCGCCCGTTTTGGTGTCACGATAGACGATACCGCCTCGCCTGCGGCAATCGCCGCTAGAAATCCGGCCTTAATGTAAGCCGCTTCATCCACCCCGGCAGGAACCCGGTGGGTCAACAGATCGAGGAGAACATCCCCCTCCCCCTCATCGAGGGAGGCATCCTGAAGACGTTCCACCAGAAGACTGGTCCACTCAGCGCTCAAGGGTTCTGGAACAAGTCCCTCCGCGGCCCGGGTGGCCACATGGTTTTGATAGGCTTCAAACATGGGCAGTTAATCTCTCTAAGACGGATTTCAATCAATACGTTGTCAGGGCTTTGAAGGACCTGACACCAGATACCCCGCCATACGGCGCATCGATAAAGATATTAAAGCAAGAACGACGCCAACAAAAAAAGCGATGAGAAGGGGCTTCAGACCCCAAATCAGCGCTTCAGTTGCTCTAGAAGGAACGATTGTGCTTCGAAGGGGTGCGCCGCAGGACGAACCCGCTCATAGGTGCCATCCTCTTTCAACAGCCAGGCCTTGCAATCATCTTTGAGATAAACCTCAAGGTCATCGCGCATCCGGTCAGCCAGTTTTTTGGGGCTAATGGGAAAGCAGGCCTCGACGCGGCGAAACATATTACGCGCCAAGCAATCAGCACTGGCCCCAAAGATTTCCGGCTCGCCATCATTCTCGAAGTAATAGACCCGACTGTGCTCAAGAAAGCGCCCGATAATCGAGCGGACCTCAATGTTTTCAGAGATGCCCGGCACCCCCGGACGAAGACAACAAATGCCGCGGACAATCAGTTTGATCTCAACCCCTGCCATAGAGGCTCGATAAAGAGCCTGAATCAACAAAGGCTCCGCCACCGCATTGACTTTGATCATAATCCGCGCGGGTCTCCCCGCAAGAGCATGCTCTGTCTCGCGCTGAATTTTACGAATCAAGCCCTGATGGAGGGTAAAAGGAGCTTGCAATAGTTTATTAAGCCGGCCGACCTTGCCAAGGCTGGTCAGCTGAACAAAGACCTTACGGACATCTTCACCCAAAGGTTGATCCGCACTAAAAAGGCCATAGTCGGTATAAAGGCGCGCCGTCTTGAGATGGTAATTACCGGTACCAAGGTGCGTGTAATAGCGGAGCTGTCCTTCCTCACGACGAAGGATCAACAGCATCTTGCCATGGGTCTTGTAGCCGACGATCCCGTAGACCACCTGCACCCCGGCCTCTTGTAAACGATTGGCCAATGAAATATTGGCCTTTTCATCAAAACGGGCCCGGAGTTCGACCACGACGGTCACATCCCGCCCCGCCTTCGCCGCTCGCAATAGCGCATCAACAATCGGCGAATTAGCCCCAGTTCGGTAAAGGGTCTGCTTGATCGCAACCACATTGGGATCTTCTCCAGCCTGGCGAATCAATTCCACAACGGGCGCGAAGCTCTCGTAAGGGTGATGAAGGAGGATGTCGCGCTTTCTGATGACCTCGAAAAGATCATGACCACCCGCCATCTCAATGGGTCCCCCTGGGGTAAATGCGGGATACTTCAATTCAGGACGATCAATCAGATCATAGACTTCGCGAACTCGACTCAGGTTCACCGGGCCATTGACCTTGTAGAGCCGATCGAGGGCCAGACCAAATTGGCCAAGCAAGTAATCAATGATCTGTTTAGGGCAGTTATCCGCCACTTCGAGGCGAACTTCATCGCCATAGTTACGACTACTGAGCTCTCCTTCAAGCGCTCTTAGAAGGTCATCGATTTCCTCCTCATCGAGATACATCTCACTGTTCCTTGTCACCCGGAACTGATAGAGATCCTTCACCTTGACGCCATGAAATAGCTCGCCCACATAGGCATGAATGATCGAGGAGAGAAAGACGAAATCACTGGCGCCACTCCCGGTGTCTTCGGCGGGCAGCTGGATAATTCTGGGTAATGATCGGGGCGCCTGCAGAATGGCCAGTTGAATCTCGCGGCCAAAGGCATCCTTTCCGGAGAGAGAAATAATGAAGTTGAGACTTTTATTGAGAATCCTTGGAAAGGGGTGCGCTGGATCAAGACCAATGGGGCTCAAGATGGGCAGCAACTGTTCTTCAAAGAAGGCCTTCAGCCAATTCTGCTGGCGATCAGACCACTGACTGCGCCTCAGAAATCGGATCTCTTGCGCCTCAAGCTCTGGGAACAGAATGTCATTCAGGACCCGATACTGCTCAGCGACCAAAGCATGCGCACTGGCACCAATGGCGCTGAGGGTTTCCTGCGGTGTTAGATTGTCAGGCTCCGTCCGGGTCGCACCAAGATCTGCCCGCTGAATAAGGCCCGCAGCACGCACCTCAAAGAATTCATCCAGGTTCGAACAGGAAATACAAAGGAAATTGAGTCGCTCAAGAAGAGGGGTCCCGAGATCCTTGGCCTGCTCCAAAACCCGACGATTAAATTCGAGGAGACTCAGTTCCTGATTGATGTAGAGGTCCCCTCGCCCAAGATCAATAGAACCCGCCAATTCCTCAGCATCCGACAGAACCGAATCCTCAGGACCCGTCCGTAAAATGCCACCAATCATGTATTTGGCCGCGCGCACCATGCGGGTTGCCTTCGATTTACCGAACCCTGGGATCTTGATGAGCTGCTCAATATCCGCATTCGCTAGCTCTTCGACAGAAAAGATACCGCGCTCAGCGAGGATGGAGCGGGTCGTTTTACCGACGGCCTTGGTGGTTCTGGTTCTATTGGTGGTCACTATAAGGGTCTACTCTAAAAATTCCGCAACGGATCATGATAACCAAACCCGGGGCATCGGTGGGGGCTGATTGATCGTCGAGGAGACCTTCAATGAACATCTTTTTCTTCTGCTTAAGGTCCGTCCTCTCCTAATAAGCCCCAGCATCAAATCCTCGGCGAGAGGGTCTAAGGCCCATGGAACGGACTCAACCCGCTGATGCCTCGGCCTCCAATAATCCCAAAAAGGATCCATAACCCTCAGCCTCCATCTCGGCTTTTGGGATGAAGCGGATGGCGGCTGAATTAATACAATAACGCTTTCCGGTTGGCATCGGACCATCATCAAAGACGTGGCCGAGATGAGAATCTGCATGCTTGCTGCGGACTTCTGTTCTGACCCTCAGCAGCGATCGATCGACGTTCATCACAATATTTTTTTCCTCGACGGGGCGCGTAAAACTGGGCCAGCCGGTTCCAGAATCAAACTTATCAAGAGAACTAAACAAGGGTTCACCAGAAACGACATCGACATAGATCCCCTCCCCATGATGATCCCAGTAGGGATTATGGAATGGTCTTTCAGTACCCTCCCCTTGGGTCACATGAAACTGCTCTTCCGAAAGCATTTTTTTAAGCTCTTCGGGGGTTGGCTTCTTAAAACAGGATCCATCGAACGACATCTAAAGATTCTCCCTCTTTAACCATATTTTTAGCTTCAACACACCTTAGGAAGACCTAAGGGATATCCAAAAGTTCTTCTCTCGCCTTAATCGTAGGTCACATTGACCCCACCGATCCCAGTAAATCCGAGTGCCCCATAGCCCCATACCTGCTGGTATTGCTTGTTGAAAAGATTATCTAGGCGTGCAAACAGGGTGATGTTCTGGGTCACCTCATAGTTTCCTGAGACATTGACCAAAACGTAGCCTGGCACATTGACCACCGCACCATTCACATCAAAGGAACTTCGGTTGCCAACCACTAGCACATTCAGATGGGTCGTCACGTCAGGGAGAATATGATAATCGATATCGAAATTACCTTTGTTCTTTGGCCTTAGGAGCAACGCGTCATTCGTTTGTTGACCCGTGGCTGCATTGTAGAGCCCATGCGTTTGATCAAACGTGTAGTTCGCCCTCACAGCGAGGACATCCCAGGGCTTCCATTCCAAGAAACTTTCAATTCCGCGGGCAACGGCCGAACTGACATTTTCGACATTGCCAAGACCGCCATTAGCACTCGGATCCCACTGGATCAAGTTGCTGAAGCGGTTGTCAAAGTAGAGGACGCCTCCGGTGACCGCTTTATCCAAAAGATCCTGTTCAAGCCCTGCATCCCAATTAAGACTGGTCTCAGGCTTTAAATCGGGATTGCCATAACAGGCCTTATTAAGCTCACACAGGGAGGGGGGCCTAAATGCCGTGCCCACATTCGCCTTTAACCGTTGCTGAAGCTCTGGCACCTCGACACTCTGGTTATACCGCCAAGTAAGGTGACTGCCATAAAGACTATTATCATCAAGACGCCCCCCCAACGTGGTGTGGAAACGCTCCAACCAATCCAGCTGGTTTTGAAGGTAATAGCCCGCATTGTTCATGCTGGAAACAACTTGGCTATAGGCATTTTGATTGTCGAGCGTATCGAATTTGCCCTCGATCCCACCCGTGAGGGTATCTGTCTCATGGAGATGGAGGATGTGAAGCCATTCGACCTTGGTCTGCTGACCCTGATTCAAAGTCGCAGGCACCCAATTGGGTGATGGGGTCGTCGTGTAGCGAGTTTGGCGGTCGTTCAGGGTGTAGTTCACGCCAAAGCGCTGCTCCCAGAGATTATCAAATGTAAAAAGCCGAGCTTGACCGCGGGTATAAAGCTGATTGGTCTTTGAAAAATAGAATGGATTGTCACAGGGCACAAATTGCTTATTGAAGTTGACATACCCTGATCCGCCGCAGTTATCGAGACCTGTCTCCGCGGCGTTATAGCGAAGCGTCCAATCAAGATCAAGGTCATCGGTCACTTCATAGCCTAAGCGGCCTTGCACCGTCGTATTCTGGTAAGGATCCCGTTCACGATTGCCCATCGACTGGGCCGCAGCAGAGACCCCTAAGTTACTGAGATGACTCGCATTGAGGGTGTAATTAAGACGATCTTCTGAGCCTGAGATCCCCCCGCCGGTTTTCCAGGTATTGTAGTTGCCCCCTTCGGCCAAGCCACTGAAGGTGGGCGCCCCTTTCCCATGCTTGGTGATAATGTGGATCACCCCCCCCATCGCATCGGCCCCCCACATGGCGCTAGCCGCGCCTCGAAGAATCTCAATCCGCTCGATGTTATCGACCTGAAGGTTGGCAAAATCAAAAGAGTTATTGGGATTACTGGGATCGTTCATCTGGATGTTGTCGATCAACACCAGCGTCTGGTTGGAGTTGGCGCCTCGGGTAAAGACCGAGACCTGTTGCCCGGTGCCTCCGGCACTGACCACATCAAGACCCGGAACGACCCGAAGCACATCCGACACACTATTGAGTCTCCGTGCCTTAATTTCTTCGGCGGTGATCACCGTCACCGTATTCCCTAAGGCAGACTCCTTGACGGTGCTGCGGGTAGCGGTGACGATCACCGGATCAAGGGAATTTTGAGAATCGCTCTCTGCATAAAGAGCAGGGGGAAGGAGGCCTATCAAGGCGAGAAAAAATCGTCGCTGCCGCATATTCGTGTCCATGGAACCCGCCGCGGCAACACCCGCTCACGGCACGTGAAAAGGCCACTGTGGACAAAACGATCAGATTAGCGGGCGTGCGGCAGAGGACAGATCAGCGGGCATCCAGTCAGGCAGGCCAGCCAACCTGAATGCCCTCCGCAGCGGTCGGTGACTTCAAGGCCGGTCTCCGGGCTCGTGAGCAGCATATCCGCTAAGACACCGCCTTCCCATGCGCGAGGCACAGTGGCATGTTGGGGTCTTTTGACTCACCTACCGTTGCGGGGGCAGCGCCGGCTTGATCAGCGCGTTTAAAACGCGTGATAGACCGGCTTCCCGTTTAACCTGACCAACGCGATCCGTGATCAGGCACCTTAAAGCAAGGCGACACTTTAAAGGGGCAGTCTTCCCATTGCAAGGTCAAAAAACGCCCCTTTAAAGGGACGATGAGGATCGTCGCTTCTGGTACTATCGAAGGCCAGCAACCCCTATGGATAAAAAGCGATGCTATCGATCATGACCCGGCCTCATGGAAGCCAATACGCTTCAATAGTAGGCGCCACTCTTTTGATCATCCTCGGCATCACTGGCGCGAAAGCCGAATCGATCAAGATCGGTGGCCTCTTGTCCTTGACCGGCAACTGGTCTTCACTTGGAAAAGCCAGTCAAGTGATGATGGAATTCGCCCGGGATGATCTTAATGTGTATCTCAAAGATCACCAGTCCAGCGCCAGAATCAGGCTTCAGATCGAAGATACGGCCCTAAAACCTGAAGTAGCCATCGATCGTTACCACGCCTTAGTTCGTGCCGGGTCCGTTTCCATGGTGGGCCCCCAATCAAGCAGTGAAGTCGGGGCATTAATCGACTCGGTTGCAAGGAGAAGGGTCCCTATCATTAGTCAGGGAAGTACCGCTTCCTCCCTTGGCAAGCCAGGAGATGGGATCTACCGCATGGTCCCTAACGACATCCATGAGGCAGCAGCGCTCTTGACCCTCCTCAAGGCCCGGGGCATCAAGACGCTGATTCCCCTGTGGCGCGACGATCTTGGCAACAACGGCCTCCATGACTCTCTGAAAACTCAATTCACAGCGTCCGGCGGACAGATGCTGAATGGCATTCGTTACAGGTCCGATGATCAACAGGATTTCACCCCCATCGTGGCTGAAGTCAACCGGCAGCTGCTTGAAGCGCTCGCATCTCCTGGGGCCACCACCAAGAACGTCGCCATCTATGCCGCTTCCTTTGATGAAATCACCAGCATCATGAGGATCGCCGCAAAAACGCCCTCCCTTAAGAGTATTCGTTGGTATGGGAGTGATGGGGTGGCCAACAGCCAGGTCCTCTTGAGTGATCCCACCGCCTCTCAGTTCGCGAGCGACACCGATTATCCCAATCCCATCTTCGGCCTCTCCGCTGCTGCCAAGAATCGGGCCGACGCCCTGTCAAAACGCTATTTTGAGCGGACGGGAGAACTGCCGGACGCCTTTGCCATCGCGGCCTATGATGCCACCTTCGTCGCAGGCCTTAATGCCAGCTATCGAAAAAGAGCCGTCATCAAAAGCGACCAAGACCTTCTGGGTGAGACCTCCAATCTTTTTTTTGGGGGAACGGGGTGGACGGCACTTGATGAGACCGGAGACCGGCGGAGCGGCGATTATGATTTCTGGGCGATCAGAACGAATGCCACCAGCTTGAAACCTTTCTGGACGATCGTCTGTCATTTTGACAGTACCTTGAACAGCCTGACGGGACCCTCCTGCGCCCCTTGACCTCAAAGAATAAGGTTTAAGCCCCAGGCCCCCTTATTTCACGACCCTCAGGGCCGGGCGGGCTTTCGGTGGCTCCGTCACCGGAGACTGAGGCGGCGGGGTCGTGTCATCACCCGACTCTTCTTCATCGAAGACCATCCCTCGCCCGTTTTCCTGAGCATAGAGTGCGAGGACCGCCCGAATGGGGACATGGACCTGCATCGGCTTCCCGCTAAAGCGCGCACTAAAGGTAATGACATCATGACCCAGCTCAAGCGACTTGACCGCTTCAGGGCGGAGATTCAAAACGATACGACCATCTTCAACAAAGGCCTCAGGGAGCAAAGCCCCATCGATAGAGGCATCAACCAGCATGAAAGGGGTAAAGCTGTTGTCAAGAATCCAGTCGTAGATCGCCCGAATGAG
>CAILMG010000236.1 GCA_903835265.1 uncultured Methylococcus sp.
AAGAAAGATCAGCCCCTTTACGAAATCGATCGCCGGCCCTACCACTGTGCCTTGCAAAATGCAGAGGGTCAGCTGCAAAAGGATCAGGCGGCCACCGACAACTATCGCATCATCTTCGAGCGTTACCGAAGTTTGACCGGCAAGGACGTCACCTCAGTTCAGGACGTCAATACCTCAGTGATCAACTACCAAGCCGCGGCCGGTAACCTCAAAACCTCGATCGCCAACGTTAACAACGCCAAACTGAACCTTGAATACTGCACCGTGAGGGCGCCGTCATCCGGGTTCATCTCTGAACGTATGATTTCAGAAGGGATGATGGTCACGGCCTTCCAGACCCCGCTTAATGTTATCAACTCAAAGGATTCGATGTACGTCGCGTTTTCGATGCCAGAACTTGATCGCCTTAATATCGAGAACGGGGGTATCAGTGGGCGTTACAAGGTGCCGGTTGACTATCGGTTCACGGTAGATCTGGTGCTGGCCGATGGAACCCCGATTCAAAGCGCCGGTAAAGTGGAATTCAAGGACATTCGGGTCTCCTTCTCGGATGGGGTGTGGCAACTCCGTGCGACGATCCAAAATGAGTCTTTACCGAAGAATAAGCTTTTGGCCGGCCAGTTCGTTCATGTCTTTTTGAGGGATCTTGTAGTCCTCCATACCTTTGCGGTTCCGCAGGAAGCCATTTTCCGGGATCGGGAGTCCTCCTTTGTTTATCTCCTGAAGGACAGCAAGGTCCAAAAGCAGCGGATCAAGGCGGGGAAGTATCTCCTCGATGGGACGCAGATGGTCGATGAGGGTCTTGAAGACGGCATGCAGGTGATTACCAACGGGGGTGTCCGTATTGAAAATGGCCAGCAAGTCGCCCTTGACACCCTGACCCGCGATGGCGATCTGATGAAGGACGTTGCGCCGCAGACCGGGGAGGAACCCACCTCCACGCTGCGTGATTCCGATCTATAGGAGCACGGCGCATGTTTTCTGAAAAATTCATTTCAAGGCCCGTCCTCTCGATTGTCTGCGCGGTCATGATCGTGATCGGCGGCACTATGGCGGCCCTTTATGCGCCGATTGATCAATACCCTCTGATTATTCCGCCCGTCCTTAATATCAATGCGACCTTTCCAGGGGCAAGCTCTGAAGCGATTGCCAATGCGGTAGCGGCACCGATCGAAGATCAGATTGCCGGCACCGAAGACATGATCTACATGCAGTCGGCAAGCCAAAATGGCAGCAACAGTGTCTCCATCAATGTGTATTACAACGTCGGGACGTCGCTGGGTATCGTCGAGGCGGACACCCTGAATCGCTCGTTGACGGCTTCCAACTCTTATATTCCAGAGCAGGCCCGTGCTCAAGGGATTCGTATCCGTAAAATGATCCCGGACCTTTTTCAGGTGATCCCTTTTTATTCAGAAACCGGAGCCCCCGATCCCCTCTACATCGCGAACTATGTCCAGCGATTTATCTATCCCGTTATTGAACAAATTCATGGGATTGGTTTCGTCAATATCCTGGGTCAAAGGTCCTATGCGGTCCGCATCAATGTCGACCCGAAGAAGCTCGCTTTCTACAAGATCAGTATCCCTGAAATTATCCAGAAGGTCCGTGACCAAAGCAGTCAGTACGCCATTGGTCAAAATGCCATGCCACCGACTTTTGGACCTGAGAAATCCAACTTCCTCATCACCACGACGGGTTACTACACCGATGTAAAGCAGTTCCAGGAGATCGTCCTCAGAGCCAACATGGATGGCAAGGACCCGGTAGATCTTGGGAATCAAGAGAAGGTGCAACCCTCCCAATTGGCACTGGCGGGGCAGGCCCAGATCGTCAGGTTAAAGGATGTTGCTGAGGTCATTCTGGATGCCAACAACTACAACAACTATTTCTTTGTGCACAAGCGCAACAAGGAAACCGGTAAGGTCGATAAGTTTGAAGCCGTTTCCCTGCAGCTCTATCTCGTCCCTGGGGCTAATCAGCTCAGCGCGAAAGCAGAAGTGGCTGAGGCGATGAGCAAGATTGAAGCGTTCTTGCCCAAAGGCATGAAGTACTTCTATCACTATGACTCTTCGATCTTCGTCTATCAGGCCATCCACGGCGTGGTTGAAACCCTCTTGATCGCTTTCCTTTTGGTCTTTGCGGTGGTTTTTGTCTTCATTCAGGATCTCAGGGGGACCATTATTCCGATCCTAGCGATTCCAGTGGCGGTCATTGGGGCTTTTGCTGGGATCTACATCTGTGGGTTTAACATCAATACCCTGTCCCTCTTTGGGCTGGTTCTTGCCATCGGGATCGTGGTCGATGATGCCATCGTGGTCCTTGAGAACGTCGAACGCATAATGTCGGAGGAGAAGCTCAATTCCTTCGATGCCACCATCAAGGCCATGCAAGAAGTCCAGGCTCCTGTCATTGCTATTGTTCTGGTCTTGAACGCCGTTTTTGTTCCGGTCGCCTTTCTCGGCGGTTTCAGCGGCATCATGATGCAGCAGTTCGCAGTCACCATTGCCATCTCCGTGGTCATCTCAGGATTTGTGGCGCTGACCTTAACTCCCGCCCTCTGTGTGATCTTCCTCAAAAACGTCAAGCACGTTGAACAAGATCAAAAGCCGGTTTTCTTTAGAGTGTTTGATCGTGGTTTTTTGTCGCTGCAGAATGCCTATATGAGGACAGTGACC
>CAILMG010000237.1 GCA_903835265.1 uncultured Methylococcus sp.
CCCCCACCTCCTCGCGGATTTCAATATTGGCTCCATCCAGGGTACCAATGGTCAGGGCCCCATTCAGCATGAACTTCATGTTGCCGGTCCCCGAAGCCTCTTTGCCCGCGGTCGATATTTGCTCTGAAAGATCGGTCCCGGGGCAAATAATCTCCATCGCCGTCACACGATAATTGGGGATGAAAACCACCTTCAGAAGATCTCCAACCAGGGGATCATGATTGACCACTCGAGCGACGTTATTGATGAGCTTGATGATCCTTTTGGCCATCAGGTAACCCGGAGCCGCCTTGCCCCCAAAAATAACGACCCGTGGGACCCAGTCCTGCGCATCACCCCGTCGAATGCGGTCGTAGAGATGAATCACATGGAGGACGTTGAGAAGCTGGCGCTTGTACTCATGGATGCGTTTAACTTGCGTATCAAAGAGCGCATCCGGCTGGATCACGATCCCCACTTCAGCGTGGACGTAAGCCGCCAGACGCGCCTTATTGTTGCGCTTGATCTCTCGCCATCGGGCTCTAAAGGAGGCATCATCCGCTAGGGCTTTTAGACCTTGAAGTTGGTTCAGATCCCGGGTCCAGCCATCACCCAAGGTCTCAGTGATCAATGCGCTCAGTTGAGGATTCGAGCCGCCGAGCCATCGCCTCGGAGTAATCCCATTGGTCTTGTTATTGAATTTATGCGGCCACAGTGCGTGGAAATCCTTGAACATGCCTTCAATCAACAGATTGGAATGCAAGGCCGCCACCCCATTCACCGAGAAACTTCCGACTATGGCGAGATAAGCCATCCGAACCTGCTGCTCGGAGCCCTCCTCGATCAACGACATCCGAGCCAAGCGATCATGATCACCCGGCCAGTGGGCCTCGACTTCCTTTAAGAAACGCGCATTAATTTCAAAGATGATCTCCAGCAAGCGCGGCAGCAATTGGGAGAACAGCCTGACCGACCATTTTTCAAGCGCCTCAGGGAGCAAGGTGTGATTGGTATAAGCCATGGTATGGGTCGTGACTTGCCAGGCCTTCTCCCAAGAGAGTCCATGTTCATCCAACAAAAGGCGCATCAACTCGGCCACGGCGATGGTCGGATGGGTGTCGTTGAGCTGGAACACATTTTTGTCGGCAAAATCTTCAAAGTTGTCACCATGAAACGCTATCCATTCGCGAAGGATGTCTTGAAGACTGGCTGAAGCCAGAAAATATTGCTGGCGAAGTCGAAGCTCCTTGCCATTCTCACTGGCATCATTGGGATAGAGCACCATCGTGATGTTTTCAGCGAGATTTTTCGAGCGAACCGCTTCGGTGTAATCACCGGCATTAAATTCCGCGAGACTGAATTCGTCGGTGGCGGCCGCCTTCCAGAGCCTTAAAGTATTGACCGTGCCATTCTGATAACCCGGCACTGGGACATCGTAGGGAACGGCAAGAACGTCCTGGGTATCGATCCATTCCACGGAACCCTGAGGGCTCTGTCGAGTCCTTCCTCCAAACCGGACCCGAATCTTAAGATCAGGACGCTCAAGCTCAAAGACCAGGCCGTTGAGCAACCAGTGATCAGGCTCCTCCAACTGATAACCCTGATCGATCAGCTGGCGAAACATCCCATATTCATAACGGATCCCGTAGCCTGTGACGGGCAACTGAAGCGTTGCGCAACTATCTACAAAGCAGGCCGCAAGGCGCCCAAGCCCGCCATTCCCAAGTCCCGCATCCGCTTCAATCTCGACGAGTTCCTCAAGGACCAACCCCAGATCCTTAAGGGCGATGACTGAAGCGTCCACCAACCCCAAATTGAGCATCGCATTACTGAGGGTTCGACCCATCAAGAATTCGAGTGACAGGTAGTAAGCGCGTTTACAACCCGATTCACGGTAGGCTTCCTGGGTATCTTTCCAACGTTCCATCAAGCGATCACGGACCGACAGAGCGACGGCGGTGTAGGAATAGTGCGCCGACTTACAGGACTTATCGCGGCCGAGAGTGACATTGAAGTGCTGAGCCACATCCCTTGCGATGTCAAAAGGCTGCATCCCTAGGGGTTTCGTTTCGGTCAATTTCTGGGTGGGGTGACTGTACTTAAGAGAGCGAGTGGGCATGCTGATGTCCATGGCGTTGCAGAACG
>CAILMG010000238.1 GCA_903835265.1 uncultured Methylococcus sp.
GAAATTCTTGTAGGCGGTTCCTGCGTTCTTGATGGCTTGCTGCGGGGCGCATTTGGTGACTTCTAATGCCCACGGGAATTCGACGGGCTTGATGGCGTTATATTGCTTCCTTAGATTCGCCTCGTTGGGCTTCTCACCCGCCTCATACTGACGCTTCCATGTCGCCAAGGCCCAGTTATAGGCGTGACGAGCAACACCGCAAGACTTGCGGAAGTATTCGTCCTGCGCCTTATTGGGCGCGAGCTTAATCTTGTGGACTCTTAGCATCGTAGATTCCGAACTCTTCGCCAATGCGGTCGGCTTCTGACTGGAGCGTCTCCATCAACTTGCGGTTCTTCTTGGCGCGGCTTCCGTAAAGGCGGGCACTGAATACCGTGATGATTTCCAGAATGTCCTCAGCAAGCTCTTGCTCGAAGCTGGGACGCTCACCTTTGTGGATGATGACAATCTCGATTCCTTGAAGCTCACAGAGCGTGAACACCAGCTCGGAACCGAACCTGAGTAGACGGTCTTTGTGGGTCAATACAAGGCGCTTCGTCTTCTTCTTGAGGATGATGTCGAGGAGCTTGGCGAGTCCTTTCTTGTTGAAGTTCATTCCCGAGCCAAGGTCACAGATGACATCAGTACGCCAACCTTTGGCGGCGCAATAGGTTTCAAGCATTTCCTTCTGACGCTCAAGGTCAGGTTTCTGGTCATGGCTTGAAACCCGCGCATAGCAGAGGGTGGGAAAGTCAGCATCGCCCAGAGTCAAGAGCTTTGCGGCGTCATAAAAGCGCGTCCCGCCCTTGGTTTTCCTGTCGGGCAGGAGTTCGCCGGTCGTTTCCCACTGGCGTAGTGTCTTAACGGCAACTCCGAGGAGGTTCGCTGCTTCACCAATCTTGACTAAGCGCTTATCCATAAGTTCAGATTAAGGTACTTTATGGTATATTTCAAGCAACATTTACTAACCCTCTCGAGAACACCGACACGAGCTAGCAGACCATCAAGGGTGATCGATGGCGGCCTCTCCCGTCAAATCTTCCGTCTGATCCCCATCGGATTCGCTTTTCAATAAGATCGCAAAACGATGAATCAACCAGATCAGTCGCTCCAAAAGACTCGTCGCCGCCAGTAATCGCCGACAACTTTCGACTCCAAGGCTCCCTTGACTTCGGGCAATGCCCTCGCGTAAGTTTTTCATCACGCCCTCTCGATCAGAGGTCAGCGTCAGAAGAAGTTGGTGGTCTTGAGAAGAGTCCTCTACGGTATCGCAGAGAATCATCAAAATGGTCACCAAGCCTTCGATGAGGTTCCGCTGAAGGGCCTCCGCCTCCGGCTCCAAAAACCGACCGCGTAGTTCTCCAAGTAAGGCATGGGTACCCTCTTGGAGATGGAACAAGAGTTCATTACGCGAATGCGCGGCCATGATCCGCTCTAGGGTCGCGTGGGATTGGGGAAGGCCCATGAGACGATCAATAAATCGCTGACATTCACCGCCGATACTGGCACACGCTTGATGAAGCTCCTTGCCGATGTAAAGCGTTCCTTCCACCTCGTCTTGCCTGAGTTCATCCAGAAGCCGGGGCAGTAAATGGACCAGTCGGGCCTGCTCTTTTTCCACCAAATCCAAGGCGGTTTCGCCCTCCTCAAGCGCCTGGTCATAGAGATAAACAGGTTTCGAGAGGTTTTCCATGGCGCTCTGAGGGCAAACCTTGACCACGAAGGCCTCAAGAGCGCCTCCAAAAATAGCCGAGCCTAAGGCCGATAGGAGCTGTAAAAGTAAAAAAACCAAGGCCACCTTATGGGCGAGATCCACCCCAAAAGAATCGATGAAGGCCATCAGGCTCGGAACCTGAGCGATCATCTCAAACAACAGCGTCGGGAGCAGAATCAAAACACCCAGGGATTTGACTAATAACTGGGTTAAGGCCAACTGCCGACCTGTGGCCGTCAGATTACCGGCTAATAAATAAGTCCCAAAACCCGATCCAAGATTGGAGCCAAGAACAATCATCAACGTCTGATCCAGATTTAAGACGCCCGCCGAGGTCATGGTGACGGCCAGCGATGACATCATCGAGGAGGACTGAATCAAGAGGGTCAGAGCCACCCCCGCGATAAAGGGGATCAGTAACGAACCCTCCGAAAACCGAATGAAGGCATGAACCCAATCAAGATCCTTGAGGGGAAGAGCGCCCATCTTGATCAGCCACAGCCCCAAGAAGAGCGTGCCGACACCATAAAGGGCGCCTAAGACATGGCGAAAGCGGTCATCATCTGTGAGCCCCAGGTAATGGCAAAACCCAACCATCCCGAGGAGGTACAACACCATGAAATGAATATCGAGGGTCGCCATAAAAACCAACAGAGAGGTCCCGACATTCGACCAAGCCACAATGGGGATTGACCGCCGAAGATCGGTCAACCCACTGGTCACCATGGAAACGACGATGAAGGTCACCGCATTGGAGCTTTGAGTGAGAATGCCGGCGAAAATCCCGATAATGGCGGAACTGAAGGGGTGACCGGTGGCTTTGGCCACCATGCCACGGAAACGCCGTCCCGTCATTTGCTTCATGTTGGATCCGATACCCCGGACACCAATGAAAAAGAGCCCTAAGCCTGCAAAAATGTCCGAGATGATTTCCATAAAACCTTAGCGGACAGACTGTTGGCGAAACCAAAGCAACAGAACCAAGACCAACGTCACACCGAAGGCCATAATCCCCACATTAAAACGCTCCAACTGATGATATCGCTCAAGATCCTCCTGATCCTTGGCCTCTTTGAGGCGGGCATAACGTTCGTTGATATCCACCGTGTAGCTGTCGAGCCGCTCCGTGAAAGCGCGGTCTATTCCCCGCAATGCATGGTCTATCTGTTCGGCCTCTCCATGACTCAGTAATCGCCGATGACCGAGTGCCCCAAGGTAACGCTCCACCAGCTGGGCGTGCTCTAAGATCATCTGATCGACATCTGCCCGCTGACCTTGGGGTTCGATCTCGGACAGTTGCCTCAGCATCTCCCCCGCGTGATCGTTTTGGAGATGAAACGCATCAGAATAGGTCTTGAAATCCTCGGCTTTGGAGCCTCTTAAAAGAATATCCTTCCATTCTTGAACTTGACGCTTAAAGGCAATCGTCGCCTTGGATGCGGTCGACGCCGCTTGAAACAATTCATCGACCTCGGCTTGATCAGCGGCGTGATGCTCGGCCATGTAAAAAAGCCCGAAGGTTGCTCCACTGCCACTCAGAAGAAACATCATCAATATCACTCCCCCCATCGCAATGAAGGCACGTCTTCTCCCTGCAACAGCGTCTTGATTGTCTTGGTTCATATGTTCCCTTTCAATGAGGGGGGGTTGGTTCTTAATTAGGCGATAAAGATCTTTTAGTCACTAGGGTTGATAATAAAATCCAACGCCGAGCATCAGATAGATCGCGATCAGTTTAATCCCTGACATCCAGCGAACAGAGCCAACACTCAGTGTGTTATTAATCGCCACCACGGCCAGAATGATGGCAACGACCTGAAATTGACCAAACAACAGATTCATCGGCTGCCCCAACGCTAACCCTCCAAAGACCAGGAGCGGGGCGGCTAAAAGGGCCGTTTGGATGCTCGAACCAATCGATGTAGCCAAGGCGACATCCAATTGATTCTTTCGCGCAAAACGGACCGCATTGATCAGTTCTGCCGCCCCACCAATAGGGGCTAGAAGAAAGATGCCGGTAAAGGTTGCTGAGAAACCCATGGTACTGGCGGCGGGCTCCAGCACCTCCGTCAAGACTTCGCTCATGATAGAAAGAAACACAGCCAGAACCAGTAATAGCCCAGATGCGGTCGTTAAACTCGCCTTATTTCCCTTAGAGGGATGCTGCAGCGATTCCATCTTCCATTCGGGATCCTCCTGAGGCGAGATCACCTGGGTGAACGTAAAGAGCACACTTAAGCCATAGACCGTTATCAGGATGATGGAAATCTCGAGGCTGATTTCTCGTTCGGTTTCTGTGCTGAAAGAAAAAATGGCGGGGATGATCAAGCCCATAATCGCCAGCAACATCAGTCCACCGAAGAAATGTGTCGTGTTAGGATCAAACGTGAGCCCATCTTTAATCCTTCGAGTCCCAAGAAGAATAGCAAGACCGACTCCCAGCAGAATATTACCGACGATGGCCCCTGTAATGGAGGCTTTGACCACATCGATCAAGCCATGGCGCAACGCAAAAATCCCGATAATCAGATCTGGAAATGTTCCCATGGAGGCGATCAATAGCCCGCCTGTTGCCGATCCGAGATAGCTCGCTAGATCCTCTGTCACATCGCCTAAATATTGGGCGAGCGGAATAATCGCCAAGGCGGAAACCAAAAACACCACGACCGGGTCAGCGTGGTAGAAGGCTAAACTAAGCCCAACAGGAATACACAGGAGGAGCCACTTCACCTGTTACCTCCCAAAAAAAACCATCTTTGGGTTAAGAAATAATCAAAAGTCATTACACTACCCTTTTGAGCCTTTGCCGATGAACGCATGAAGTCTTCTTTTTTTCTAATCAAACACGGGGCCATCATCACTTTCCTGATCACCAGCCTTTGGCTTTTATCAGCCTGCAGCGGGGGATCTTCACACCGGTCGTCAGGCGACCAACCGAGCTGGTCGTGTGGGAGCTGCGCCTGCAGGGCCTGCTGACGCCGATTTCGGCGATCGGGCCCTCATGACTGCGACTGAATAGCGGTAATGACCACCGTGTTGATGATGTCATCCACCGTACAGCCACGACTGAGATCATTGACCGGCTTTTTAAGCCCTTGAAGGATCGGTCCTATGGCGAGGGCTCCGGTCTCACGCTGCACCGCCTTATAAGTATTATTACCCGTATTAAGGTCCGGAAAAATAAGAACATTCGCGTGCCCAGCCACCAACGAACCCGGCATCTTGAGGGCTGCAACCTCTTCATCGACCGCCGCATCATATTGAATAGGGCCTTCAAGGGGCAAAGTGTGATCGCGCTCGCGGGCCAATCGGACCGCCTCACGAACCTTGTCAACCTCCTGACCCGTGCCTGAGGCGCCGGTTGAATAGGATAAGAGCGCGACGCGGGGTTCAAGACCAAAGAGCCTCGCCGTCGCTGCCGCGCTGATGGCAATTTCGGCCAGTTCAGCGGCCGTGGGATCTGGATTGACGGCACAATCGCCATACACCCGAACGCCATCCTCAAGACACATAAAAAAGACCGAAGAAACCATGGAGACACCAGGCCGGGTCTTGATGAACTGGAGAGCAGGCCTGATCGTCTGTTGGGTGGTATGACAGGCTCCTGAAACCATCCCGTCCGCCTCTCCCAGGTGGACCATCATGGTCCCGAAATAGGAGACATCCAAGAGGGTTTCCCGGGCGGCATCTAAGGTGACCCCTTTCGCCTTTCGTAGTTCGAAGTAGGTCTCCGCATACCGCTCAAGATCAGGGCTTTTGGCAGGATCAATCAGGGCAACCCCTTTAAGGTCCAGGGTAATCCCATGATCGTTGAGCACCCGCTCAATGGCTCTTGGGTTTCCAAGCAGTGTCAGATCGACCACGTCCCGCTCCAAGAGATAGGCCGCAGCTTTCAGTATCCTCGGCTCATCCCCTTCAGGCATCACAATATGTCGCCGCTGTGCCCGCGCTTTCAACATCAAATCGTAGGTAAACATCCTTGGCGTGATGCCCTTAGAACCGGTCGCGGCAAACACCGGCAGAAGTCGATCCACCCCGATATGACGCTCGAAAAGTCTTAACGCCTGCTGGATCTTTTCGGGATCTTTTCGGCGAATGTCGGCATGGAGATGCTCCAGTCGAGCCGCCACCTGATAGGTATCCTCCTCTATTTGAAGCATCGGCAAGATCTGGCTTAACCCTCTCATCAACTGCAACATCTCGGGAGCCGGAGGAATCCCTGAGGTCAAAATAAGCCCCGCTAGGCGAGGGTAGTAGATCGATTGATCCGCCTGAACCATCCCGACCAGAAGGTCAGTTCGATCACCAGTGGTCAGGACCAGATATCCCGGCTTGAGCCTTAAGAGAAGATTCTCAAGATACATCTCACCAACGAGGTGACCTTCGACTAGGCCATCGAGGCGGTCTTCGCCAAAAAGAACGGTCGCACCCAGCTGCTCTTTCACCTGCCCAAGGGTCGGTGCCGCAAGGATAGAATCCTTTGGAAATGCCGCGGTCAGGATATGCCCCTCTTGATAGGCGGCCGCCAGTTGCCGCGTCGCCTCATCAAAATCCTCGGGGGCCACCTTGTTGAAGAAAACCCCACGCACGGTACATTTTTTTTTCGCCAAAGGCATCGACGGCAATTTGAAGAGAATCCATCGCCTTCTTAAGCGTTTGACCGTCTCCGTTTGCAACCACCACTAAGTCCGCGGAGAGATTTCGGGCAATGAAGGCATTGAGGTCTATATCAAGTGCTGAATGGGCTCCCCGAAAGTCGGTCCCCTGCATCAGAATAAAGTCGCAACGGGTCTCAAGATGCTTATAACGCTCGATGATACGCTCGGTAACGCTATCTTCATCTTGAGCGCCGAGAAGCTCCTCAAGCTCTGAAGAGTGAAACGCAAACGAGTCCTCATAAGATTGCTGAAGCTCAAACTGCCGAAGAATCAATTCAATATCTTCATCCCGCTCACCTTGAGTGACGCTTCCGAGAATAGGCTTAAAAAAACCCACCTTGGCCGTTTCCCTCAGCGCAAGGCTCATCATGCCAAGGACGACAAGAACCTTGCCGCTCTCAGGACCCATACCGGTGACATAGACGGCCTTACTCATGTCGATCCCCCCAAGACCTCATCGAGGGTCTGACGAGCGATTTCGCCCTCTTCATCGGTTGGGACCACCATAATCGGAACATCGGAACTCGCCGCGTGGATATTCAAGATGCCTCCTCGTGACGATTTATTGCGCTCTTCATCGAGCACAATGCCCAGATGATGAAGCTGACGGCAGGCCATACTTCTCACAGACACCGCATGTTCCCCGACCCCCCCGGTAAAGACTAGGGCATCAAGCTCAGGCAGGGCGGCTCGATAAGCCCCAATATAATGACGAAGACGATGAACGTAGATGTCGAGCGCCAGGTGAGCCGCCACATCCCCTTCACCCGTCCTTAGAAGGATATCCCGCATATCATTCGTTCCAGCGATGCCTTTAAGACCACTCGCCTGATTAAGAAGATGATCCATCTCCTTGAAGCTCAGATGGGCGTGTTCCATCCAATAAAAAATGCTGCCAGGATCAAGATCACCCGAGCGGGTCCCCATCACCAGACCGGCTAAGGGCGTCATACCCATGGAGGTATCGATGCTGCGGCCTCCCTGAATGGCGCAAGCACTGGCGCCATTCCCGAGATGCAACACAATAAGATTCAAGCGTTCCTTAGGGCGATCAAGAAATGCCGCAACTTGGTGGGTGATGGATGCAAAAGACGTCCCGTGGAAGCCGTAACGGCGAATGCCGAAGCGCCGATAGGCCTGATCGGGGATGGCATAACGAAAGGCAGAGGCAGAGAGTGTTTGGTGAAACGCCGTATCAAAGACTGCCACCTGAGGCAGCTCTGGCCAGCGCTTGAGGCAGGCATCAATCCCAAGAAGGTTAGGTGGGTTATGCAGCGGCGCTAACGGTATCGCCGCGTCGATCGCCTGACGGACCTTAGGCGTAATCCGGACCGCCCGATGAAAGGCCTCACCCCCATGAACCACGCGATGCCCAATCGCGATAAGACCTTGAGAGGGGAGATATCCACCCGCTTCAAGCTCAACCACCAGAAGATCGATCGCGGCCTGATGGTCTCTCGCTTGAGCGCCCTCCTCGCCAATCCGCTCCACTAGACCCGAGGTCAAAACCATCAAGCGACCTGAAGGCTGTCGTTCGAAAAGTCGGTACTTAACGGATGAACTGCCGGAGTTCAAGACCAGGATGCGTGGGTCCATGAAAATGTCCTGACGAAGGATAGCCATGAAGACTATCACAGAGCGAAGACCCCATGATGACAGCGATCGGTGCCTTCATAGGTACTTGTTGACCCGACTCTGGCACAATAGGCCCTCGTTATCTGTGATGGCAGCGACCCAATGGATTCATCTATCGAACGTCTTTTATGGATATTGTCCTCTTAATCAAAGCCTTCATTCTTGGGATGGTCGAGGGCCTCACGGAGTTTCTCCCCATCTCAAGTACTGGCCACCTAATCCTTGCGGGCGATCTCCTCGGATTCAACAACGATCGCGGCAAGCTCTTTGAGATCGTCATTCAGTCGGGCGCCATTTTGGCGGTCTGCTGGGAGTATCGGCGGCGCCTTTGCTCTGTCGTTCGTCATGTCAGAAGTGACGCCAAGGCGAGACGATTCCTCGTGAACCTTCTCATCGCCTTCATGCCCCTCGCCATCCTCGGGCTTCTCTTTGGAAAAGCCATCAAGGCCACCCTCTTTCACCCGATTCCGGTTGCCATCGCCTTTATCGTAGGCGCTTTTATTATCATCTGGGCTGAAAAAAGGACGCACCGAATTCGTATTGAGACCGTCGAGGATATGAATGCCCTTGATGCCCTTCTCCTGGGGCTTGCCCAAGCCTTTGCCCTGATCCCTGGCACCTCTCGCTCAGGAGCCACGATCATCGGTGGACTTCTTTTTGGGCTCTCTCGGAAGGCGGCCACGGAGTTTTCATTTTTCTTAGCCATTCCGACTCTCATGGTGGCCACCGCTTACCAGCTATACAAGGAGCGGGCGCTGTTAAGCCTTGAAGACCTCGACATGTGGCTGGTCGGCTTCTTTTCAGCCTTCCTTTCGGCCTTTCTCTGCGTCCGTTGGCTGCTTCGATACATCGCCCATCACGACTTCATCGTGTTTGCCTGGTATCGAGTCATTTTCGGTCTCATCGTGATCCTGTCTTGGCACTACCAATGGATCGAATGGACACCACATTGATTCTAGAATCGATCATTAGCTGCCCCCATTGCGGGCATAAAGAAACAGAAATCATGCCCACCGATGCGTGCCAGTTTTTCTACGACTGTAAAGGCTGTGGCGTCATCCTCAAACCTTCTCCTGGTGATTGTTGTGTCTTTTGTTCCTTTGGGTCGGTGAAGTGCCCCCCTATTCAGCAGGAAAAGCCTTGCTGTGGCGGTTAGCCTTCATCAGGCGTTTGCCGGCCTAGCCAAGGGAAATAGACGGTAAAAATTCGTGGTCGTGCTGTCAGCGACCTCCTCGAGAGTCAAGCCACGAAGCCCTGCAAGACATTCCGCAACATGTCGAACATAGAGGGGATAATTGGGTTTTCCACGCATCGGAATCGGCGCGAGATAGGGGGAATCGGTTTCAATCAAGAGCCGATCCAAGGGCGCTCGCTGTGCCACATCCTGAATCTGCTGTGCGTTCTTAAAAGTCAGAATCCCTGACAGCGAGATATAGAAATTAAGGTCCATGGCGGCCTGAGCCATGTCCCAGTCTTCGGTAAAACAATGCAGCACACCACCGACCCGGTGGGCGCCCTCTTCCCGAAGAATCCTGATCGTGTCCTCCCGGGCTTCCCGCGTATGAATGATCAGGGGCTTTGAGGTGCTGATCGCCGCCCGGATATGGGTCCTAAAACGCTCTTGCTGCCATTCGATATCTCCTTCGATTCTGAAATAGTCGAGGCCGGTTTCACCGATGGCAACGACACGAGAATCCTCTGCAAGGGCAATAAGCCGATCGATCGTCGGCTCCTCAACCTCTTCTTCTGTGGGGTGGACCCCCACCGATACCGAGATTTCGGGATAAGGATCAATGAGAGACCGCATGGGTCCAAATTTCTCAAGCGTGATGGACACACAGAGGAGGTGATCCACACCGCCCTCAAGCGTCTGCGCAACGAAACGAGAAAAGTCTTGATCGTAAGGTGTCAGGTCTAGGCGATCGAGATGACAGTGGGAATCAACAAACATGAGAGGGCATTGCAGTGATGACAAATAGGCCCTCTATTCTAGTCTAGGCTGATCGGCCGTGATCACCCGCCATCGAGTAGGGGGCTGAATTTCTCCCGCCGCCCTCTCACACCACCGTAACTGCGGTTCCGCATACGGCGGTTCATGAAGAATGCTGGCGCTTCTGCACTGTTTTCAGTCCTGACACCAAACCGAATTGATCAAAGCCCTCTTTCGGGAAGGCTAAGTGCATGTGATCCCCCCGCTGCCTCACCATGGGCCCCTCTGGTTGAAAGCCGAGCGGAATGCATGCTCTTCTGTCAGACCCGCTTTCATCAAGTTCATCCCTCGGGTGTAGGGCTTCTTCCTCTGCCTCCAAAGTATGTAGCGCAGCTTCCTGTTCATCAGGCCAGTGCTTTGCCTTCGGCTTCCTCCAGATTCGCAGTGACCCGCGACACTCCTGCCGTAAAGCTCACTCTTCCCCTTGCCGGGTGAGTAGAGGACTTTCACCTTGAAGTCATTGCGCCCTGCCGGGCGCACCATTAAAAAGGGCCCCCCACCTTTCGGCGAGGAGCCCTCAAATCCCTAACCATGAGGTGCCGGGCGAACCCGGCACCTTAAGGCCTTACATGAAGGATGGGATCAACGGAGCGTCAACCTGAGAGATCGTCCGGTTGCCCGCAGCATCAAAGAAGAACAGCAGACCGGCGAAGCGGCTGTCTGGATCATAGATGATGTCGGCCAAACGATAGACTTCCCAAGCAGCGTCAGCTGCAGTGACTTCAACCGTACGGGTCTCACCTGGAGCCAGTGGGCTGTTGTCGCTGACAGACAGACCGTCTTCAGCCAGAAGATCTTCTGGGTAACCGCTGGTGTCCTTGTAAACGTCTGAATCAAGGAAACGAACTGATGCGGTGTAGAACTCACCCAAACGAACAGCAGCATTGCCATTGTTGGTCATGGTGAGCTTCATGCGCATCGCACGGCCTGGTACACGGTAGGTCGCATCTTCAACCTTGATAGATACCGCTGACTTTTCGTCAACCGCTGGCTTAATGCCACGCATGGTACCTGCCTGGAGAGGAATGGTGATCGGGTACTTGCCATTCGCTGCAGACATCGCAAAGATCACGATCAGAACGGTCGCCGCAGCGAAAACCATACCAATCTTCTTGTCGGTGCCAGAAACCAGCTCATCCGCACGGCCAGCATTGACCAGCAGGAAGCGTGGCAGGAAGACCGGACGACGAACCCAGTAAAGGATCCAAGCCAGACCAAAGACATACCACAAGGTGTGCCAGAAGTAGGTGTTTTCCAGGTTGTAGTTTTCAAGATCGATCGTTGCACCGGTCAGGGTGGTGATCGGGTTCTTGAAGTCAGCCATGGAGCCTTCAATCGTCAGCCACTTACCTGGGCCAATGATCGGACCACCGCCTTTGACGTTCATCATGGTGTGAACGTGCCAGTCACCTGGACGACGCGCCTTCAGAACAACCTTAAAGTCGTAGGTCTTGCCAATTTCAAGACGCACTGAACGTGGAACCAGCTGACCACCAATGTAAGAAGCCTTACGGATGAAGACTGGGCCTGGAATACCAATGTTCAAGAACGCATTTTCAGGTGCATCAACCGTTTCAGGCCAACCTTCAAACACGTGGAACTTACCGGTTACTTCAACCGTATCGTTCACCTTAACCACTTCCTTTGACCACTTCAGGTCATACCAGTGGATCGTACGCATACGCATGAACGCAGCCTGTGACTTCTCACCGTGCGCCGATGCGGTCGGAGCGTAGAAGCTCGTCGCAGCCACAGCAGCCATCAGGGCTACAGCGGACCATTTGTTGAGTAGTTTCATGGTTCTTCCTCTCTCGAGTTTTTAATCTACCGTTAAAGGCTCAACGCCTTCCCGGTCCTTTTTTTCTAAGGCTCAACCGTCAATTAAGACTGCTTGATGAAGCGGACGGTAGCGAACCAGCGACCAACAAAGTGCCACATGAAGTAAATCAGGATGGACATGAAAGCCGAGAAGAACGCTGATACCGGTGCTACGTCCTTACCGAACGTACGCAGGGTGCCCTTTTCAACCATACGAATGTACTCAGGAGTACCCGTACGGACGTAGTTGTAACCCTGGATGTCAGCAATAGACATCAGCATGCCGTTGTATTCAACTGGAACGTGCAAAGGTGCCATGATCGGCCAGTTACCTGGATAGAAGATCAAGCCCCAGCCCATTGCGCCGATGATGGCGGTGAACAGGTAGCTACCTGACAGCAGCAGAACCGTGTCAAGAAGGATTGCACCCGGGGTCAGAATCGCTGGGAACACGAAGTTCACAGGGAAATAGGTCCAGCCCCAGAAGTTGAAGTAACGGTTAATCCACTCACCGAAAAGAAGAGCAAGTACACAAACCGTAGCGCCCCATGGCTGACGGAAACGTTCCCACAGGAAGTACTGGACGGCTGCTGGGAAAGTGATCAGAACGATCGGGGTCACGGTGACCCAAAGACGACGATCTTTCCAATCGGCCCAAAAGTCCCAGTCACCCATGGTGAGCATCGCGTGAATGTGGTAAGAACCACAAACAACGAAGAAGAACACGAACAGACCGATGTAATCGACCGTCCGAGAGACCTGAACAGCTTCGGCATGTGACCGAACCGCTGAATTAAGTGCGCTCATTTATACCTCCAAAAGGTTTTTTTATTGTCGTTCAGGCGACGGCTCTCACCGCCGCCCAAACTAGGTGTCCCAGGTGATCAGCCGGGGCAAAAACCCAAGCTCATCCCCCAGGTTCTCGCTTACTTAGCGATCAGACCCTGATCAACGGCTTCACAGATCGTGTTGCCAATCAGATTGCCGAAGCTAGCGAAGACTTGCAGAAGTACACCAGCGATCGCCAGAGCCAACCAGCCAAAGAAGACGAAGCCGTAGTGCAGAGGCGCTACGAACAATTCTTCCATGAACCAGAAGGTGTGGCCCCACTCGTTCAGACCTACGTTAGGCAGGATCATGAACGGACCAACAACAGTCACGAGGTAAGGCAGTGAAAGACCTTCTGCAAAGAATGGCAGACGGGTCTTCGCGTACAGGAACGCGCCGAAACCGGTGATGATGTAGATCGGGTAGCTCAGGTAGAACTCAATGATGTGTGACGGCGTGAAGTCGGTGTCACGAACAATCGTCTGATGCCAAGTACCATCCTGTTCGGTGTAGTAAGAAGCACCCCAGTAAATGGCATTTGCATAAGCAAACAGCCAAATCAGGTGGGTCATGTTGCGACGCAGTTCTTCACGTGGCTGGATCGCAGCCAGGTTGCGGTCACGTGACTTCCAGATGTAACCCCAAAGGATAGAAGCCGTGGTGACTTCTAAAACGATTTCGGTGTACAGGAAGTTCATCCAGTAGGTTTCAAATTCTGGTGCGAATGAATCTAGACCAGCGGACCAGCCGTAGACGCCTTCGTACCAACGTACCCACATGTAAAAGACAAAGTAAATGCCGAATGCAAAAGTCA
>CAILMG010000239.1 GCA_903835265.1 uncultured Methylococcus sp.
AGACAATCTTGGTTCCGGGGCCTGCGCGCGTGATCAGGGTTTTGATCTGTTTCGAGGTCAGATTTTGCGACTCATCGAGAATGATAAAGCGGTTGAGAAAGGTGCGGCCCCGCATAAAATTAAGCGAACGAACCGTAATCTTACTCATCAGAAGCTGTTGCGTAGCTCCCCGCTCCCACTGCGTGTTGTTCACCGGGTCAGCGCCACTTAAAAGTTCGAGATTATCGTGAAGCGCGCCCATCCAAGGCGTCATCTTTTCTTCTTCCGTGCCCGGCAGGAAGCCGATGTCCTCCCCTAAGGGGACGGTCTCTCGGGTCATGATAATCTCTCGATAGCCCTTCCCTTCAAGCGTCATCATCAGTCCACTCGCAAGCGTCAAGAGGGTCTTCCCGGTGCCTGCCGTCCCCAACAGGGTGACAAAATCAATCGATGGGTCCATTAGAACATTGAGTGCAAAATTTTGCTCTCGGTTGCGCGCCTGGATCCCCCAAACCGCATGCTGGGGAGTTCGGTAATCCTTGGCCAACTCAAGAACAGCCGTGCCATTCTCTCTAGAGCGAACAATGGCCTCGAAGTCCGATTCATTATCGAGATAAACAAACTGGTTAATGTGCCAGGACTTCACCAAAGGACCCGACACCCGATAGAAAGTCCGACCCGTTGGATCTTTCCAAGACTCCATCGAATTGCCATGGGTCTCCCAAAAATCATTCGGCAACTGCTGGGCGCCACTGTAGAGATGACTGATGTCATCTAGAACCTGGTCGTTGTGATAATCCTCGGCAATTAAACCGAGAACCGACGCCTTAATCCTAAGATTAATATCTTTTGAAACGAGGACAACCTGCCGCTCTGCATCATCTCTGACCAGTGCCAGCGTGCTAGCAAGAATCGAATTGTCTGGAAGATTCCCCGGCATATCATCTGGGAGAACTGATTCCAATCGATTCGTCTGAAAAAAAAGACGCCCAGAACATCCTTCATTTTGCTGTTTCGCGACCTCAAGACGACTCAAGGGAATGCCATCTCTAATCTCCGAAAGCATGGTCCGGCCGATCAATTCATCCAAAAAGCGGCTCGTCTGGCGCGCATTTCTCGCGATATCTGAGAGGCCTTTCTTACACTGATCCAGTTCTTCAAGGACAATCATCGGAATAAATAAATCATGCTCCTGAAATCGGAACAAAGACGCCGGGTCATGCATAAGCACATTGGTATCGAGCACAAAGAGCTTACGGTCGGAGGATCGATTCATGAGGATGTGAATGAGATGGGGTCAAAAAGAAGCTGCCGCCCTTCTGCTGGCAACCGTTAAAAAAACGAGGTTCCTTTTTACCATATGGAATTTAAATATTTATTTACCGGAATCCGCGAAAAGCCCCGTGGTTTAGTGCGGGGATGAATAGGGCAGTCAAACTGCTTATCGGTAGATCATCAACTAAAGACCTCCCATACCATCGTCTCTTTGCCGATAGTGGCTTAATAGATCTCTGGAACCATCATGTCCGGTATAACCGGATGCCGCTGATAGTCGGGATGATGCTCCCGCTCCGGCAACTCGATCGGTGGCCGCTCAATTTCCTGATAGGAAAACTGACTTAGGAGATGATGAATGCAATTAAGCCGCGCTTTCTTTTTATCGACGGCCTGGACGACCCACCAGGGCGCTTCCGGGATATGCGTTCTTTCCATCATGACTTCCTTGGCCTCGGTGTACTGCTCCCAACGGCTTCGTGCATAGAGGTCCATTGGACTCAGCTTCCATTGCTTCAAGGGATCATGAATTCTGCTGAAAAAGCGAAGCCGCTGCTCTTCATCGGTGATCGAGAACCAGTATTTGATGACCTTCGTACCTGAGCGAACCAGCATTCGCTCAAATTCCGGAACGGAGCGAAAGAATTCCTCGTATTCTGCATCGTTGCAGAATCCCATGACCCGCTCGACGCCCGCTCGGTTGTACCAGCTGCGATCAAACAAGACCATTTCACCCGCCGCGGGTAAATGGGAGACGTAACGCTGAAAGTACCACTGGGTTCGCTCACGATCGCTGGGCGCCGGCAAGGCCACGGTCCTACAGACCCTCGGGTCAAGACGCTGAACGATCCGCTTGATCACCCCCCCTTTACCCGCGGCATCGCGACCCTCAAAGAGGATGACCGCCTTTTGTCCCGTCGCTGCAATCCAGTCCTGAAGTTTGACTAACTCCCCCTGCAGCCTGAAAAGCTCTTGAAAATATTGCCGCCTAAAGACAGGATCCTCCCCCGAAAGGCGCGGGGATCGGCCCTTTCCGCCCGGCGGATGATCATCAACCTCCATCTCCAGCTCTTCATCATAATCATCCAAGAGCTTTGCTTGGAGCCGTTCGATGATGACCTCGTCCTTGAGACGATCGCCCAGAGGCCCTTCGGCGTCAGTCTCAGCCAATGGCACCGCGGCCTTCCCGATAAGAATGCGTGAAGCAAGCTTAAGGCGGCGCCGAAAACTGTTATTGGAGTCTTTCAAGGAAACCATAGCCTGTGGACCTCGAACGAGACGCTAGATTCTAAAAAAGCCCACCCCATAGGGGGGCGGAAGGATATCCCGGATATCTGGACTTTGAGAGCGGGGTCCAAGGGGTAGAGAGAAGATCCAGAGACGGTCTCTTGGGGGTTACGGCGATCAACCGCATCACCCATAGGGGAGAGGTTCCATCGATGAACATCACGGCCACTTAGATGCATCACACCTCAGGATCGCTTTCAAAACACGATAAGGTTCCAGTGGAACCGATTGAGGAGAACATGGACCTCCCATCGAGGCCCTTGGTGATCGAATTTAACACGCTTTTGTCGGAGCCACACGAAGCCTTCCAAGTGGCTAGGGGGCCACAGGAGGAGTTGGGGTCCTACAAGGAATCTCCTTCCCCTCAGGGGTAAAGGCCTCATCCGTCCCATTGGTAAAGGGCAGATAGCGATGACCATTCACGCAAGTTTTGGGATCGGTACTCAAATCCTCCTGAATATCCTGATTAAGCGGAGCACACCCCAAGAAGAAAGACCCCATCGCGAAACCCATCATCAAAAAACAGGGAAAGCGCTGATTACTTCGGGACTTGATCATGAAAAACCGTCTTAGATGCTTTTTTGGATCGATCAGAGAACCGTCTTTTGACGCCAAGGCCATTGCTGCTCCCACCGCCAGGCATCAGCCACAATGGCATGGAGGTCCCCAAGCTCAGGTTTCCAGCCGAGAACCTCCTGTGCCTGACCTGAATCTGCAACCAAGCGGGCGGGGTCCCCTTCTCGTCGGTCGCCATAGACCACCGGAATCGAATGACCACAGACCTCCTCGGCCGCCTTAATGACCTCGCGGACGGAGAACCCATTGCCATTACCGAGATTAAAGGCTGCGGTGGGCCTCCCCGCTAAAAGGTAATCAAGGGCACAGACATGGGCCTTCACTAAATCCTTAACGTGGATGTAATCCCTGATACAGGTCCCATCGGGTGTCCCATAATCCTCGCCATAGACGGTGATCGATGGTCGTCGACCTGAGGCCGCCTGCAAAATTAAGGGGATCAGATGGGTTTCAGGTTCATGGCGCTCCCCTAAATCGCCTTCGGGATCAGCACCTGCCGCATTAAAATAGCGAAGAGACACGGAATGAAGGTCGTAAGCACGATCAAAATCCCGAAGCATCTGCTCGACCATCCATTTCGAATGGCCATAGGGATTAATCGGCGCTTTGGGGTGATCTTCATCGATCGGAACCCGCACCGGGGTGCCATAAACCGCCGCTGTCGATGAGAAGATAAAACGAAGAACCCCCGCACGAACCATCGCCTTTAAAAGGACCAGAGTCGCAGAGACATTATTCTCATAGTACTTAGCCGGTGCCGTGACCGATTCCCCCACTTGAATAAAGGAGGCAAAATGCAGCACGGCATCGATCCTCTCACGGGCAAAAAGGCGGTCGAGGGCCGCTTCATCAGCGATATCAAGCTCCACCAAGACCCCTTCAGGAACGGCATCACGATAGCCGGTTGATAGATTATCGGCCACCACCACCCGATGGCCCATAGCCATCAAATGCTTGACCATATGTGATCCAATATAGCCGCAACCACCGACCACTAGGATGTTTTTTGGATGATGAATCGACGTCATGCAGGAGCGCGCCTCAGAGAGTTTGATCTGTCGTATCAGACTAAAATGAGGCCCTAGCCTAACCCAGAGAGGCCCTCATAGAAAAGCCCCAGGCACCACCCATCCACAGTCATCCCCAGAAACCCCAGGAACCTTGATGCCCCCCCTAACGATCTTTGATCATCGCCGCGATAGCGCGGGACTTCTCTATGTCTACCCCGTCCTCTCAAGGCGTTCAGGTGGACTCTCGATCGGCATTAACCTCAACCCCAATAATGCCTGCAACTGGGCCTGTAGGTATTGTCAGGTCCCTAACCTTCAACGAGGGTCAGGACCTTTGATTGATCTTGAGCGGCTCGATGTTGAATTTCGCTCACTGCTTGAAGAGGTCGCCAGTGGTGAATTCTTCGAGCGTCATGGAATCCCAAAAGATCAGCGTGCCATTCGCGATATTGCCCTCTCAGGCAACGGCGAACCCACCAGCTCCAAAGAACTTCCGAAGGTCATTGGTCTCATTGGTCGAATCCTTGCAGAATACGATCTCCTTGGGAAAATAAAGCTGGTCCTCATTAGCAACGGCAGCTTGATGCGGCGCGATAAGGTTCAGCAGGCGCTTGCTCATTGGGGTGAACTTGGCGGTCAAATTTGGTTCAAGCTGGATAGCGCCACCACAGAAGGCATGGCCGCCATTAACCTCATTCAAATGACCCCACAAACCGTTCTTGAAAACCTCAAGGCAGCAGCAAGACTTTGCCCCACCTTCATTCAAACGTGTGTGGTGGCCATCGAGGGCGAGGCACCCTCAGCGAAAGAACAAGTCGCTTACCGCGACTTCCTTCAAAGCGCCCTGGATGAAGGCATTGAATTGGCTGGCGTCCTGATTTATGGCCTTGCCAGAACACCGCTTCAGCCTGGCGCAGAAGACATCAGCCCGGTGACCCTCGAAGTCCTTGAGGCCTATGGAGACGCTGCAAGGGGACTCGGCCTTGAAACCAAGGTCCACCTCTAAAGAGGAGTCCTCATTCGCCTTGAAGGGTCACGATAAGACGCCGACGACCCCCATGATCCCGATGTTCACCCAAGGTAATCCCCTGCCAGACTCCAAGTGCTAAGCGCCCGTCTTGAACCGGGATCAGAAGACTCACCCCAAGGAGACTACTTTTGACATGCGCGGGCATGTCGTCCTCCCCTTCGAGAACATGGATGAAATGCGGGGCACCATCCGGCACGAGATGATGAAGATGGACCTCAAGATCGCGCCGAACATCAGGGTCGGCGTTCTCATTGAGGGTGAGGGAGGCTGAGGTGTGCTGAAGAAAGAAATGGGCAAGACCCACCGAGAGGCCTTGGATCTCGGGGAGCTGAGCCAAAACCTCAGAGGTCACCCAATGAAAGCCACGGGGTCTTGGTTTAAGGACTATCTCTTTCTGGAACCACATACCGCATGATACACCGATTCCTGATGGGATCATCCCCTCTCAGCGACGGTCTTTTAAGACTCAAACCCGCTACAATGGCGGTTTTTCGTTCCTCTTTTGACACGACCCAGAACACCCCCATGCGCACCAGCCAATTCCCTCTTAATACCGTCAAGGAAACCCCCGCAGACGCCGAGATCATCAGCCACCAATTGATGATCCGGGCCGGTTTAATTCGTAAATTGGCCGCTGGGCTCTATAACTGGTTACCCCTCGGGCTTCGTGTCCTTCGAAAAGTCGAGCAGGTCGTCCGTGAAGAAATGGAGCGGGCTGGCGCCCTTGAAGTGCTGATGCCCTCGGTTCAGCCCGCGGAACTCTGGCAGGATTCCGGGCGTTGGGATATTTTTGGTCCCGAGCTTTGTCGTTTTAAGGATCGCCATCAGCGCGATTTCTGTCTTGGGCCGACCCATGAGGAAATCATTACCGATCTGGTTCGAAACGAGATCAAAAGCTATAAGCAGATTCCGCTGACCTACTACCAAATCCAGAGTAAATTCCGCGATGAAATTCGCCCTCGATTCGGGGTGATGCGGGCCAGGGAATTTCTCATGAAGGATGCCTACTCCTTCCACATGACCCAAGACTCCCTCAACGAGACTTACGAGACCATGTATGGGGCTTATTCCCGTATTTTCGAGCGCCTTGGGCTTCAATTTAGAGCCGTGCTCGCGGATACCGGAGCGATTGGCGGCAGCCTGTCCCACGAATTTCACGTTCTCGCTGATTCTGGCGAGGATGCCATCGCCTTTTCCGATCAAAGTGATTACGCCGCCAACGTCGAAATGGCGGAAGCCAAGGCCATCCCCATGAATCAGGACCCTGAGGTCCCCTTGATTACCGTAGAAACGCCCGGCCAACATAGCATCGAGGAGGTCAGCGCTTTCCTTTCGATACCCCCTGAAAAAATCATCAAGACCTTGATCGTTAAAGGGTCGACTGGCGGCGTTGTGGCCCTTCTTTTACGCGGCGATCACGCATTGAATCCCGTTAAAGCCTCAAAAATCGAGGCCGTGGCGAGCCCCCTCGAATTTGCTAGCGAAGCCGAAGTCCTTGAAGCCGCGCAATGTGCCCCAGGGTCAGTCGGACCCAGAGGCCTTGAGATTCCGATCATTGCCGACCTCAGCGTGGGTTCACTGACTAATTTTACGTGTGGCGCCAATCAGAATGGCCGCCACTTTCAAGGCGTCAATTTCGGTCGCGATCTTCCTCTGCCTGAACTGAAAGACCTTCGCTTGGTCACCGAAGGCGACGCAAGCCCCGACGGGCAAGGGTCCCTTCGAATAGCTCGCGGTATTGAGGTCGGTCATATCTTCCAGCTCGGCACCAAATACTCAGAGGCCATGGGCGCGACCGTCCTCAATGAAGAGGGCAAAAATCAAGTGCTGACCATGGGCTGCTACGGCATTGGCGTCTCCCGCGTCGTAGCGGCTGCGATCGAACAGAATCACGATGACAAGGGGATCATCTGGCCTATGGCCCTAGCTCCATTCGAAGTCGCGTTGACGCCCATCAACATGGCCACCTCAGAAGCCCTTGAAAAAGCCGCCACGCGCCTTTACGAGGCCATGAAACAGGCAGGACTCGAGGTCCTCTTTGATGACCGGAAGGCACGGCCTGGGGTCATGTTTGCCGATATGGAATTGGTCGGGATCCCCCATCGGATTGTCCTCAGCGATCGACTTCTCGAAACCGGAAGGGCGGAGTACAAGGGACGGAAGGATCAGGAAGCCATCGAGATCGCGATCGATGAAGTGGTCCCCTTCCTTTTAACCCGAAGGGGCTAAGGAATAAGCCTCTCCTCTAGGGGCCCCGAAGCTTCGCCCAGGCCCCCTAGAGGATGTGGTGACACCCAACCGTTTAGCCTATAATTCTAAAAAAAATCAGATCCTTCAAAGTTCACCCCTCCCCCCCTTTCAATCGATGAACCCCCTTCTGGACCGTCTCCAGCCCTATCCGTTTGAGCGGCTGGCCCGACTGAAAGCGGGACTGACGCCACCTTCGCACCTTGATCACATCGCCCTATCGATGGGTGAACCACAGCATCCAACACCCGACCTGATTAAAGAGGCTCTGGCCCATCATCTCGATAGCTTGACCCAGTACCCGGCGACCAAGGGTCTCCTTGAACTTCGCGGTGTGATCGCCGAGTGGCTCTGTCGTCGCTTCAAGCTTCCCACTGGAGCCATCGACCCTGAACATCAGATCCTTCCCTGCAGCGGCACCCGTGAAGCCCTCTTCGCCTTCGCACAAGCGCTGATTGATCCCACGCGGGCGGCCAGGGTGATCATGCCCAACCCCTTCTATCAGATCTATGAAGGGGCAGCGCTCTTGGCTGGCGGCACGCCGACGTTCCTGAATACCCCGCGAGAAACCAGCTATCTCCCAAACTTCGATGCCGTTCCTGATGCGATCTGGAACGAATGCCAGTTGGTCTACCTGTGTTCCCCTGGAAATCCAACTGGAGCCATCCTGCCTGCCACGGAGATGGCTAAGCTCCTTAACCTTGCTGAGAAGTTTGATTTCGTTGTCGCTTCAGATGAGTGCTACTCTGAACTCTACAACGATGAACAAAATCCGCCGGAAGGCCTTCTAGAGGTCGCCCATGGGATGGGCAATACCGCGTTTAAACGTTGCATCGTCTTTCACAGCCTTTCTAAACGTTCGAACGCACCCGGCCTTCGTTCAGGCTTTATCGCCGGCGATGCCGACTTGATGACCCCCTTTCTTCGCTATCGAACCTACCATGGCGCCGCGTTATCAATCCCGGTGCAGTTTGCAAGCATCGCGGCATGGTGCGATGAAAATCACGTGATAGCGAACAGAGCCCTCTACCGGGAGAAATTCAAGGCGGTCGCTGAGATCCTTTCAAGCGTCATGGAGATCGAAATCCCTCCCGCGGGTTTTTATCTCTGGCCTGATATCGGCGGCGATGATCAACGCTTTGCAAGAGACCTCTTTGCAAAAGAGCATCTGACAGTCCTCCCAGGGAGCTTCCTTTCAAGGGAGGCCGATGGCATGAATCCAGGGCAAAACCATCTTCGGCTCGCTCTCGTCGCGCCCCTCGATCAGTGCCTTGAGGCCGCGCATAGGATCACCCGTTTTATCCATTTAAACCCTTCCTTTCAAGCATCAACATGTCACTAGAAAACATCATTAACTCGGCCTTTGAAGACCGCGCCCAGATCAGCCCCACCACCGTCAGTCAAGAAGTGCGTGACGCCATCCACGAATCACTCCACCTCCTCGATCAGGGTAAAGCCCGCGTCGCAGAAAAAGTAGGGGATGACTGGGTCGTCAACCAGTGGCTGAAGAAGGCGGTCCTCCTCTCCTTCAGAGTCACTGACAATCGCGTGATGGAAGGCTCTGAAACCAAATATTTCGACAAGGTCGAGCCAAAGTTCAGCAGTTATTCCCCAGAAGATTTTGCGGCAAGGGGAGTTCGTATTGTCCCTCCAGCCGCCGTTCGGCGTGGTGCGCATATCGCCTCTGGGGTGATTTTGATGCCTTCTTTTGTCAATATCGGGGCCTATGTCGATTCAGGGACGATGGTCGATACCTGGGCAACTGTTGGCTCCTGCGCTCAAATCGGCAAGAATGTGCACCTCTCGGGCGGCGTCGGTATCGGCGGGGTCCTCGAGCCTCTCCAGGCGGGTCCGACCATCATTGAAGATAACTGCTTCATCGGTGCCCGCTCTGAAGTGGTGGAAGGCGTCGTTGTCGAGGAGGGTTCGGTCATCTCCATGGGTGTCTATATCGGCCAGAGCACCAAGATCTACAACCGGATGACGGGGGAGATCAGTTATGGCAGGATCCCAAAAGGCTCCGTGGTGGTTTCCGGAAACCTCCCCGCTTCAGATGGCAGTCACAGCCTCTATTGTGCTGTGATTATTAAGCAAGTCGATGAAAGAACGAGGAGCAAGGTGGGCATCAATGAACTGCTCCGCGACTAACCCCCCTATTTCAATCACCCTTTAAGAGAATCATTATGAAAAGTATCTTCCTTGCTCTGGTTGCCTTCCTGATCTCAACGTCGGCCATGGCCGCCACCGAGCATTACATCCGGAAGGATGGAAACCACGTCCAACATCTTAAAATCACCCAGGTCGGCAATGACCTGAGCGGCAGCATGGATGTCAATTTTGAACCGAATGGCACCACGGAAGCAGACCGGAAGCCTTGCGCTGCGGAAGTGTCAGGCGATGCAAAGAAAACGGGTGACAACGAGATCACCATCAAGAAGCAGATTGAAGGAGAAACCAAGCATTGTGCGCTCAAAGTCCAGCTGACCAATGACGGCGCCAAGGTGGAACAATCCCCCGAGTGTGGTTATTTCGTCGCCGGCATCTGCCATTTCGACAGCGAAGGCAAGGAACTAACCAGGATCAAATAGCACCCCGGATCCTTCACCATAAAAAAGCCCCGTTTATCGGGGTTTTTTTATGGGGGAACATCAGGATTAAGGCACCGTGTCTTTGACGAATAAGCGTGAAAAGATCAGGCCAAGTTCAAAAAGAATCCAGATAGGAACCGCCATCAGCGTTTGCGAAACCACATCTGGCGGGGTCAGGACCGCCCCAATGACGAACGCAAATACAATGGCATAGGGCCGCTTATCTGCAATCGACTCCCGTGTAACGAGTCCTGAGACCACGAGAAGGATCGTTGCAATGGGAACCTGAAAGGAGACCCCAAAAGCGATAAAGAGGGTCAGTACAAAATCCATGTACTGGTTGATATCGGTCATCACGGCCACCCCCTTGGGGGCCGTCGTCACCATGAACTGAAAGATCAAGGGAAAGACCACGAAATAGGCAAACGCCATACCGCCATAAAAGAGCACAATGCTCGCGACCAAGAGCGGCAGTGCCAGCTTCTTTTCATGCTGGTAAAGACCCGGCGCAATGAAGGCCCACGCCTGATAAAGAAGATAGGGGACCCCAAGAACCAAAGCCACAAAAAGCGTCAGCTTTAAAGGCGCCATGAAGGGTGATGCCACCCCAATAGCAATCATTTGAGCACCCGGTGGCAAGTGGCGGGTCAAGGGGCCCGCCAAGAGGGCGTAGAGATCATTGGCCCAAAATGAGAGCCCTCCAAAGAGGAGAGCAACCACTAAGATAGAACGAATGAGGCGATCACGAAGCTCAACGAGATGCGCGATAAAAGGTTGCTCCCCATCGTCTTTAAGGGTGTCCTTACGTCTCAGCATCAGGCTTCTCAAGCACTTTTTGGGGGGGCTCCAAAGACAAGGGAGCCAAAGACCCTGGTTCTTGAGGGGCAATCGTCATCGCGTCCACTTCCTCCTGGAACTTAAGCCGCTTGGCCTCCATGGCTTCTCGAAGTTCTATCAGCTGGAACTCACGGTCAATTTCAGACTTTGCTGAATGAACAACGGTACGGATTTTATGGATCCACCCAGAAACCTCTCGAACCAACCGAGGCAACCTTTCAGGCCCAAACACCACAAGGCCGACGATCCCAATGAGTAGCAACTCACTAAACCCCACATCAAACATGGTGCCTAAGCGTCCTTGTCGCTCGGCTTATCGTCTTCTTGCGCGATTTCAGGGGCCAGGGGCTGAGGCTTTTCGATAGGATCTTGATCATGCACGGCCGATCTAAAGCTCTTAATCGCAGAACCAAGGTCACCACCGATATTTCTGAGACGCTTCGTTCCAAACAATAACAAGACAATCATGAACAGCAAGAGCAGTTCCCAGATACCAATTCCCATGATGCATCTCCCTTGGTTTTAATGGCTCATCTTAGCAAATTACAAAACGGCTCCCCAGCATTGGAAGCCTGATTGGCCGCCAGCCAGCGGGGGAGCGGGTGCTTCCCTGAAGCACCTTGAGGCTTGACATGATTGCGAGAGAGGCCGATTTTATAGATAATTCCGCTCTTGGTCTTTGATTACAGGCGCTCAAGAATGCTGACAACGATGCTGAAAGCCAAACTCCACCGTGCCCGAGTGACCCACTCGGAACTGGAGTACGAAGGTTCATGCGCCATCGATGGCCATCTCCTGGATCAATCAGGGATCCGTGAATACGAACAGATCCATCTCTATAACGTCAATACGGGTGCCCGCCTGGTCACCTATGCGATTCGGGCTGAAGATCATTCCGGGATCATTTCAGTCAATGGGGCGGCAGCTAGGCTGGCTGCCCCTGGGGATATTCTGATTATCTGTGCCTATGGGGCCTTCGATGCATCGGAGCTCGAGGCCTTTAAGCCGCGCCTGATCTATCTCAGCGCCGACAATCGAATCGATCGAACCGGCGACTCCATTCCTGTTCAGCGCCAGAAATAGCCCTGAGCACCGGCCAGACGCTTATCCCGCCTGGGTTATGGCGTGCGCCACCAATGCCGCCTGATGATTAGCCTTCACATCGTGAACACGAAACATGTGAACCCCTGCCTGAACGCCGAGCGCGGTCGTCGCAACCGTTGCACCGAGGAGCTCTCGCGGTTGGTCATCATCAACGATGGCGCCCATGAAACGCTTTCGACTACAGCCCAGCAAAACCGGATACCCTAAGGCGACGAATTGAGGGAGGGCGTGAAGGAGGAGAAGATTATGTTCCCGCGTCTTACCAAAACCAATCCCGGGATCAATCATGAGACGCTTCTTTGGAATACCGCAATGGATCGCCACCGCCACACGATCGAGGAGCGCCTCGATCACATTGATCACCACATCCTCATAAAAAGGCGCCTGCTGCATGTTCAAGGGCATTCCCTTGAGGTGCATCAGCACCATCGTCGCCTCACTGTTAGCGACCACCTGAAGGATCTCAGGATCCCGCTGACCGGCTGATACATCATTCACGATGCAGGCGCCCTGAGCAATCGCCCTCTCAGCGACCCAACTCGATGACGTATCGATACTGAGGGGGATGGTCGACAGCTCTTCATCCCTCCGTAAGGTCGTGAAGATCGATCCAACCCGTCGCCATTGTTCATCAGGATCCACCGGCAAGGCGCCAGGCCGGGTCGATTCACCGCCTATATCAATGACATCGGCACCCTCGCTCCGCATGTTAAGAACTTGCTTCAGCGCCGATGAGGGATCCCCATAGGATCCGCCATCTGAGAAACTATCGGGTGTCAGATTCAAGATACCCATGATCTTGGGGCACGTTGCATGGGTAACAAAGGGATCAGGTGACAATGAGCGCTCCCTCCTCAATCAAATGAAGTAGACGATAAGATCCACTCAGTAACATTCTAACGCCTCCTAAAGGCCCTCTTCTCAACTCCCAGGCGGACGAAGACCGAAGAGATTCCTTAAAGGGCGACTCATCTCAAGAACCCATTGAAGGGGCCTTAGAAAAATCAATCGAGGGACCCGCCGGGCGCATAAAAAAAGCCCTGACATGCAGGGCCTTTTTTGGAGATGATCAAGAGGCTTATTCAGCTCTATCAACTAATTCTACATAGGCCATAGGCGCGGCATCACCGGCGCGTAACCCGCACTTCAGAATACGAAGATAACCACCTGGGCGAGCTTTATAACGAGGCCCCAGCTGCTCAAACAACTTAGTAACGACTGCGCGATCACCGGTCCTTGCAAAAGCAAGACGGCGAGCGGCAACGCTGTCTTCCTTAGAAAGGGTAATCAACGGCTCTGCAAATCGGCGCATCTCCTTGGCCTTTGGCAACGTGGTCTTAATGACCTCATTGTGGATCAGAGCGTTGGTCAGATTGCGGAACAAAGCAGCGCGGTGGCTGCTGTTCATATTGAACTTACGTCCAGACTTACGATGTCTCCTGGTTCTACTCTATAGTCTGTATTCTAATTATCATCGCGCTTAAGACTTTCAGGCGGCCAGTTCTCAAGGCGCATACCGAGTGAAAGCCCTTTGGTCGCAAGGATGTCTTTGATCTCTGTCAGTGATTTCTTGCCGAGATTCGGCGTCTTCAGGAGATCATTTTCGGTCCGAAGGATGAGATCTCCAATATAGAAGATGTTTTCAGCCTTGAGGCAATTCGCTGAGCGGACCGTCAATTCAAGGTCATCGACCGGGCGAAGCAGCAGAGGATCAAAATCAGGACGCTCCTCAGAGACACCTGGTGAGTCCTCACCCTTCAGGGCGATAAAGACCGATAAATGTTCATTCAAAATGGCTGCCGCGTGACGAACCGCTTCTTCAGGCTCCAGCGTACCATTGGTCTCGATCTCAATGACCAGCTTGTCAAGATCGGTCCGCTGTTCGACCCGAGCACTCTCGACATTGTAAGAAACACGTTTGATCGGACTAAATGAAGCGTCTAGCTGCAGAGCGCCAACCTCAGCGGTATCAGGCTGCTGAAGACGAATGGCGACCGGCTGATAACCACGCCCCCTTTGAACATGCAGCGTAATATCAAGTTCTGCCACATCCGTCAGGTTGGCAATCTCAAGATCAGGATTGAGCACTTCGGTGGCATGGTTTGGCAGAATGTCACCCGCCGTGACCATCCCTGGACCCTTGCGCTTCAAATGAAGCACTGCACTATCCCCTTCATGGAGCTTGATGGCCAAATTCTTCAGATTGAGAAGAATATCGAGGACGTCCTCACGGACTCCATCAATCGAGGAGTACTCATGATCAACCCCCTGGATGCTCACCGAGGTCACGGCACAGCCAGGAAGAGACGATAGAAGCACTCGTCGCAGTGCATTACCGAGCGTATGGCCGAAGCCGCGCTCAAGAGGTTCAATGACAATACGCGCATTATTACGACTGACCGGAGTCACATCGACGAGTCGCGGCTTAATCAGATTGGCCAGATAACTTTGCATTAGATTCTATTATTTAGAATACAATTCGACGACGAGCTGCTCATTAATTTCAGAGCCCAGTTCAGCACGTTCCGGTGAAGACTTATAGATTCCCTGCATCTTCTGGGAATCGACATCCAACCAGATCGGGAAGCCATACTGCTCAGCCACACCTAACGCATCCTTGATGCGAAGCTGTGCCTTAGACTTTTCGCGGACGCTCACGACATCACCCGCCTTCAACTGATAGGAGGGGATATTCAAGACGCGGCCGTTGACCTGAATGGCCTTATGGCTCACCAACTGACGGGCCTCGGCACGTGTTGCAGCAAAGCCCATTCGGTAAACGACGTTATCAAGGCGGGCTTCGAGAAAGTTCAGGAGGTTTTGTCCCGTTGAACCCTTCTGCTGTGCGGCAGCCTTGTAATAGTTCCGGAATTGCTTTTCAAGGATGCCGTAAATCCGGCGAAGCTTTTGCTTTTCACGCAACTGGGTCGCATAGTCCGACATGCGACCACGCTTGCTACCGTGCATTCCGGGTTGCTGATCCAGCTTGCACTTCCCATCAAGCGACTTGCCACGCGACTTTAGAAAAAGATCCGTACCTTCACGGCGGCTCAGTTTACATTTTGGGCCAAGATATCTTGCCATGATTTATCCTCGAATTAGACGCGGCGCTTCTTAGGCGGACGGCAGCCGTTATGGGGGATTGGTGTTCCGTCCACAATATTGGTGATTTTGAAACCCAGGTTATTCAGTGAACGGACCGCAGATTCACGACCAGGGCCAGGGCCCTTAATCACAACATCCAGATTCCTGACACCATATTCTTTGACGATATTGCCCACCTTCTCGGCAGCAACCTGCGCAGCAAAGGGCGTACTCTTTCTAGACCCACGGAAACCCGAAGCACCTGCAGTGGCCCATGCCAATGCATTCCCCTTACGGTCTGTAATGGTGATGATGGTGTTATTAAACGTCGCGTTGATGTGAACAACACCATCAGAGATGTCACGCTTAATTTTCTTCGTCGGGCGACCGGGACCAGCCATAGTACCTTACCTAATTTATTGATATGTTGAATTACTTACGAACCGGACGACGCGGACCTTTACGGGTCCGTGCATTCGTTCGTGTGCGCTGACCCCGAAGAGGCAGACCGCGACGATGACGAATACCTCGATAACAAGCGAGATCCATCAATCGTTTAATGTTGATGGAAGTTTCACGACGAAGGTCGCCTTCCACCGTGTACTTACCAACTTCTTCACGGATTCTTTCGACATCCGCTTCATCGAGGGTTTTGACCTTGGCAGCTGGATTGAGCGCAAGACGCTCACAAATCGCTTTTGCTCTCGTGCGGCCAATACCGTAGATTGCTGTTAGTGAAATCACCAAATGCTTGTGATCCGGGATGTTTACGCCTGCAATACGGGCCATCTAATTTGTCTCCAACTACGGGTATGTCTAAACTGTAATCAGTTCACAGGAAGAATGTTCGCCGGGATTAACCCTGACGCTGCTTATGGCGGGCGTCCTTGCAGATAATGCGAACAATCCCATTGCGCTTGAGGACCTTGCAGTTTCTGCAGATCTTCTTAACTGATGCACGAACTTTCACGGTAATCCCCTCAATATCCGGCTGATTTAATTCAGCTTAATGTTACTTTTCTTCAGCAAACCTTCGTATTGGTGTGAAATCACGTAGGTTTGTACCTGTGACATGAAGTCCATCACCACACCGACAATAATCAATAGGGACGTCCCCCCAAAATAGAAGGGCACATTCCAATAAAGAATCAAGAACTCCGGCAACAAGCACACAGCGGTGATGTAGAAGGAGCCTACCAGCGTCAATCGTGTCATGACACTGTCAATGTAATGCGCGGTCTGCTGCCCTGGGCGCACGCCAGGAATAATCGCACCAGACTTCTTTAAGTTCTCCGCTGTTTCATTGGAGTTGAACACCAATGCCGCATAGAAGAAACAGAAGAAGATGATGGCAGCCGCATAGAATATCACATAAACAGGCTGTCCGGGGGAAAGCGTCGTCGCAATATCTTGGAGCCAACCCATACCCTCAGCATTTCCGAACCACCCCGCGATCGTCGCCGGGAAGAGGATGATGCTGGAAGCAAAGATAGGAGGAATCACGCCTGACATATTGAGCTTCAAGGGCAAAAAGCTCTTGTGTGCAGCATACATCTTGCGGCCTTCCTGTCGCTTCGCATAATTAATCACAATCCGTCGCTGACCCCGTTCCACAAAGACCACCAAGGCGGTCACCGCAATCGCGATCGTGAACAGGGCAATACTGCTAAAGGCACCCAGTTCACCCGTGCGGGCAAGTTCAAGGGTCCCACCGATCGCGGTCGGCAAACCGGCAACAATGCCTGAGAAGATGATAATGGATATCCCGTTACCAATACCGCGCTCGGTAATCTGCTCACCCAACCACATCAGGAAAACGGTGCCACACACCAACGAAACCGCACAGACAAAAACGAACTGTGGGCCGGGGTTAATGACCACGGGGACGCCTTCTGCCGATTGCGTCTGAAGAGCCATGCCAATCCCGATAGCTTGGAAGGTCGCGAGGAACACGGTGGCATAACGCGTGAATTGGTTGATCTTCTTACGACCTGATTCCCCTTCCTTCTTAATCTGCTCTAACTGCGGAATAACACCCGCCATTAACTGGAGAATGATGGAGGCCGAGATATATGGCATGATCCCTAGGGCGAAAATACTCAATCGCTTGAGTGCGCCACCTGAGAACATGTTCACCATGTCTAAAATGCCGCCCTTATCCGCAAACATTGAAGCAAGCGCCTTCGGATCAATGCCTGGAATCGGGATATGCGCGCCGACACGGTAAACAAACAACGCACCCACCACAAAGAGGAGGCGCTGCTTTAATTCACCCATTCGACCAAACTTATCCGACAGTGCGGCGCTTGCAGCTGACATCGTGTTTAGCCCTCAACCTTGCCGCCAGCGGCTTCAATCTTCAACTTCGCGCCTTTAGTCACTCGAAGACCAGAGACGTCAACGGCGACGTTAATCGCGCCAGAATCAATGATTGATGCGGATTTGGCATGGGCCGGAATGATATTGGCAGACTTCAGTGCCAAAAGATCAATCTTGCCGCCATCAATTTTTTCAAGTTCATGCAAACGAACTTCAGCCGTAAAGCGCTTTTGGTGGGAATTAAACCCAACCTTTGGAAGACGGCGCTGAAGCGGCATCTGCCCGCCCTCAAATCCAACTTTATGGAAACCACCTGAGCGGGCTTTTTGACCTTTGTGACCTTTGCCACAGGTTTTCCCAAGGGTACAGCCGATACCACGACCGACGCGCTTCCTGGAAGGACGGCTCCCCGGGGCTGGGCTCAATGTATTCAAAAACATGATCAGTCCTCAATCTTCAGAAGATAGGAGATCTTATTGATCATCCCAAGATTTTCTGGGGTCGCAGCAACCGTTACCGTTTGATGCATACGACGAATGCCGAGGCCTTTAAGGCACGCATGATGAGAATCATGTCGGCCAATAGCACTCTTAATCTGCTTGATCGTGATGGATTTTACGCTCATGAGCGATGACCCTCGCGTGATTCGAAGACCTTGCCACGCTTCGCCGCAATACGGTTTGGATCACCGATTTCAGTCAGGCCTTTGATGGTTGCACGAACCACATTAATCGGATTATTCGTCCCGATACACTTGGCAAGAACGTTATGAACGCCGACCACTTCGAAAACAGCGCGCATCGCACCACCGGCAATGATACCGGTACCTTGGGATGCCGGCTGCATGTAAACCTTCGCGGCACCGGTGCTAGAGGCAATCGCATAATGAAGGGTATCGCCATTTAGGCTAACCTTTTGCAGGTTGCGACGCGCTTGCTCCATGGATTTCTGGATTGCAACCGGCACTTCTCGTGCCTTGCAAAGACCATAACCAACGCGGCCATTGCCATCACCGACGACCGTCAGTGCGGTGAAGCCGAAGACCCGACCACCCTTGACCACCTTGGCGACGCGACGAACTGCGACCAGCTTTTCCTGGAGACCATCAGCCGGACCACTTTGAACATTCTGATTTGCCATAACCGCTCCTAGAACTTGAGTCCCGCTTCACGGGCCGCTTCTGCGACGGCTTTGACCCGTCCGTGATACTTGAAACCAGAACGGTCAAATGCAACCGTTGTGATGCCTGCTGCTAATGCACGTTCCGCCACCAACTTACCGATGGCCGTTGCTGCATCCACATTGCCAGTACCCTTCAGGCTCGCTTTAACACCGGCCTCAAGGGTCGATGAACTCGCCAGCACCTTCGCACCATCTGCCGTAATCACCTGAGCATAGATGTGGCGGGGTGTTCTAAACACCGTCAGCCGATCAACACCGAGATTACGAATGATGGCTCGGGTTTTAGCCGCTCTACGGAGCCTTGCCGCTTTTTTGTCCATCTCTTGACCTACTTCTTCTTGGCTTCTTTCTTGATAATGACTTCATCCGCATAACGGACGCCCTTGCCCTTGTAAGGCTCTGGCGGACGATAAGCGCGGATGTTCGCAGCAACTTGACCGACTTGTTGCTTGTCGCAGCCCCGGACCAGGATCTCGGTCTGCGATGGGGTCTCTACCGTGATTCCGTTGGGAGCAACAAAATCAACCGGATGCGAAAACCCTAGACTGAGATTCAGTGTCTGGCCCTTGGCAGCGGCACGATAACCGACCCCCACCATGGTGAGTTTCTTTTCATACCCGGCACTCACGCCAGTGACCATATTGGCAATATTGGCGCGCGTTGTTCCCGCCAGTGCTACCTGGGTCTTATTTGTTTTGTCGGTCACCACGGAAATTTGACCGTCGGCAATCTTGACTTCCACTAGGGGATGCAAAATGGCTGACAGGGTTCCCTTGGCACCCTTGACGGTAATGCCAAGGCCGCTGATGGTGGCATCAACGCCTTTGGGCAATACGATCGGATTCTTGGCTACTCTTGACATGATGAACCTACAATTAGGAAACGGTGCAGATCACTTCGCCGCCATGACCACCCTCGCGCGCGTCCTTATCTGTCATGAGACCTTTGGAAGTGGAGATAATGGCTACACCAAAACCGCCCAGCACGGATGGCAGATCTTCAGAGCCTTTGTAAACTCGCCGGCCTGGCTTGCTGACGCGCTGGATGCTTTCTATGACCGGCGTACCTTGATAGTACTTGAGGGCAACATCCAGAATCTGTTTGTTGTTCGTTGCTTGGCTGACCGAGAAATCCTCGATATAACCTTCTTGCTTCAAGACCTTACAAACAGAAACTTTCAACTTGGATGAAGGCATCTTGACATTGACCTTGTTGGCCGCTTGTCCGTTACGGACACGCGTCAATAAATCAGCCAGTGGATCGGTAATACTCATTTAAGACTCCAAATTCTTCTATCCAAGACTACCAACTGGCCTTGGTAACGCCGGGGACATCCCCACGCATAACGGATTCACGCAGCTTGTTACGACCCAAGCCAAACTTTCTATAAAACCCATGCGGACGACCGGTCAGGCTACACCGATTTCTAAGACGCGAAGGCGATGAATCCCTCGGCAACTTCTGCAGCTTGGTTTCAGCGATGATCTTGTCATCATCACTCGCCGTGTGGCTCAGGATAATGGCCTTCAACGCCTGGCGCTTTGCAAGGTTCTTTTCAACCAGCTTCTGTCGTTTGACTTCGCGGGCGATCATGGATTTTTTAGCCATCGGTTTACCCTAGGTCCGGAATGGGAATTTGAATTGCTCAAGAAGCGCACGGGCTTCCTGATCACTCTTCGCACTGGTGGTGATCGTAATGTCGAGACCACGAACAGCATCCACCTTATCGAAATCGATTTCGGGGAAAATGATCTGCTCCTTGACACCCATGCTGTAGTTACCACGGCCATCAAACGCCTTTCCATTCAGGCCACGAAAATCGCGGATACGCGGAATGGCGATCGTGATCAAACGATCGAGGAATTCATACATGCGGTCACGACGGAGAGTGACCTTGCAACCAATCGGCATCCCATCACGAATCTTGAAGCCTGCAATAGACTTTTTCGAGATCGTGATGATCGGCTTCTGCCCACAGATCTTTTGGAGATCTTCGATGGCATTTTGGAGGATTTTCTTGTCAGCAACAGCCTCACCAACACCCATGTTCAGTGTGATTTTCTGAATCTTTGGGACTTCCATCACCGACTTGTAACTGAATTGATTGGTGAGAGCACCAACAATGTCGTCTTTATATAATTTTTGCAATCTGGCCATTTTCTTCACTGATTAAGCGTCAATGACTTCGTTGTTCGACTTGAAGAACCGAACTTTACGGCCATCTGCGAGCAACTTGAAACCGACCTTGTCACCTTGATTGGTGGCAGGGTTTACTAGTGCAACATTCGAAATGTGAATCGGCATCGCCTTTTCAACAATTCCTCCTGAAATGCCTTTCATCGGATTGGGCTTCTGGTGCTTTCTAGCAATGTTCACTCCTTCAATGACGAGCTTCTCGTCAGAAGGAATGCCCAGAACCGGGCCACGCTTGCCCTTATCTTTTCCGGTGATGACAACCACTTGGTCGCCGCGTTTAATTTTGCGCATGGTTCTCTCCTAAATCACTTCAGGGGCAAGCGAAATGATCTTCATAAACTTCTCTGAACGAAGTTCACGGGTGACCGGCCCAAAGATACGCGTTCCAATTGGTTGGTGCTGGTTGTTCAGCAGCACGGCTGCATTACCATCAAAACGAATCAATGATCCGTCACTACGGCGAACACCCTTGCGCGTCCTAACGACAACAGCGTTATAGACTTCACCTTTCTTTACGCGGCCCCTTGGAATCGCTTCCTTGATGCTGACCTTGATGATGTCACCAACGTTCGCATACCGACGGTGTGACCCGCCAAGAACCTTAATGCACATGACCCGCCTGGCACCGCTGTTATCGGCGACATCAAGGTTGGTTTGCATCTGAATCATGTCAATGTACCTGAATTAATGGTTATTCAGCGGGCCTTACTTGGCCCGTTCTACGATCCTTTCGAGCTTCCATACTTTCCTGCCAGAGATCGGGCGGCAGGAGGATACGATAACGACA
>CAILMG010000240.1 GCA_903835265.1 uncultured Methylococcus sp.
GATCGAACGTCGTCGGAATCAGGTTGGGATCAAATAGCATGGAATACCTGTCAAGGATTAATGCAGTAAACGCGCCTTTGAGAAGGCGCTAGCTAGAGGGAGCCAGCGGAAGCCTTAAAAGGCCGCCTCCACCAACTCACTTCAAGGATGATCTTTCGCGTAGCGAGCCGCCTGTGCGCCCATCACGACCTTGACGACCTGCTGGGCGGCCCGCGATCGCTTGCTTTTGAGATACCGCTCTGAAATCACGGGAGGGACCTTTTCGCTATCAAAGGCCTCTTTAACGACGGTTAAGGTCTTGTCACAACGCCCAAGGATCAGATCGGTGACTTTACGGGAATCTTCAGGGTCATTGCCGTGGAGGCGTGTCTCATCATTCAGACATTTCTGGTAGGCCTCAACGCCGCCATGAACCTTCGCCAAGGTCTTATCGCTTAAGGTCGTGGGCTGCCATTCCTGCTGAATGGCCGCTTGGTCTTCAGACACGTCCTTAGCAAGGCCCATCGGCCCGAACGCCAAGTATAGAAGTCCAGCCCCGAGCAGTCTCCTCCTCATCATCGTCGTCTACTCCTCAGTGTTTCTTTGGGGCGACAGGGTCCTTATTCTTTTGGACGAGAGGTTCTTTATCGGGAATAATCTCGAAGATAACCAGTTCGGCCTCGCCATCGCTGATATTTTCAGCCGTCATGAGTTCACCGGTTTCCCAGAACACCTGGCCTGGACCAAACTCCTTGAAAGTGCCCGCCTCTTCGATCCTGAATCGCCCTTTTTGAACATAACGGGGGCCGGAGCCTTCATGGACATGCGGCGGCGTTTTAAACCCCTTTGGAAAAGTGATCTGAAAAACCTTGACCGTCGCTTTGGGCGATCCGAGCTCAAGTGTTTTTTCAAGCAGCGTCTCCCTTGGCGGCATGACCGCCTCTTCAGCTAGAGTGACGGCTGGAATCAAAAACCCAGCCAGAAGAACGCAGCGGATCTGTTGCAACGAGGAAAAAACAATCATGATGTCACCTCTTAGTTAATGACGCGCGGCCCACAGGTCGCAGAAGAAAAAAATTGTTGTTAGCGCCCTGGAAGCTCTTCGACTTCTGGACGATGCGCACGACGCTGCAGCCACATGACCCCCATCAGATCCCAAATACCCACCCAAAGACGGTGCCAGGTTCCGTATTTTGAGACGCCCCGGGTTCTAGGGCGGTGATTCACTTCCACCGAAACCACCCGAGCGCCCGCTCTTTGCGCGAGCGCCGGAAGAAACCGGTGCATGTGATCAAAATAGGGCATCGTTAAAAAGAGCGCACGATCAAAAAGCTTAAGACCACAGCCGGTATCAGGAGTTGCATCCTGAAGCAGCCTGGCACGGATTCCATTCGCGAATCGCGAGGAAAATTTGCGCCAACCGGTGTCCTTACGGTTCTTCCTATATCCTGCAACCAAGGCACCCCGCCCTTCCTTCGACAGCGTCTCCCAAGCGGCGTAAAGGGCTGGTATGTTCGCGGGATCATTTTGCCCATCGCCATCGAGGGTCGCGATAACCGATCCCCTGGCGGCCAAGATCCCGGTGCGCACCGCCGTGCTTTGACCACAGCATGCGGTGTGGCGAAGGACCCTCAACGCTTTAAACTCACGCTGTAACCCTTTCAGAATATCGAAAGTGTCATCGGTGCTGCCATCGTCGATATAAAGAATCTCATGGGCGCCAAGCCCTCTAACGGCGGCCTCGATTTCCTCGATCAAAGGACGCAGATTGTCGGTTTCATTATGGACCGGCACCACCACACTCAACGCTATTGTCATCACCGAATCCTCCTTACCATTCACCGTCATAGGCCACGGACGGTCCCAGAGGGGCCTCAACCATCACGCCTAATGGGAACACGCCTTCACCCAAGGCGGTCAGGGCCTCCATGGCCAAAGCTTCCTGATCAGCCTTCACACAAACCACCATGCCGATACCGCAATTAAATGTCTTCAACATCTCAGGCGTCGAGACCCGCCCCTTCGCCTTCAGCCACTGGAAGACCTCCGGCCGGGACCATGACCCAAGGTCGATCCTAGCACCCAGTCCCTCAGGGAAGACTCTTGGAAGGTTTTCCGTGATCCCACCGCCAGTGATATGGGCGAAGGCCTTGACCTCGATCGTCTTCATCAACGCCAACAGCGACTTCACGTAAATGCGAGTGGGTTCCATCAATTGATCCATCAAGGCGGTGGGTGCTGGCTGTCCATCGGGGCCGTGACCACTCACGTCAAGAATCTTCCGAATCAGGGAATAACCATTCGAGTGCGGGCCTGATGAAGCAAGACCGATCAGCCGATCGCCCGCTCGAACTTTGGTGCCATCCAGCAGGGCCGACTTTTCAACGACGCCGACGCAGAAACCCGCGAGGTCATAATCTCCGGCTGCATACATGCCAGGCATTTCAGCCGTCTCCCCACCCACCAGGGCGCAACCGGCTAATTCACAGCCCCGGCCGATGCCGCTAATGACACTGGCAGCAACGTCCACGTCCAGCTTGCCGGTCGCGTAATAGTCTAAAAAGAACAAGGGTTCTGCCCCCTGCACGATGATGTCATTGACGCACATAGCGACCAGATCGATCCCCACACCCTCATGACGCCCGGTCTCGATGGCTAATTTCAGCTTGGTGCCGACCCCATCCGTGCCGGCCACTAGGACCGGTTGCTGATAAGCACCCTGCGGCAACTCGAAAAGGGAGCCAAAGCCGCCGAGCCCACCCATGACACCAGGGATTCGGGTCCTCGATGCGATGGGCTTGATCCGCTCCACCAAAGCATTGCCGGCATCGATGTCGACCCCTGCTGCCCGGTAATCAAGGGATTTATCCATCTGATTCACTGTCAAAACGTTCTCCAAAAGGGAATAAGAGACTCATCAAGGAAACCAGAAGTCACCCGCCATAAGGGCAGATCGATGAAGGTTACGAGGAGTTGAGAGTATTTTAACCTAAGCCGAACCGCTGGATTCATTTGAGCACTTCAATCAAGAGCCCTGCCACCCTTCACCGATTCGGTTTAATCTAATAAGGAACCCACGAGCCTTCGAGAATCCAATGCACACCACCCCTCATATCAACGCTTTTTGGCGATTAAGTTTGGTGACGGTCCTGGCTGTTTACCTCCTAATCTTTGTTGGGGGGGTGGTTAGAGCCTCTGGATCCGGCATGGGCTGCCCTGACTGGCCAACCTGTTTTGGCCGCTTGATCCCACCGACTCAGGAAAGTGAACTGCCGAGCGACTACCATGAACGCTATGTCGGCTACGGCGACACCACCTTCAACCCTCTGAAGACCTGGACCGAATACCTCAACCGACTGCTTGGCGCATCGATCGGTCTATTGATCTTTGGAACCTTCATCCGCTCTGTGCCCCTCAGAAAAAGGAACCCCGTTATCTTTCGCCTCGCTCTTCTGACCCTGATGTTGGTCGGTTTCCAAGGATGGCTGGGGTCACGGGTGGTCGCCTCGGAACTAAAGCCAACCCTCATATCGGCGCATATGATCGTGGCTCTCGTGATCGTCTCGCTGCTCATATTCATGACAACGCGGGCGCGCGAATCAACGACCCAACCCCTCGATATCCGGGGGCTTCCGAAGGTGTGGCACCGCGTCATTGCCATCGCCCTGTTGATGACCTTGCTTCAGGTCAGCATGGGCACCCAGATTCGGGAGGCGGTGGATGGGATTACTCACCAGGCCTTAGTCACCGAGCGCTCAATCTGGCGGGAACACTTTCCCATCATTTTCTACATCCATCGATCCTTCTCATCGATCATCTTGATGACAAATTTATGGCTGGTCTACCATCTCATGCGTTCGCTCGGTCAAGGGCATCCCCTCAAAAAGCCGGCAATGACGCTCGCTTTTCTGGTGATTATGGCGATTCTGTCCGGCGTTAGCCTCGATCGACTGGGATTTCCAGCGATAGTGCAGCCCTTTCACTTGCTCCTAGCTAACCTGATTTTTGGCTGTCAGTTCTTCTTGTGGCTGTCCACCCGCCATGCCCTTAAAGTCGCTCTCAAAAAAAGCCCTGAGCTGCTCTTAAGGACAAGGAGTGGGTGATGGAATCTTGATGCTGGCATCGCCGGAATTGATGAACTGGATGGCTTCATCCAGTTCAAGGCTGGGTTTATCCCAAGGAACCCTCAACCAAAAACCATTGGCGCGGACCAAGCGCGGCCGCACCTTGGCGTTGATGCCTTTTTCCTTGTAGCCCAAAAGCGCTTTCTCAGCCTCTGCCTGAGTCTGATAGAGCCCAAGGGAGATCGCCCCCATCAGCGGGCCTCGATCAAACAGCCAGTTCTCATAAACGCCCTTATTCATGAGCATCTGACGATTGGCCATCGCTGCCTCGCGGCTGTTAGCCTTGGGATAAATGACCCACCAGCCATTGGGGGCATCCGAAGGATGGATACGAACTTGCACTTCTTTGCCGAGAGGTTTCAACAAAACCAGGGCAGCGTCCGCTTGAGAACGCTCGCTTAAAGGCCCCATCTCAAGACAGAGGAGGTCACCGTTCGGGTTTTCGAGATCCTCCGGCGGCTTCATCAAAGGATCCGCCTCGGTCGGCAGAAGTTCAGCTTCATCGAGTTCTTCAACCGGCAGTGGCTGGTCCGCCAAGGGCATCTCCAGCGGCTGGCTAGCAGAATCCTCAGCGATAAAACGATGGGGATCGACGCCGAATTTCCAACCGAGAAAAACCAGGTTGATCAGCACCAGAATATAGAAAAGGTATTTCAATCCGTGACCCGCAAGATGAGGTGATTGTGCCGTTAAGGCCGCATTTTAACCTACACGCCATCATCAAGGGTGTCACCTTCATCATAGGAATGGCTTAGGCCGCATCATTTTTTTGCCAAAAGCCTTCGAAGGGGATCTTGCCTTCAAAGGGTTTAATCGGACCGCTCCGTCTCTCGGCGATGAATGAGTCGTCAATCTGGAATTCCTTAAAACCCAGACGGGCGCCTGATCCAAGGTCAACCATTCAGCCAAACCCATTTAAGGCCTTTGAATATGAGCGTCTGATCGATGATGCAAGGGACCGTCAAATGCGTGGCGATTCGATCGGCATCTCCCCCCATCAAGACCATGTTGAAAGGGCTATCAGCCCGCATCATCTCCTGATGATACACCCGCTCAATCAAGCCAACCGCAGCCAACAAGCACCCGGCGGCGATCCCTTCCGCCGTCTCTCTCCCCGGTAATGAATTCACCCTTGCGGGCACGAGGCGGGTTTGAAGCGCATGCGTGTTGCCGATAAGCGCGGCCTCCATCGCTCGAAGTCCTGGAGCGATATAGCCCCCTTGGTGGCGACTTTGAGGATCGAGAATATCCATCGTAATGGCCGTGCCACAGTCCACGATCATGGCCGGCAGTGAGGTCACCGACTGAAGCCCCAGCAGTCCGAGCCAACGATCAACCCCAAGCGTTTGGGGCTGTCTATAGCCATTGATGAGGCCCTCAGCCTCGGCTTCGGTCTTAGCGATGAAGACCTCCCGCTGCCAAGCCGAATGAATCCAGCCGATGATGAGAGATTCAATGACGGCCCCCGCCACATTCGACAGGGCGACCGCCGAGGGCGGTGTCAGGTCCCCCCATGCCTTCTGAAGGGCTTGATGAAGGCCCTCAGAGTCACAGACAAAGGGCTCACCCAAATGAAGACCCTGATCGTCCTCCATCGCCCATTTGATTCTTGAATTACCGACATCAATCAAAAAAAGCGGCTTCATCGATGCCTCGGGCGAAGCTTCACATCACCCGAGGCATAGGCTTTGAGAGCCCCTTCTTCGTCCTCAAACAGCAACAGTCCTTCCTGGTTAATATCCACAATCCGACCTGTCAGCGTTCGGGCACCCACTTCAAGGGTCGCCGATTGTCCCTGATGGGCATGAAACGACCGCCACTCCTCGAGATAAGGTGAAAGTCCCGCCTGTGGGTAGTCCTCTAAAAGCGGCAGGAGATCATTAAGGAGGGTACTAATGAGAAGATTCCGGCCGGGGACAGCCCCTTTAAAGACGGAGTGAAGATCGATCACGGGCTGGTCCATGCCCTTCATCATCTTCTTCGATAATTGATGATTGATACCGATGCCGATAACCACCGCCGAAGGGCCATGAGCTTCTCCACGCATCTCCATGAGAATGCCCCCAAGCTTAGACGACCCCACCAGAAGGTCGTTTGGCCACTTGAGGGAAACGCCTAAGAGGCCCAATGACGAAAGCGCTCTGATGAGAGCAACCCCCACCGCAAGACTCAGACCCGAGACCTCGGCAGGCTCTTGAAAACGCCACAGCAGCGAGAGGCATACATTGCTCCCAAAAGGGGCTACCCAGGAGCGCCCTAAGCGCCCTCTTCCTGCCGTCTGGTATTCGGCCAGACACACACTTCCCGTGGGCACGTTGAGGGCAAGGGACCGCATCAGCTCAGAATTAGTAGAATCAATCACCGCGTGGCATTTAAAGGTTCCAATAAGGCTCCGCGCCCTGGGTGAAAGGACC
>CAILMG010000241.1 GCA_903835265.1 uncultured Methylococcus sp.
ATCACCCTCTATTTCATGACAGTGAAAAATGAGGGTTTAGCAGGTACGCGGACCTTTCTTAAAAAGGCACTGCAGCGCGAGCCCCATTTTTCCGATCTGTTTCGGCTGTACCATAATTTCGCAGGAACCCTCCTTGATCGTCTCGCCGTTCTCACTGGGCGTGATCACCTCCTAGAGATAGAAGCACACAATTTCGAGATACTTCAACACCATGCGGACAAAAAGCAAGCCTGCCTTCTGGTCGGATCACATCACGGAAGCTTTGAGATCCTAAGAGCACTCGGTCGACTTCGACGAGGCATCAAAGTGAAGGCCTTGATGTATGGCGAAGCGACACCCGCCATCGTCAGCCTCTATCGATCGCTGAACCCGGAGCTTCATGAAGATATCATCACGCTCAATGGGCCAGCCGCCTTGTTGGGGCTCGAAGAAAAGCTTCAAGAAGGACAGATGCTGGCTCTCCTTGCCGATCGCTGTATGCCTCATGATAAAAGGATTCAATGCGATTTTTTTGATGCTCCGATTGATTTGCCAACAACCCCCGTGATGCTTTCGCACATTTTGAAATTACCCATCATCTTCTTTGTGTGCCTGAGGACCGGCTGGGGTCATTACACCATCCATTTCGAAGAACTGGGGGATGCTTCAAGGATCCCCCGTGATGAACGACAGAGTGCTGCTAAAGAGATCATGGGACGGTATGCGCGACGGCTCGAACACTATGCCCGAGAAGCCCCACATAATTGGTTTAACTTCCATGACATTTGGGATCGTCAAACACCTTAAAAGTCGCGCCATAGTGCGCTTGATGGCGGTGGCGGCCATGGTCATGGTCTCTTTTCAGGGATCATCACCAGCAGCCACCCATCAGGCCCCGCCACTCACGCTTGAATCCCTCCTAAGGACCTTGAAGGAGAACCCTTCTAAGCGTGTCCACTTCCATGAATCCCGCCAGCTGGCCGCGCTAACCCGTCCGCTTGAAAGTGAGGGCGTGTTGGCTTTTACGCCCCCATCAACGCTCCTCAAGGAAGTGAAGTCCCCAAGGGCTATCACTTATCGTGTCGAGGGCGATAAGGTCTTCATCAACGACCCCCGATCATCCCTACAAGAGGTTTTTTCGCTGAGTGAAAGTGGAATGCTTGAAGCTTTCATCGAAGCGATTCGAGCGCCACTCGCAGGGGATCTTTTAACCCTTCAGCGGTTTTGGGAACCTCACCTCGGCGGATCCCTGACACATTGGTCCTTAACGCTCCTGCCCAGGGATCTGGGCGTTAAGGCCCTGGTTCAGCGAGTGACCGTCAAAGGAGACGGGGGAAATATCCTCGCCATGACGATCGAAGAAGCCAATGGCGATTCGACGAAACTCACCTTTAAACCCCAGTGAACCAGCGACTTGTCATCTTCCTCTGGATCAGTTGGTGTCTCATCGCCGCGTGGGTGATGATCCAGACACCTCGCCATAGCGACCTCACTTTTTTTCTCCCCCAAAAGCCGAATGTGGTGGATCAGATATTGCTCCAACAAATGCAGGAAGGGCCGGTCAGCCGTTTCATCCTCATCGCCCTTTCGGGACAGACGGCTGAAATTCGAGCACAAGGGAGTCGCCGGCTCATCGAGGCGCTTCAAAACGATCCCCTTTTACTTCGTGTCAGTAACGGAGAAGATCCAAAACTCTTGGATCAGATCGAGAAAAGAATTTATCCCTATCGCTTTCACTTGGCGGATCCTTCTGGAGAAAACCCATTTAGTCCGACAACGCTTCATAAGGCTTTATCTGAACGTTGGGAGGAGCTTTATTCACCCTTAGCCCCCTTGAGTCAGCGTTGGCTAGGAGGCGATCCCCAAGGGCTATGGTCGCATTTTCTTCGGCAGATGCTAGGACATCAAGGCCCTCATCGGAAAGGTGGAATCTGGGTTTCAGAGGATCACCAAAGAAGCCTCATCCTCGCTGAAACACACGCGTCAGGATTCGACCTTGAATCGCAACAAAAGGCTCAACAACGCATACTCGAGGCCTTCAAAGGACTCCAGTTCAGTGCACCGCTAGAGATAACGCTCGGGGGACCCGGGGCAATCAGCGTCGAAACCAATCGAAGGATTACTCAAGAAGCGACGCGGCTGACGCTGATTAACAGCGTCTTGGTGATGGGTTTGCTCCTCCTGGTCTATCGATCGTGGCGCTTCCTCGGCCTTGGTCTCCTCCCCTTAGTGACCGGCCTTCTCACGGGCGGCATGGTGACCGCTCTGGTGTTTGGCCAACTCCATGGAATCACCTTGGGATTTGGCAGTACGCTACTAGGCGTCGCTGCTGATTATCCCAATCATCTTTTCAGCCACCTCGAGCGCGATGAACCTCCGAAGAACACCATGAAACGCTTATGGCCCACTCTTCGCCTCGGCGTACTGACGAATGTGGCAGGATTTGGTGCGATGCTTTTCTCAGGATTTACTGGCCTCAGTCAACTGGCTGTATTTGCAGGTTCAGGCCTCCTCGCGGCCGCCCTCACCACTCGGTTTATCCTTCCACACTGGATTCACGTTCCCCCGAAACTATCGTTTCTCCCTCAAGGTCAACGCCCGTCGCTCCCGATGGCGAATCGCTATAAGAAAAGGTTATCAAGCCTTCCTTGGTGGATAGTGATCACCCTCCTCGGGACCTTTTCCCTGAATCATGGGGTGATGTTTAATGATGATATTGGGGCTCTTAATCCCGTCCCCCCTGAAGATCTTAAGGTCGATGCCACGCTTCAAAAGGACTTCAGAAGTCCAGAATTAGGCAAGCTGCTCCTTGTCACCGCCGCCGATCAAGAAACCTTACTAAGGACCGCTGAAGACCTTGAATCTCCCCTCACTGAACTAAAAAGGCTCGGGATCATTGATCAATATGACCTGTTGTCTCAGATCCTACCCAGTCATCGAAAACAAGCAGAGCGGCTTTCAAGGATCCCGCCAAAGGCCGAACTGATGGCCCATGTCAAAAAAGCCGAAGTCGGTCTCCCTTTTCGAAAGGGCTTGTTTGACCCTTTCATTAACGAGGCTCTGGACGCCCATCAACTGGGCTTTCTGGGCCCTGAGGTTTGGGCTGACACGCCCATGGCCTCGAAAATCGCTACCACCATGATTCATCTTGAGGATCGTTGGGCCTTAGTGATCCCGCTCCATGGGGTCACCGATGACGCTTCACTCCAAAGAAGGATTGATGCGCTCCAGCTTGATCATGTCCAGTTCCTTGATCTTCGTGCAAGAACGACTGATCGGATGATGCAATACCGCCTAGAGGCTCTAAGACTTCTGAGTCTTGGGCTTTTAGCGATCACCATCATGCTTTCTTTTGGTCTTGGGAGTATAAAAACGGCATTGAAGGTTTTAATGCCCGTCATGACCGCAGGTTTGGCAACCGCGATCATGATGGCATGGTGGTTTAGAGGGCTTAATTTCTACCATCTCGTCTCACTCCTCCTGGTGATGGGATTGAGTCTTGATCAGGCGCTCTTTTTCAACCGACCCTCAAGGGACACCGAGGAATACCGAAGAACCCGGCTGTCGCTCATCGTATGCAGCTTAAGCTCTATCTTAGCCTTCGGAACATTGGCATTTGCAAAAGTGGCCATTCTCGATAGCATCGGGCTCACGGTCGCATTGGGCGCATTTCTTGCCGTGACTTTTGCGGCCTTAATGACCGATGAGCGCCCTTCTTCCCATTCATCTCTATCATGACCCCTTCAGGATCAAAGCGCTCAAAACCCTTCGGCCCCTTGTGGCCACTCTCGGTGGTCGACTATACCCTCACCAATGCCTTGGGAAGAGGTCTTGCCGCGAGTCGACACGGCTTTTTGAGCCATCGGTCCGGTCTCAAGCCATGCGATTTTGAAGGCGTTCACTTCGTCACCGCCATCGGTCGTGTCGATGGCATCGAACAACACCGCCTCCCTGAACCCTTCAAGGCTTATGATGGCCGTAATAATCGTCTCGCCCACCTCGGTCTTCTGCAGGACGGATTCATAGGGCGTGTCAATGGACTTCGTGAATCCCTCGGGGCGCAAAGAATCGGCGTCATCTTAGGCACTAGCACCTCGGGCATTCTTGAAACGGAGCGTGCCTACACCATGAGAGATCCCACCAGTGGCGCTTTACCGCCTCATTTCCATTACCGTGAGACCCAGAATACCTTCGCGACCGCTGATTTCATTCGGCGGATCCTTCAGCTAGAAGGGCCTGCCCTGACCGTTTCAACGGCCTGCTCGTCGAGCGCCAAAGTCTTTGTCACTGCGGCCCGTTGGCTTAAGGCCCATCTGTGTGATGCGGTTGTCGTAGGCGGCGTCGATAGTCTGTGCCTGACGACGCTGTTTGGATTTCACTCTCTGGACCTTCTCTCAGAGAAGCCTTCTAAGCCCTGCGCCATTGATCGAACCGGCATCTCGATCGCCGAGGCAGCAGGCTTTGCCATTGTTACCCCATTCGATCCCAAGGTGAGCCCACTGTGCATCATGGGGGCCGGTGAAAGCAGTGACGCTCACCACATGTCATCACCCCATCCAGAGGGTGTCGGTGCAGCCATGGCGATCACGGGCTGTTTGAAGACGGCAAATCTCGCTCCTGAGCAGGTGGATTTCATCTTACTTCATGGCACCGCGACTCGAACCAATGACATAGCAGAAGATCGTGCGATCTGTCAGGTACTCGGAGAAGGCCTCCCTGCGGCATCTATCAAAGGGCATATCGGTCATACCCTTGGGGCTGCGGGCATGATGAATGCGCTGACGGCGTGCATCGCCCTTGAAGGGGGCTTCACACCTGGAACCCTTCATACCGAGATCATCGATCCATCCATTCGCAGTAACGTCGCACTCACACCCAACATCCATAAGCCTTGCAGAACGATCCTTAGTAATGCGTTTGGATTTGGGGGAAGTAATGCATGTCTTTTACTGGGACTCCATCGTGACGCCTGAGATTTATATCATCGGAATCGGTTTAAAAGGGCCAGGGCTCCCCAACTGGCCAACCGCCCAGGCGACTCTGATCCATGGCGGCTTCGAGAGCTTGAGGGAGACCCCGCCTGGAGTGGCTTCATTATTGCCACCGACCGAGCGACGGCGCGCAACCAGGGTGACTCGTCTTGCCCTTGATGTAGCTCAGGAAGCCATAGGGAACCATGATCCATCCAGCATTGCCGCCCTATTCACTTCCTCAGGAGGTGAGGTGGGTATTGTTCATGAGATATTTAACACCCTCGCAGGTCCCGATCGGCGACTTTCCCCCACCGCATTTCATAACTCTGTTCACAACGCGGCCGCAGGATATTGGAGCATTGCCAGCGGGTCCCGCATGCCAAGTGACAGCCTATGTGCCTATGACGATAGCTTTGGTTCGGGTCTCTTAGAAGGCTTGCTTCGTCTCCAAGAACCTAATGACCGCATCCTCCTGGTCGCCTATGATGTCCCTGCGCCCTACCCGATCAGTGCCCATCGATCGATGACATCCGCTTTTGCTGTGAGCTTACTGTTATCACGAGACCCCAAGGATCAAGCCATGGCCTCAATAAACTGGTCTTATCGACCGGACAGTGCGAGGGTATTGGGTTTGAATGACCCGGGTCTAGAAGCCCTCAGATCGACGAATCCTGCGGCACGTGCCTTGCCTTTGCTGGAAGTCATCGCCAATCAAGTGGTTCAAACCCTGTTTGTTGGCGTCGGCATGCAAGGATCTCTATGCCTTGAGGTCAGACCATGTTATTAACCGGTGCTGAAATCGCTCATTACCTCCCCCACCAAGCGCCTATGATCTTGCTTGACCACATCATCAAGGCGGACGAAAACACGTTGATGGGACGCATTGAGAGCCATAGGGCCCCGTCGCACCCCTTGAGAACTAGAGGATCGCTCCCCGCGATCAGCGCCATCGAAATGGCCGCCCAGGGTTGTGCGATTCATGGCGCGTTGAGAAGCCCTTCCTCTTCTGATGACCCCCGATCTGGCGTGCTTGCTATGGTCAAAGACATCTCATGGACACACCTGAATCTGGATGATGTCGACAGCCCACTTGAGATTGAAGTGTTCAGGCTCCACGGTGATGCCTACCAAGCGTTCTACCAATTCAAACTGACTGCTGACACCGGTCTGTTGGTCAAAGGTGAACTCGCCGTTTTTTTTAAACGAGGATAAGGATTTTTTTGATGAAAAGAGCGCTCGTCACAGGGGGAAGTGGAACCTTGGGTGGTGCGATGGCCATCGCTCTCGCAGCATCAGGTCATCATGTCTATGTTCAAGCGCATCACCATCTAAAGGCCGCAGAATCAATCATTGCTAGCATCCATGCCAACGGCGGCACGGCGACCCTTTTAATGTTTGATGTGATCGATGAAATGGCCACGAGAGAGGTCCTTGAGCCCCTTGTGGAATCGTCAGCCATTCAGGTGGTGGTCCACAATGCGGGCATTCATCATGATGCTCCTTTGGTGGGGATGACCCGCGATCAATGGGACCGAGTGATCGATGTCTCACTCCATGGTTTTTACAATATTACTCAACCCCTCCTGATGCCCATGATCAGAAGCCGTTGGGGTCGAATCATCAGCATTGCTTCCGTGGCGGCGCTCACCGGCAATCGAGGTCAGGCCAATTATGCCGCAGCAAAAGCAGG
>CAILMG010000242.1 GCA_903835265.1 uncultured Methylococcus sp.
CAGACGGTCGCGACATCAAAAGGATGGATTAGAGGGCGGCAAGGACGGCTTCGACGTTCGACACCTCGAATTTTCCGGAAGCTTCAACGCCAAGATACTGGACCACACCGTCATCAATGATCATGGCAAACCGCTGTGAGCGAGTTCCCATGCCATTGGCGTGAAGGTCCCGATCAAGGCCCAAGGCTTTGACGTACTCGGCAGATCCATCGGCGAACATGCGGACCTTGCCCGCAGCACCCTGTTCGCGGCCCCAGGCGGCCATCACGAAATGGTCATTGACGGAAATACACCAGATCTCATCGACGCCTTTGGCCTTGAGCTTGGCCGCCTCCTCGATATAACCCGGGAGGTGTTTGAGAGAGCAGGTCGGCGTAAAGGCGCCGGGAACGCCAAACATCACGATCTTTCGGCCTTTGGCGCTCGCCAAAGGTTCGATCTTTTCAGGGTTTATGGGGCAGCCATTGTCGGGATCGAATGCGCTGCATTCCATTACGTGGCCGGCGGGTATGGTTTCGCCAATCTGGATCGTCATAAGGTTTCCTCCGAGGGGTTGTGTGGCCGCGTGAGTTTGCCGAATCTCTTCCCAAAGGCCAAGAGGAACTTTTTTTGATCAATCCTCGCGGCGGAACTCCCCTTCAAGAACATCAGGCTCTTTAGTCCTCGCTTTAGAGTTCACCACAACATTCGGGCGTTCGAGGAGGAACCGGGCAAGTCGCTGCCTGATCGGAGGCCATAAAATCAGGAGACCGAGGGCATCGGTGAGAAGACCCGGGATCACGAGGAGAATCCCTCCAAGCACCGCGATGCCGCTTGCGGCAACCTCTTGGGCCGGGACTTCGCCGCGCTGCAGCGCCTGTTGGGTGTTCATCAGCGCCCTCATACCTGTCTTTTTGATCAGGCTGACGCCCAGTAGCGCCACCAGCAGCAGGTAGACGAGTGTATTGATAAAACCGATGCTGGCAACGACCCTTGCGAGGAGGGCGACCTCGACAAAGGGGAGAAGCGCCAGAAGGGTCAATAAGCCGCGGCTCATGGTCAATGTGTTCTCCTAGGTTTAGAATCGGCCCACTTTATAAGGGAGCGGGCAGGTTCATGTCATCAAGCGCGGTGGTCGTTTTTTCAAGTTGTCCCGATGTCGATACGGCCCGTCGGTTGGCCCGAGGGGTCATCGAGAATGGTATGGCGGCCTGTGTCAGTATTGTTCCAGGCGTAGAATCGATCTATCGCTGGAAGGGGCAACTTGAATGCCAAGTTGAACATCTTCTCTTGATCAAGACAGTTCTTGCAAGCTTAGAGTCGCTCATGGCCTGGCTTGATGAGCATCATCCTTATGAATTGCCTGAAATTATTGCGCTTCCCATTACCGGGGGTTCGGAGCGCTATCTTCAGTGGTTAAGATCCGATTTGGACAGTATGGTGGTGTCTTAATGTTGCCGATACGTTCCCTTTTCTCCTTGTTCCTTGCCCTAGGGTTCTTGGGGCTGATAGCGAGCCCTAAGGTTTTGGCGCTGTCCGCCAGCGATCTCCTTCCTGCTGAGGAAGCTTTCAAGCTTTCGCATCACCAGGAGCCTTCGAGTGTGGTGTTTCGATGGGATATTGCCGATGGCTACCATCTCTATCGGAAGCATTTGAAGTTTGTCTCGCTGACCCCTGGGGTCGAGGTGGGGACTCCCGATTATCCTCAAGGCCATCTTGAACATGATGACAATATGGGCGATATGGAGGTTTACCGGGGCCACCTCGAGGTTCGGGTGCCCTTGAGTCGGGGTGGCAGCGTTCCAACGGCCGTTCGATTAGAGGTCACGGCCCAGGGTTGTGCGGATGTCGGTGTTTGTTATCGGCCGCATCGAGAGCAGATTGCTTTTGCCTGGCCAGAGAACCCGGTGGTTTTAGCCGCCGCCGAAAACGGGGCTCAGGATCTTTTGAAGTCCTTGGGGCTTCGCCCAACGGGTGGCAATCAGGAATTGCTGCCACCGGATCAGGCCTTTCGGTTTGAGGCGGAAGCGCTCTCGGTGGATCGGCTCAGGGTCACTTTTAGGGTGGCCAAGGGTTACTATCTCTATCGGCAAAAGTTCGGGTTTTCCATCCAAGGACCCGCCGATACTGTGCTTGGAACGTTTGAGGCGCCTCGTGGGGAACCTAAAGACGACCCTGAATTCGGTTCTGTGGAGGTCTTTCATGAGGACGTCACGTTTGAATTGCCTCTCATAAATCCAGGACGCCGTGAAGGCGCCTTGAGTCTCACGGCTTCCTTCCAAGGCTGTGCCGATCGGGGCGTTTGCTATCCTCCGATGACTAAGACGATCCCACTGATGCTGGGGGCCTCGAGCATCGAACCCCCCGTGGCAGAAGCAGCGACTTCGGCACCCCCTGGGGAATGTGAGGTGGGGCCTGCGACCGGGTTTATCGAAACCGAAGGCCTTTCAGAGCAGTGTACGGTGGTTGATACCTTGAAGAAGGATTCACTCTGGTTAACGATCGGAAGCTTCCTCGGGATGGGGCTTTTATTAGCGTTTACACCCTGTATCTTTCCGATGATTCCGATTCTCTCTGGCCTGATCGTGGGCCATGGCCACAAGATCACCACGGGCCGTGCATTCATGCTCTCCTTGAGTTATGTGTTTGCCTCGGCGCTCGCTTATACGGCGTTTGGGATTCTGGCCGGTCTTTTTGGCAAAAACCTTCAGGCCCTTTTTCAGGATCCAAAGATCATCGTGGCCTTTAGTCTGGTCTTCGTCGCGTTGGCCTTGTCCATGTTTGATGTCTTCACCTTGCAAGTGCCAGGGTTTCTTCAATCGAGATTGAGCCATTGGAGTGATCGACAGAGACCAGGAACCCTCTTGGGAGCTGCGGTCATGGGTGGACTTTCAGCGCTGATTGTCGGGCCCTGTGTGGCTGCTCCCCTGGCCGGCACCCTGATTTATATCGGCCAAACCGGTGATGCCTTCCTAGGCGGGGTTGCGCTCTTTTCCCTGGGGCTGGGCATGGGGCTTCCGCTACTGGTGATTGGCGCCTCGGCGGGTCGGTTGCTGCCTCGTGCCGGCAACTGGATGAATGCCGTGAGAGCGGGTTTTGGCGTTGGGCTTTTGGCGATTGCCATTTGGCTCTTGGATCGCATCCTGCCAGCGGCGGTCACGATGGTGTTGTGGTCCTTATTACTGATTGTCCCGGCTATCTATATGGGCGCGATCGATGCTTTGCCGGCCAATGCGTCAGGCTGGAACAGGCTTTTTAAGGGGCTTGGGATTGCCATGCTTGCCTATGGCGTTCTTTTGTTGATCGGGGTCGCCGCTAACCAGACCGATCCCCTGCAACCTCTTCGGGGGCTCAGGGGTGCCCCATTATCTCTGGAAGCCAAGGTCGATCGAGCTGAGGGGCTTTTATTCAAACGGGTGACCTCGCTCCCAGAATTCAAGACAGCCCTGAAAGCCGCTTCTCAGCGAGGCCAGTCGGTGATGCTGGATTTCTATGCGGACTGGTGTGTCTCCTGTAAGGAAATGGAACGTTATACCTTTCATGACCCCACCGTCATCAATGCCCTTGGCCCCTTCGTGCTCCTGAAAGCGGATGTCACTGACAACAGTGATGACAATCAGGCTTTGATGAAATACTTCAATCTGATTGGCCCCCCGGCGACCCTATTCTTTGGTCCTAATGGCGAGGAGCAACGGAGCCTTAGGGTCATCGGCTTTATGGAAGCCAATGACTTTGTGGCCCAGATCCAGAAAGTTCGACACTGATGCGTTTCTGGCTGATATTGATCCTCGCCGGTGCCCTTTCGCTGTTGGCGGGGGTCACCACCCGGCAATGGCTGGCGGATTCACTCGCCGTTCCGATCAAGGAACCTTTGTTGGTTGATCTTGAGGGGAAAGCGCACACCTTATCCGAATGGAAGGGACGTGTCGTGGTGGTGAACTTCTGGGCAACCTGGTGTCCTCCATGCCGTGAAGAAATGCCGGATTTCGTGGCGATCCAAAGCGAATTCGAGCGGCAGGGGGTGTCTTTTATCGGTATTGCCATAGATGATCCTTTGGTGGTCAAGGCGTATCTCCTGGAGCATCCCGTCAATTACCCTATTCTCGTGGGTGGTAGCGATGTCCCGGCTTGGGCAGATAGTCTCGGTAACGAGATCTCGGCGCTGCCCTTTTCAGTTGTTCTCGATCGACAAGGTCAGCTGAGACATGCCCATATTGGGCGCTTTCATCATCAGCAGATCCTGGATGAGGTCAAGCCGCTGTTGACGCCTGAATGAAATGGAAGATCGGGTCGTATTTTGATTTTAAAATCGTTATTTCATGGACAAAATCTCTCATTTTTGGGAAAATAACGAGGTTTTATGCGACTTTTTGGAATGCTAACGACCCTTCATGGCCAAACTTCTTGTCCTTAATGGTCCGAACCTTAATCTGCTCGGTCTTCGTGAGCCTTCGATCTATGGCCGCGAGAGTCTTTCTGAGATCGAAACACGGCTCGTGGAATCAGCCCGGCAGCGAGGTCATGATCTTCAATGCTTCCAAAGTAATGCGGAGTCTTCATTGATTGATCGCATCCATCTTGCCTACCGGGACAATGTGGATGTCATTCTGATTAATCCTGGCGCTTTGACGCATACCAGCATCGCGCTCCGCGATGCCTTTCTCTCCACGAAAATCCCGTTCATCGAGATTCATTTATCGAATGTGCACGCCCGCGAGGACTTTCGTCACCACTCTTATCTCTCCGATATAGCCATCGGGGTTATTTTGGGGTTCGGTCCAATCGGTTATTTACTCGCACTTGAGGCCGGTCTCAACACCCTCCATTTACAGCAAGGTCAATAACACATGGATATTCGAAAAATAAAAAAATTGATCGATATGATCGGCGAGTCTGATGTGGCCGAAATCGAGATCCACGAGGGCGAGGAGTCGGTGAGGATTAGTCGTCAGAGCACGCTCTCTCCTCAACCGATCGCCTATGCCCAGGCCCCGGTTATAGCGGCTCCGGTGGCGGCCCCTGTCGTTGAAGCCAAGAAAGGCGAGGCGGATCCTTTGATTGGCCATATCGTTCGTTCGCCGATGGTCGGAACCTTTTATCGCTCTTCGACACCGGGTACGAAGGTCTTTGTCGAATTGGGTCAGCGGGTTGAGGCTGGCGAAACGCTTTGTATCATTGAGGCCATGAAGATTCTGAATCAGATTGAGGCAGATGTCTCCGGGAAAATCACCAAGATTCTGGTCGATAACTCCCAGCCCGTTGAATATAACCAGCCCTTGTTTGTGATCGAGTAAGTCGACACCCCACAAGGCCCTCGCAGCCTGGATAGTTGAGATCACATCATGATCGGTAAAATTTTGATCGCCAATCGGGGCGAGATCGCCCTAAGAATTCTGCGCGCCTGCCGAGAACTCGGTATCAAGGCGGTGGCTGTTCATTCTGAGGCCGACCGCGACCTGAAACATGTCCGCCTGGCGGACGAGTCGGTGTGTATCGGTCCCGCCTCATCCAAAGAGAGTTACCTTAATGTTCCGGCGATTATCAGTGCCGCTGAAGTCACTGATTCCGAGGCCATCCATCCGGGGTATGGTTTCCTCTCTGAAAACGCTGACTTCGCCGAGAAAGTGATTCAGAGCGGCTTCATTTTCATTGGCCCTCGTCCTGAAACGATCCGGGTTATGGGGGATAAAGTGGCTGCCATCGCGGCGATGAAGAGCGCCGGTATTCCCTGTATCCCAGGTTCCGATGGACCCCTTGGCGATGACCCTGAGGAAAATATGGCGATTGCCCGCCGTATAGGCTTTCCGATCATCATTAAAGCCGCCGGCGGCGGCGGCGGTCGCGGCATGCGGGTGGTTCACAGCGAAGCCCATCTCATGGCCGCCATTACGCTGACCAAGGGTGAAGCTGGGGCCGCCTTTGGTAATGATATGGTCTACATGGAAAAGTTTCTTGAAGACCCAAGGCATGTCGAATTTCAGGTGATTGCCGATAGCCACGGCCACTGCGTCCATCTGGGTGAGCGTGATTGCTCGATGCAGCGTCGCCACCAAAAGGTGGTGGAAGAAGCGCCGGCACCTGGCATCAGCGAAGAAAAGCGTCAGGAGATGGGCGCGCGGTGCGTGAAGGCGTGCCTTGAGATCGGTTACCTTGGGGCCGGAACCTTCGAGTTTCTCTACCAGGACGGTGAGTTTTATTTCATCGAAATGAATACTCGGGTTCAAGTCGAGCACCCTGTGACTGAAATGGTGACGGGCTTTGATATCGTGAAGGAACAGCTGTTGGTGGCTTCCGGTGAAAAGTTGTCCTTTGTTCAATCGGATGTCCGCCTTCGCGGCCATGCCGTTGAGTGCCGGATCAATGCGGAGGATGCCCGCACCTTTATTCCAAGTCCTGGGCTCATTGAGCAGTTTCATATGCCCGGTGGCCCAGGGGTTCGTGTTGAGACCCATATCTACAATGGTTATCGGGTCCCCCCTTATTACGACTCCATGATTGGCAAGCTGATCGCCCATGGTGAAGATCGTCAGAGCGCGCTTGCCAGGATGCGAACGGCGCTCAACGAAATGGTAATCGGGGGCATTAACTGTAATATCCCGCTGTTGCTCGACATTATCAATGATCCGGGCTTTGAAGCGGGTGGTCAGAACATCCACTACCTCGAGAAAAAGCTCGGCCTCAAGCATTGAGATGTGGCGCCAACTGGTCGCAACGGTTGACCTTATCCACGCTGAAGCGGTTAGCGATTGGTTATTGGTCGAAGGGGCCTTGTCGGTGAGTCTTGAAGACGCGGCCGATCAGCCCCTGTTTGAGCCACCGCCAGGTGAAACACCGCTTTGGAATGTGACGCGGGTCATCGGTCTCTTTGATTCTGCGACCGACGATCGTCTCATCGCCCTTAAAGCGCGTACTTTTTTTGGTGAACAACTCCTCAGTTTGACCTTCGAAAACCTCGAGGATCAGGTCTGGGAGAGGGCTTGGATGGCGCACTTTAAGCCGATGTGTTTTGGCCAGCGGCTATGGATTTGTCCCACTGGATTTGAGCCGCCGGAACCCAAGGCCGTGAATGTTATTCTGGATCCGGGATTGGCCTTTGGGACCGGAACCCATCCAACAACCGCGCTTTGTCTTGCTTGGCTCGATGGCCTTGATCTCAACGAAAAACGAGTCCTCGACTATGGTTGTGGCTCAGGCATCTTGGCGATTGCGGCCTTAAGGCTTGGGGCCTCATCGGCGATGGGGATTGATATTGATCCTCAGGCCCTGACGGCGAGTCTTGATAATGCTGAAAAGAATGGGGTGGCTGACCGACTTCGGCTGGGGCTCCCTGACGCCCCGAGGGGGGCGCCCTCTGAGGTGGTTCTTGCAAACATTTTAGCGGGCCCTTTGGTGAGCCTTCGGGACGATATTCTGGGTTCCCTCGATGTGGGGGGACTTTTGGCGCTGTCTGGGATTTTGAGGGAGCAGGCGACTGAGATTCAGGCTGCCTATGAGTCTTTGGTCGACTTTGATCCCGTTCAGTACCAGGAGGACTGGGTGCTTTTAACCGGTCGGAAGCGATCCCCGTCTTAGAAGCCTTAGGCTGATTGAAGCTGGTTCAAGATCCAGTCTCTGATGTCCTTGATTTCCTCTTGGCAGACGGAATGAGGCATGGTGTAGCTATGCCAGTCGACCTCATAACCCTTGTCTACCAGATCTTCCCGCGCTTGAAGCCCAAGGGCGTACGGGACGATCGGATCCTCGGTGCCATGGGCCAGAAAGACAGGCTTTGAATCTTCCGCCGCGGGTAGGCCTTCTCCCCTTGCAAGATAACCCGAAAGGGCTATGGCGCCGCCCAACTTGTCCTGAAACCGGCTGATCGCCTCAAGGGCAATAACCCCGCCTTGGGAGAACCCTGCGATGAGGAGATTCCTCGGCAGGATCCCTTGACCTAGTTCGTCATTGATCAAGACGTCCATCGCCTCAAGCGTTTCCTCAATCCCTGAGAGATCTGCTTTTCTGCCGAGATCACTGTGACTGATATCATACCAGGCTCGCATCACCCAGCCCCCATTCATGGTCACCGGGCGGCGGGGGGCATGGGGCAGGATGAAGCGGACGCCAAGTGTCTCTGGAAGCCCTAGTTCATCGATGATCGGCTCAAAATCATGGCCGTCGGCACCGAGGCCATGCAGCCAAAGGATGGTCGCTTGATGGCGGCCGATCGGCTCCCGCTTTATGGCGGGCAGTCGTTGGGTCATGGCGAAATGCCTTGGAGGGACCTGATGGCTTCAAGAACGGCGAGGACATGACCCTTGACGCTCACTTTCCGCCATTCGGCCAGCAGTTTGAGGTCAGGACCGATCAGAAAGGTGCTGCGTTCGATGCCTTGTACTTGTTTGCCGTACATATTTTTGAATTTGATGACATCAAAGAGCTGGCAAAGCGTTTCATCCGTATCGGCGATCAGATCGAATGGGAATGATTGTTTTAGTTTGAAGTTCTCGTGAGACTTCAGCGAATCGCGTGAGACGCCGAGGATCTCTGCATGGAGTTGGGTGAAATCAGCATGATGGTCCCTGAAGTCCTGGCCTTCAAGGGTACAGCCGGGTGTGCTGTCCTTTGGATAGAAATAAAGGACGGTCGTGCGACCCTTGAGGCTTTCAAGGTCAATCGTTCGTTCGGAGGTGGCGTTAAGATTGAACGCTGGAACAGTATCCCCAATGGCTGGCGTGCTCATGATCATGACTTCCTGGGTGGTGGGTTGACATCGGTGTCGAAAAGGCAGCGTGTGCCGCTCCTCTGTGACCCCTTCAGCGCTTGACGGGTTCCAAAATGGCATCCAAATTCATTTGATCGCAGAAATCGAGGAACTCATCGCGAAGCGAAACGATGCGCATCCCGCTTGGAATTCTCACAATCATGTGGGCGATAAATAAAGGGGACCCGGTAAAGGGGGCCGAATAGCGGCTCGTCGAAAGATCCATGATAATGACGCCGCGACTTGAGAGGAAATCGCTGAGGTCGTGAATGTTGTTGATTTGATCCGTGGCGAAGATATCAATGGCATAGGGGAGCCCGAGGTCCTCCTCGATGGGAGGGCTTTCAGGTTCCTGAGCTCTCAAAAGGTGTACTTTGAGTTTGTAACGCTGGCTGAGGGCCTCCATGGCATTCTCAAGGCGAGCGATATGATTCCAGTTGCCTTCGACCAACAGATGTCCCGCAAACTGGAGGCCAAGCTCGCTCATGCGGCTTTCTATGATGGTGCATTTGGCGTCCTTGATGGCACGCGTTAGTTCGATAATCAGGTCGGGTTGGTTTTCGCCGAGAAGAGTGATCGCAAGCTGCATGATATTCGAGAAGAGGGGAGAGTGAGTGTCGAGTCTACCATTTTAACGGGGATGATGATGTGCTTCGGCGCTCCTTGATCATGCCGGTTCAGGTTGTCACGGTGCTCTGCGGCACGTTACCATTGACGTCTTTTTGAAGCTGGAATGATAGGAATGATCAGGGGTAGTCTTGTAGCGCTGGTGACGCCAATGGGGCCGGATGGTTCTCTGGACCTTGAGGCTCTGCGTCGACTGATCGAATTCCATATTGAGGCCAAGACCGATGGCATCGTGGCCGTTGGGACCACCGGTGAATCGGCGACCCTTGATGAGTCTGAACACTGCGAGGTCATCCGATTGACCGTCGAACAAGTGGCGGGCCGCGTTCCAGTGGTTGCAGGGACGGGGGCCAATGCGACGAAAGAGGCCATCAGCCTGACCCTTAAGGCCAAAGAACTGGGTGCTGATGCCTGTCTTTTAGTGACCCCTTACTACAACAAACCGACTCAGGAAGGCCTGTACCGTCATTATAGAGCGGTGGCCGAGGCGGTTGATATCCCTCAAATTCTTTATAACGTCCCTGGTCGAACGG
>CAILMG010000243.1 GCA_903835265.1 uncultured Methylococcus sp.
CCTGGGCCACAAGTTCCTGGCGGATACGCTCAGGGTTCGCGCCAGGCTTGTCTATCTTGTTGACAGCCACCACCATGGGCACGCCAGCTGCTTTGGCATGGTGAATCGCCTCAATCGTCTGCGGCATCACGCCATCATCAGCAGCCACGACGAGGACGACGATATCGGTCGCTTGAGCACCGCGGGCTCGCATGGCGGTGAACGCTGCATGGCCTGGGGTATCTAGAAACGTCACTGAGCCATGATCGGTTTTGACCTGATAGGCGCCGATATGCTGGGTAATGCCCCCCGCTTCGCCGGCGGCAACCCGGCTCTTACGAATGTAATCAAGGAGGGAGGTCTTGCCATGGTCGACGTGACCCATGATGGTCACCACGGGGGCTCTTGGCGTCTGTTCCGCCTGTGCCGCAAGATGCAGGGTCGCTTCAATTTCGGCCTCAAGGACATCCTCGACCTGACGAATCGCCGTGTGACCCATTTCCTCAACGACTAGAATCGCCGTATCCTGATCCAACATCTGATTAATGGTCGCCATCACCCCCATCTTCATCAGGGTCTTGATGACCTCAGGCGCCTTCACCGACATCCGGTTGGAAAGCTCTGAAACGGTAATCGATTCTGGAATACTGACGTCACGGACCATGGGTCCCGTCGGCCGTTCAAAACCATGGCGGGACTCAGGCATCACCGCCGCCTTCCCTGACTTCAGCTTCTTCTTCATCTTGGGTTTGGCCCGAAGACTATCCAGACCGAGCCCATCCTCAAGTCCCTTTTCGCGCTCTTTTTTCTTTGAACGGCGATCATCTTCTTCCGCTTGCAGAGTCCGAATCGGCGCCGGCTGCGGCTTAGCGCGCTCGACGACCACCTTGGCCATCAAAGGCTCGATGGGAAGCTCATCGATGATCACTTCCGGGGCATCCGCCACCGTCAGTGACTCTTCTTCGAGTGTCCTGGCAGCCTCCATCTGCTGCTGTTCTTTGGCGATGCGTTCGAGCTCCTCGCGACGAAGCTGCTCGAGGGCTTCGGCCTTGCGCTGCTCATCCTCTTCGCGAAGCTTGCGTTGGGCTTCGGCCTCTAGGTCGCGACGCTGCTGTTCCTCGAGGGCTTGTTGGGCTTGCTCAACTTCATGGCGCTGCTCGCTGACTTCCGGCAATTCACTGCGCTTGACATAGGTCCGCTTCTTGCGCACCTCAACGCTGATAGTCTTTGCCGTCTTGCCAGGCGCGGTCTTCCCTTGCTTCAGCTCGCTCACGGTGCGGCGCTGCAGGGTGACGCGCTTCGGATTATTGAGATCCTCCCCTTCCGCCTTGCCATGACTGTGGCGCAGGAAATTCAGAAAAGTCATTTTTTCGGTATCGGTCAGAAGTTCATCGGCACCTCCCTTCTCGAGGCCCGCCTCACTCAACTGAGAAAGCAACCGCTCCAATGGGATCCCGACTACTTCAGCCAGTTGACGTACTGTTAAATCGCTCATACTTAGCCTCTGCTCTTCCGCATTCGGTTAACTTTCCGCAAACCAGGGCCGGCGAGCGACCATGATCAACTGGCCTGCTCGTGCTTCGTCCATTCCCTTGATATCCAGCATCTCATCGATGGACAATTCAGCGAGATCCTCCATGGTGTTCACTCCCCGGCCCGCCAGCGCCTCCGCAAGCTCCGGATCCATCCCCTCCATGGTCAGGAGATCTGCCGCCGGCTCTCCGGGTTCGAGCTTCTCCTCAGTAGCGATCGCCTTGATCAGCAAAGAGTCCCGAGCACGGTTGCGAAGCTCCTCCACAATGTCCTCGTCGAATTCTTCGATTTCCAGCAATTCCTTAGCGGGAACGTAGGCCAACTCTTCGACGGTCGAAAAGCCTTCACGCACCAGGATTTCTGCGACGCCTTCGTCCACATCCAGCTGTTGCACGAAAGACTGGATCAGGACCTCGGTTTCCTTCTCACTCTTTTCCTCGGCCTGCGTCTCGCTCATCACGTTCAGCGTCCATCCCGTGAGCTCCGAGGCCAAACGAACATTCTGCCCACCGCGGCCAATAGCCATCGAAAGATTCTCATCGCTGACCGCAATATCCATCGAATGGCGATCTTCATCCATCACGATGGAGACGATCTCCGCAGGGGACATGGCATTCACCACAAACTGGGCTTCATTTTCATTCCAGAGAATGATGTCGACACGCTCCCCAGCCAATTCGTTGGAGACCGCCTGAACCCTGGAACCCCGCATACCCACGCAAGCACCGACAGGATCAAGGCGGGGATCATGACTCCGTACCGCAATTTTGGCCCTGACGCCAGGATCCCTGGCGGCACCCACAATTTCGATGATGCCTTCGCTCACCTCCGGCACCTCCAGCTTGAAAAGGGCAACGATGAGGTCGGGCGATGTCCTCGTCACAAAGAGCTGCGGTCCTCTCACCTCTTGGCGGACCTCCTTGAGGTAGCCACGGAGACGATCACCAGAGCGGACGGCCTCCCGTTGGATCATTTCTTCCCGAGGAATAAAGGCTTCAACGTTGTTGCCGAGATCCAGAAAGACATTGCCGCGCTCAACGCGTTTGATGATACCGGTCACCAGCTCACCAACCCGATCCTTGTAGGCCTCAACCACCTTTCTTCGCTCGGCATCACGAACTCGCTGAACGATGACCTGCTTCGCGGTTTGGGCTTCGATGCGGCCGAACCCAATGGAATCCATCGGCTCGATCACGGTGCCTCCGACCTCCGCGCTGCCAAAACGTTGGCGCGCATCCACAAGCGTCATCTGCAACTCCGCATTGAAGGGCTCCTCGATCGTTCCTTCATCCGATTCAACCACGCTCCAGCGCCGGAAGGTATCGTAGTCACCGGTCTTGCGATCAATCTTGATCAGCGCGTCAATACGGTTTTCATAGCCCTTGATGGTCGCCATCCTTAAGGCGTCCTCAATCGCTGCGAAAACGATCTCCTTTTCGATGTCCTTCTCGTGAGAAAAGGCATCAACTACCAGCAGGATTTCTTTGTTTGCCATGGCAACATCCTTCAAAAATTAATTGTCAAATTGTGGCGATAATCGCGCCTTTTCAATCATGTCGAACGGGATTCTGAAGGACTGACCATCCTCGATCAGGACGAGATCATGACCATCAATGTCCTCGATCAGCGCTTTGAATCGGCGCCGACCCTCGAGCGGCCTTGAAAGCTGCAAACGCACCACCTCTCCTTTGAAGCGCTCGAAGTGCTCAAGGGTAAACAAGGGGCGATCCATACCGGGAGAGGAAACCTCAAGTTGATAACGACCGGGAATAGGGTCTTCAACATCGAGCACACCGCTCAACTGATAGCTCACCTTGGAGCAATCTTCCACTCGTATCCCCTCAGGATGATCGATATAGACCCTAAGCACCCGCTGATGCCCGTCAAACTCCAGTCCGACGAGTTCGTAGCCCATTCCAGTCACCACAGGATCAAGAAGCTCTGTCAGCCCCTTACTTGCCTTCAAGCACCACCTCAAAAACGTCCGAAAATAAAAAATGGGCGCGAGGCCCATCCCATCTAACAGTCCCTAAAAACCAAAAACGCCCCGATGGGGCGAATGTCGAGACGGCACCGGTTGAGCCTGTGCCACCCAAAAAAGGAATGTTAGCATATCCTTGAAAATTAGTCGAATCATCGATCCATCCACCGGTTCCCTCGAAGGCCGATGTCAAAAAAGGAACCCAACCCTCTTTGTAGCGTCCATGGCTTCCACTGCACCCGACCATCACCCCCCCAGCATGCGACTCGACAAGTGGCTTTGGGCAGCGCGATTCTTCAAAACAAGGCAACTTGCCATCGAAGCGATCGATGGCGGAAAGGTGCATGTCAACGGGCATCGAGGAAAACCCAGCAAGGACATCACGATCGGCACCCAACTCTCGATCACCAAGGAGCCCTATTCTTTTCATATTACCGTGACCGGCCTTAATCTCCAGCGAAGACCCGCCGGTGAGGCGACGCAGCTCTATGAAGAATCCACAGAAAGCCATGAGAAACGTCAACTCGAAGTCGCTAGGCGCCGGGAGCAACGGGATCTTGGGATTCCTCTTGATGTCCGCCCTAACAAGCGGGATCGCCGTCTGATCCATCGCTTCAAACGAATTGAGGACTGAACCGAAGGCGCAGCGCCCCCTAGCCCGGTCGACAAGGCGGTTTACCAGAGGGATAATAATCGGCTGTTTATCATGCGCTGGGGGATCGCTTCAACCCCAGCACCATCCCAAGGAGATCTTCATGAATCAAAAAAGCCACGCCCTTATCGAGGCCTACTATGCGGCCTTTAACGCCGGCGATATGGACAGCTTCCTCCATCTTTTGACGGACGACGTCATTCATGACATTAACCAGGGACATCGCGAAACCGGCAAGGCCGCCTTTGCCGCTTTCATGGATCGCATGAATCAGAATTACGGTGAACAACTAGCGGACATGGTCATCATGACCTCAGACGATGGAACCCGGGCTGCTGCAGAATTTGTAGTGCTCGGGACCTACAAGGTAACCGATGAAGGATTGCCAGAAGCACGCGGCCAGACCTATCGACTGCCTGCCGGCGCCTTTTTTGATCTTCGCGATGGGAAGGTGGCTAGGATCACCAACTATTACAACCTCGAAGATTGGATTACTCAAGTCAGCGCCTAATGGACATTGAAAGCCCATCAGGACCATGACTGAAGCACTCACGATTCGCCGATTCAACGGCGACGATCCTGAATTAAGGCCCTTCTTGAAGGACCTCGCGGACTTGCGCATGGAGGTCTTTCGGGACTTTCCCTATCTCTACGATGGTACCGCAGAGTATGAGGAAAAGTATCTCGAGACCTACACCCGGTGCCCGGAGAGCCTCGTGGTTCTCGTTCTCGATGGTGACCGAGTGGTCGGTGCGACGACCGGTCTCCCCATGGCGGATGAAACTCCCGAGTTTCAGGCACCCTTCATCGCGGCGGGCTATGACCCCAAAACAATCTTCTACTGCGCCGAATCGGTTCTCCTCCCCGCCTATCGGGGGCGCGGAGTATATCCTCGCTTCTTTGAAGAAAGAGAAGGCCATGCCCTGGCGCTTGGCCGCTTCGACCTTTGCTGTTTCTGCTGTGTGGTCCGCCCCGACACACATCCCTTGAGACCTTCAGATTATGTCCCCCTTGACCGAATCTGGAGCAAATTCGGTTACCAAAAGCACCCTGAGCTGACGACCACGTATGACTGGAAAGACGTGGACCAGTTGTTAGAAACCCCGAAAACCATGATTTTCTGGCTGAAATCCTTTAAGGAGACCCGCTGATGGAGCAGGCATTTCGGATCGCAACGGCGCAATACGACATTCAGCAACTTGCTAGCTTTACGGCCTATGAAGCCAAAATAAGCCGGTGGGTGCAGGAAGCCGTCGCGGGTGGCGCCAAACTGCTGGTCTTTCCAGAATACTTCAGCATGGAACTGGCCTCGTTGTTTGAGACCGATGTCACCCGCTCCCTGTCAAAAGAGCTAGAAGCCCTTCAAGAAGTCCTACCGGAATTCAAAAGCCTGTTCGGGCGACTAGCCGAGCTCCACAAGATCACTCTGATAGCCGGCAGCTTTCCAGTCCGTCATCTTCAGGGGGAGTATCGTAACCGCGCCTATCTCTTTCACCCCGATGGACAATCCGATCATCAGGACAAACTCCAGATGACCCGTTTTGAAAATGAACAATGGTTCATCAGTGCGGGAAACGATATCCGAACGTTTGAGACGGTTCATGGCCGAATCGGCATCAACATCTGCTATGACAGCGAATTCCCAATGATCGCCCGTCGACAAGTCGAGGCAGGGGCTGACCTCATCGTGGTTCCGAGTTGCACCGACACCCTGGCGGGCTACTGGCGGGTCCGTATTGGATGTCAGGCCCGAGCTCTTGAGAACCAGTGCTTTGTGGTGCAATCACCCACGGTGGGGACAGCCCCTTGGTCGGAAGCCATCGACATCAATATTGGAGCCGCCGCGGTTTATACCCCCGTCGATTATGGGTTCCCAGACAACGGCGTTCTGGCCATCGGCGCGCTCAGCGAACCGCAGTGGGTCTTTGCAGATCTCGATCTCGCTGCCATCGCACACATCCGGAAGACTGGGCAGGTCTTCAATTACCGAGATTGGCCCTCCCAATTTCGCCCTGAACTGAATACCTGATGATTGCAGCGTCACCCATGCGACTTATTTCACAGACGATCGAACTCTTCGATACCACCCTTCGTGATGGCAGCCAGACCGCTGGCATCAACTTTTCTCTCGAGGACAAAGTCCGCATTGCTGAACGTTTAGCGGATTTTCAGCTCGGCTGGATCGAGGGGGGATGGCCTGGAGCAAGCCCTAAGGACACCGAGTTCTTCGAGCGAATGCGGCAGCGACAGTGGACCAAAACAAAGTTGATCGCCTTCGGCAGTATGGCGCGCCCCGGCAAATCGGCCAGCGAGGATCTGGGCCTCCAGCATCTGGTCGACAGCGGCGCCGATGGGGTCTGTGTTTTTGGGAAAAGCTGGGATCTCCATGTCAACAAAGCCCTCGGCATCAGTCTCCCTGAAAATCTCGACCTCATTCAGGACACGATCAGCTGGCTGAAGGAACAACTGCCAACCGTCTTTTTTGACGCCGAGCATTTCTTTGATGGTTACCGCGACAACCCAGAATATGCCCTTGAGATTCTGAAGGCCGCCCAATCCGCCGGCGCTGATGGACTCGTCCTTTGTGACACCA
>CAILMG010000244.1 GCA_903835265.1 uncultured Methylococcus sp.
AGCTTTATTGAACATGGCTACCGACGATTTCGTAAATACGGTGGCTCGGCGGTCACCATCACGCAATCGGTCAATGACCTTTACGGAACCTCAACCGGACGCGCCATCGCCGAAAATTCAGCGCATCTCATCCTGCTTGGGCAAAAAGCAGAGGCGATCAATGCCCTTGAAAAAGACAAAAGACTGCCGCTCGATGACACTGGTATCCAGCATCTAAAATCACTCAAAACCGTTCCCGGTCGCTATTCAGAACTCTTCATTATCGGTGACCGTGGCGCTGGAATTGGCCGTCTGATGGTAGACCCATTCAGACGGTTGCTGTATTCAACACATCCACAGGATGTTGCGGAAATTAGAACTCTCAGAAAGAAAGGTTTTGACGTCACCGAAGCCGTTCGAGAGGTCATCGCCTTAAGAGCGAAGGCTGAAGGTCATGGGTAATCATCTAACGCCACATCGCCTTGCCCTGATCGCCTTGACCGGCTGCATGCTGGGAGGACTCGCACTCTATGAAAACGGCATCTTGAAGGCGCGTCAAAGATTCTTGACGCCGATCATCATCATCGATCGTTTGAATTTTGTCAGGACCTTACCGGTTGATGAGGACGCTCATCAGAGGATAAATCGCTTAGAAGACTTCGAAAGGTCGCTCAACCAGCTGAAGGACGCGGGTTATCTCGTCCTCGATGCTTCAGCTATCCTAGCCGCCCCTCCGAATCTTTGGGCGCACATTCCGCCAAGAAATGGCGTCCCATGAGCGACCGTCGAGCCCTCACGATGAGATCCTGGATCAAGGCCATGGGAGGCGTCCTCATGCTGAGCCTTCCTGGCCTCTTCGCCCTCCAGCGATTTACGATTGGTATCGATATTCAGCAGATTCGCTGCCTCCCTAGCGATAGCCGTTTCTATCTCATCGATCATGTGGATCTGGAGCCTCACCGAGGTGATCGTATCGCCTTCAGGACCGATGAACGGATGATGCCTTTTTTCAACGAGAGGACGGTGATGGTCAAAGCGGTCGCTGGGGTTCCCGGCGATCTGGTAGCTCTTGTAGATGAGGACCTTAGAGTCAATGACATCACCGTCTCCAAAGGCCTGCCGCATGATCTCAAAGGACCACTTCAGCATGGCGCGTGGATCAAACCCAGGGCCCTACAATCGGGAGAATGGGTCGTTATTGGACATCATCCTCTGTCCTTTGACTCAAGGTATTGGGGGATTGTGGATCAAACCCATCTGATAGGAATCGCTCATGCCTTTCCGTTTTAATGTTTTCGTCCAGCGGGACATTGTCCTTGGGATAGGGCTCCTCGCCCTAGGATCTGGGGTGTCAGGGATGGAGCAGCAAGGAGGGGTTTTACCCATCTGGTTAAGCCAAACTCCCGAAGTTTCGCGGCCAGACCAGGACAAGGTGGGAAGCCGCCCTTTGTCACCAACACCCCGCGCGGAGGATCTTCCCAAAAAGGTGCTTTATGTCTCTATGGCGATGGGGATGGCAGGGATACAGCAAGCCATCCGCGAGGCCGACCAGCTTATGCCGCATCATGCAGAACTGACTCTCGTCTTTCAAGGACTCCCAAAAGGAGAAACGCTCAGCACGTTCAGTCAGCATGTTAGGAGTCTCCTTCCACTTCTTGAGAAGGAAAAACGGCCTTTGATCACCCTTGACCCCATCCGTTTCAGCCAGCATCAAATCGTTAAGGTCCCGGTCTTGATGCTGGAAGGTCATGAGCAGATCATCCCTCATGATGGAGGAAGGCTCAGACCCACCATGAAGGTCTCTGAAGAGAACCTCGTGGAACGATTGAAGGCTCGAATGAAGGCCTTTGACTGGAGCAAGGTCAAAAATGATTACGAACGGGAGGTGGTCGGCCGTCATCCCATGATCAAGCTTCCAGAAGCGACCCAACCCGTTTCAAGAACGTTCACGCTGTCAATGCGGGTACCTTATGATCTTCGAACCCCGGAAGGGAAGCTCCTTGCTGAGAAGGGGGCCATCATCAACCCCCTCACCCTCCCTTTACCACCGCTTCATTTGTGGGTCTTTA
>CAILMG010000245.1 GCA_903835265.1 uncultured Methylococcus sp.
AGCATAGCCCCAACCTTGAGACGTCTTGCTCTTGAAGTCCAAGAAAGCGTTGTCTGAATAATTGATAAAGAACTGGGCCGTCGCGGAGTCAGGATCAGAAGTCCTCGCCATGGCAATGGTCCCCCGCTTATTTAAAAGGCCATTATCCGCCTCGTTCTTAATGGATGCTTTGGTGTTCTTCTGCTGCCATTGTTCAGTGAAACCCCCACCTTGAGCCATAAAGCCCTTGATCACTCGATGAAAGATGGTGCCGTCATAATGGCCATCTTTGACATAGGAGAGGAAGTTTTCAACCGACAAGGGGGCTTTAGCAGGATCAAGGCGAATCACAATGTCGCCAAGGGTGGTGGTTAGCTTCACTTCAGGTGCAGTTTGAGTCACAGGTGATTTCTCCGTTTTTTTAGGTTTCCCTTGAGCCTCAGCGGTCAGCGTGAGGGTTAGGGCGCATAGGAACATTAGAAAGAATCGCATCATGGTCTGTCTCCGACAAGGATCAAACGAACGGTGAAAGAAGGAATGGGGGACTTTCAAGGGAAGAGGGCATCCATACCAGGCACTTCTTTGAGCTCCACCTTGATTGATCGATAAGGCCCACTGGTCACAAAATCATCGATGGTCTCCTTGATATCGGCATCAATGAATTGCGCCCTGGTGCCATCGATGATGACATAACTCCGAGGCTCTATCGATTGGAGCGCTTCTCGAAGCGGGGCTTTATCGAGAAAAGTGGCATTTTTTTGGAGTCTCAGAAGGTAGTGGGATCCTCTCTGAGTGAGGGTAAATGCCGTCCTAAAGTTGTTTTGGACTACAAAATAAAATCCTAACAGCATCCCGACGAGAACCCCGGTCAGAAGATCCGTAAAGAGAACGGCCAAGAGCGTGACGATGAAAGGGATCCACTGGCTGGAGCCGCGCCGGTATAGCTCCTTGAAGAGATTCAGTTGGCAGAGTGTGGCGCCAGTCACGATCAGGATCGAGGCTAATGACGCCAGAGGGATCTGGTTCAGGAGCGGGGTCATAAAGATGACGCAAATCAGTAAGAGCACCCCATGAATAAAGGAAGCCATCCGCGTTTTAGCGCCGGCATTGATATTGGCCGCACTCCGAATCACCAAGGAAGTCATGGGGATACCCCCAATGAGTCCTGTCATCAGGTTGCCCACGCCTTGGGCGATGAGTTCTCGATTGCTGGAGGTGGTCAAACGGCGAGGATCCAGTTTATCGACGGCTTCAATATTAATCAGGGTTTCAAGGCTGGCCATGGCCGCCAGCATGAATGCCCATTGGAGGGTGATGCCCTGAGTCCAATAATCAAAGTCTGGGAAAGCTAATTGTTGATAGAAATCCTTAGGCTCTCTCAAAAAAGGGAGATCGACCCTATGTTCTTCAGCAATCAGGAACCGATGGTCTAGGTGTTGCCATCCTTGGTTCCATAAAACCCCTAAAGCAACGACAAACAAGGGCCCTGGGATGACTCTGAAGAAGGTCCATTGTTGCGCTCTTTTTGTTTTCCAAGCGATCAGTAGTGTGATGGCACAGATACTCAGCAAAAGTGCGCCAGGTGAAATGGCCTCCAGGGAATACCTTAATTCAGACAAGGTGGTGTGAGCATCCAACTGGCTAAAGGTTTCATCACCCTCATAATCGAGATCGTAACCCAGGGCGTGCGGGATCTGCTTCAGGATTAGAATGACCCCAACAGCCGCCAGCATCCCTTTGATCACGGCGGCAGGGACAAAGGCACTGATAGCCCCTATCTTTAAAATACCGAAGATGATTTGTAAGAGTCCTGCGAGGACGACCGCGGAGAGGAATGCGGGATAACTTCCCATCTGATCCAGACTCTGCGCTACGATGACCGTCAGACCTGCTGCAGGACCACTGATACCCCGCTCACCGCCACTCAGCCAGGTCACTAAAAGACCAGCAACCATCCCCGTAATAATGCCCGATTCAAGTGGGGCACCTGAGGCATGGGCAATCCCAAGGCACAGGGGGAGGGCGATCAGAAAAGTGACGATGCCAGCCGGCAAATCTTCTCGAAGAGACCGCAATGATTTTGGACGATGCCGCCACATAAAGAACGATGTCGATAGCCGCGTTCGATCTCAAGGCTTCTGGTTTTTTCCAGGAACCGCTTCCCACGCTCCTTCATCATTTTTACAAAAAGCAATCCCTGTCACCCGACGCATGCCACCGGCTGAAGCGACAATCTTTATTTCACGACAAGGTTTTCCATTTTTTACGAGACTTTTTAGTGCCGTAAATTCCCCAGAGGCCTTCGATTTTGGGTTAGTCCAAGCCTTTGATTCGCCATCGACATGATGATCAAGTACATCCCGAAGGGTCGTCTCGAAGAGGTTCCAATCGGTGTCAGTAAAAAATTGTGACGGGGTATTCCAAAGTGTTGCGGTATAGGTGCCAAAAAAACCGATCGCTTCTGCGCGGGGAATCTGAAGGCTCATCAAGAGACCGGCGACCAAGAGAAGGCGGGTGTAAAGGGGTGATGTCATGATGAATTCCTTGAACGGCTGAAAGAGGGGTGATCCATGACATGGTCATGAAAGAACGAATGTGACGTCTTAAATACAAAGATTATCAGGCTTAGCCACTTGCTGCACGACGCATGATGACGCAGTCCGATCGTCATCATAAATTCCTATAACGGTAAATGGGGTCATTGCTGTATTCGTGGTTCAACAGGACCAATTCTTCAATCAGTCCATCATCAAGACCATAGACCCAGCCATGAAGGCTAGGCGCCTGTCGCGATTTCCAAGCCTGCTGGACGATGGGGTTATGCGCTAATTTGTAGACCTGTTCGATGATATTCAATTCGACCATCCGATTGATACGCGCATCATCGTCGATGGCGGAC
>CAILMG010000246.1 GCA_903835265.1 uncultured Methylococcus sp.
AGATCTCAGGGCTCATACCAGGCTCCCTGGCACTCATCTTGGCAGATCACCTCTCCTGGCCGTGGGTCTTCTTGATTACCGCCTCTTTCATGCTGCCGGGGCTTTTGATGACGCTTCTGGTCAAGGAGCCACCGACCGCCCCGGAGGCACCGACCACGCTTAGGAATGCACTCATTGAACCCTTTAAGGAGTTTATTGGCCGCAAAGGCTGGCGAAACGCACTCTACGTTCTAGCGTTTATGTTCTTTTATAAGCTCGGGGACAGTATGGCCACCGCCCTTGCAACGCCCTTTTATCTGGACCTTGGTTACACCAAGACCGAAATTGGCATGATTGCCAAAAATGCAGGGCTTTGGCCGAATGTCATCGGCGGGATACTGGGTGGGATTTGGATGATCCGCCTAGGCACACATCGGGCCCTGTGGATCTTTGGCGTCGCCCAAGCCCTGGTGATTCTGGGTTTTGCGTGGCTATCGATGCAGGGGCATACCCCTTGGGGGCTGGCTGCCGTGATTGCCGCAGAGGCCTTTGGGGTTGGGCTTGGAACCGCCGCCTTCGTAGCCTTTACAGCCAATGCAACCCACCCTGCCTATGCCGCGACCCAGTTTGCCCTCTTTACCAGCCTAGCAGCGACCCCAAGGACCCTTGCGAATGCAGTAACAGGACTTCTGGTCGAAGGCGGTGACCTTAACGTATTGGGTTATCCGATCCTCCACTTCGAAGCCTTGGGATGGGAGCATTTCTTTTACCTCTGCTTTACCGTCACGCTCCCAGGAATGCTCTTGTTGTTCAAAGTAGCCCCCTGGCCCAGCCATAAAGCGCTCCCATCAAGAGGATGATGAGAAGGCAAACAACACGTGACTTGCTGAAGTCGTATCCTTTTCTCATGAGAAGGGCTTGGCCCGTCATTGGGCATTTTCTGTTTCATATATTAAACTAAAGTGTATATTTGGAAATAATAGGAAACACTATGCCGATATCTGCGCCTATGCCCTCTGATCAGATGATGACCGGACTAAAGGACTTAGGTAACGCTTTACGTCTCAAGCGTAAGGCCCTGAAGATCAGCGCCACCGCAGTAGCGGAGGCATCAGGCATTTCAAGAGTTACCCTGCATCGTATTGAGAAAGGCGAACCCTCAGTCACCATGGGGTCTTGGTTTAGTGTGATGGGAAGCTTGGGCCTGTGCTTACAGGTCAGTTGCGATGGCGACATCAGTAGGTCGCAGCACCCCCCCGTAGGGTGGATACCGGTCCAAATTGATCTGGCTGATTATCCGCAATTAAGAAGCTTGTGTTGGCATATCTCTGGCCTCGACACACTCAGCCCCATAGAAGCCCTGGAAATCTACGAGCGAAACGCCAGACATCTCGACTTGGACGAGATGCCTGAACAAGAGCGCGCCCTTTGGGAAGGACTCAAACACGTTTTCTTGCGCAGTGCTCAAGATGTTTGAAAGACCACACCACCAAAAAATTGCTCACGTTCTTAAGGCGTTGGATGCCGATCTCCTCAGTTCATACCGCTGCTATTTTGGGGGGGGCACCTCTATTGCGTTGCGATTCGGTGAATATCGCGAGTCCGTGGATATCGATTTCCTGATTTCTGACCCCGCCGGATATCGCGAACTAAGACACCTACTCACCGGATCCCAAGGCCTCAAGCCCATCACTCGAGCATCAACCCAACCGTTGCTTTTAGTCCGAGATATTCGTGCCGACCAATACGGCATCAGAACCATCGTCCAAATGGATGGGCAAAAGATCAAATTTGAGATCGTGCGGGAAGCTCGGATTGATCTCGAGACTCCCGGGCTAAGAGATCAGATTTGCTCTGTGAGCACAATGACAACGCTGGATCTAGCGACGAGCAAATTATTAGCAAACTCAGATCGCTATGCAGACGATAGCGTGTTCAGCCGGGATCTGATCGACCTTGGCATGATGGATTTATCGCGCAAAGAACTGTGTGGCGCTCTAGAAAAGGCAGAACAGGCTTATGGCCCATCGGTTACCCGAGACCTCACCCGAGCCATCGAATGTTTGCAAGGCCGAAAAGGTTGGCTGGATCGGTGCATGTTGGCGATGGGAATCAGCCTTCCCAAGGCACAGGTCTGGGCAAAGATTCGCCGCGTGAAGCGAATCCTGCCCTAGAAAAAAAGACCTTACTCTTACCGCCCTTGATAGGAAATTCCGCTCTGAAACGCCTAGATTATCTCGATAATCTAGGCGTTTCTTTCTGCTTCGACGAGAACTGCCTAAGCCGCAAGCGGCCATCTTGGATATTGAATTGAATTAACCGCGGCCTACCAGATACTCCATCTCGGCTTTGGATTAACAGCTTCAGCGAAAAGAATCGCCTTTAGGGCAGGGCGGAAGTCAATTTAGAATGTATTTATCCACAGTCTAGACTAGACTAGACTTAGCCAGATATCATGTCCTTCTATTTTGAGGCTCTTATGACCACAGTCAATATGCTTGAAGCCAAAACAACTTTATCTCGACTGGTCGATGCGATTGAACAAGGCCGGGAAACAGAAATCGTAATCGCTAGAAACGGTAAACCGGCTGCGAAACTGGTTCCTCTGGATTCACTGTCTACTGACCATAGGATGGGTGTCGCCAAAGGTCTTTTCGTCGTGCCCGACGATATCGATGCGCATAATGAGGAAGTGGCCCGGTTGTTTTTGGGGGAGGACCCTTGAATCTTCTTCTCGATACCCATGTTGCTTTGTGGGCCATTACTGATAGCCCACGATTATCTTCAGAGACAAGGAAACTCATCACGGCAGAGCGAACGACCGTCTACGTGAGCGTTGCAAGCCTTTGGGAAATCAGCATCAAACACTCCCTGGGTCGAGGGGATATGCCCATAACAGCTCAGGATGCGCTGGGATATTTTCAAACGTCCGGATATCGCATCCTCAGCATTGCGCCCGAGCACGCGATCGCCGTATCCGAACTCCCGCCCCATCATCACGATCCATTTGACAGAATGATCGTTGCGCAAGCATTAGTTGAGCCACTCCGTCTAATGACACACGACGCTCTTGTTCAACTTTATAGTCCGAGTATCATTCGCATCTGAGCAGGGTCAATTTTCAGTTGGCTTCAACATAGCGTGTTGCCGTATCAGGAAATAAAGAGACCGATTATTTCTTGATATAGAGATCCGTAATCGTCCCTTCAATCATTTCAGCGGCTAATGGGAAGGTTTCTGAAAGGGTCGGATGGGGATGAATCGTCAGAGAAATATCTTCCATGTCCGCCCCCATCTCCAGGGCGAGGACCGCTTCACCAATCAATTCACCGGCATTAGGACCCACCATACCTGCCCCGAGGATGCGCTTTGATTCTTTATCGACCAGGATCTTGGTCAAACCTTCGCGGCGCCCGATCCCAAGGGCACGCCCACTCGCAGCCCAGGGAAGGTCGCGACCTCATAGGGAATTCCCTCCGCCTTGGCCCGTGTCTCGTTAAGACCCATCCAGGCAAGCTCAGGATCGGTGTAGGCGACCGATGGGATCGTCAACGCCTGAAAGGCCGTCTTATGGCCCGCAATCACTTCAGCGGCGACTTTAGCCTCATGACTCGCCTTGTGGGCCAACATGGGGTTGCCCACCACGTCACCGATCGCAAAGATATGGGGAACATTGGTTCGTTGCGTGTTATCGACTGGGATAAAACCCCGCTCATCGACCCTGACACCGGCTTTTTCTGCCGCAATCATCAGTCCATTGGGACGTCGACCCACCGCCACCAGCACCTTGTCGAATAAGAGGGAGGCAGGGACGTCGTCTCCTTCAAAGAAGACCTCAAGACCCTCCTTTTTGGATTCGATTCGGGTGACCTTGGTCTTGAGGTAAATCTTGTCATACCACTTCATGATTTTTTGATGAAGCGGCTTGACCAAATCGGCATCACAGCCAGGGATCAGTTGATCCATCCACTCAACGACGGTGATGGACGATCCAAGGGCATGGTAAACCGTGGCCATCTCAAGGCCAATGATCCCCCCGCCCACAATGAGGAGGCGTCCTGGGATATCGGCTAATTCAAGAGCGCCGGTGGAATCAATGAGCCTTGGATCATCATGGGGAAAACCGGGGATTTTCACCGGTTGCGATCCCACCGCGATGATGGCGGAGTCAAATCGAATCTCTTTGGATCCCTCGGCCCCAGACACCGTCAGGGTCTTATCAGAGCTAAATTGCCCGACGCCCTGAATCACCTCAACACCCCGCTGCTTCGCCATACTGGCCAGCCCCATGGTGAGCGTCTTAACAACCTTATTCTTGTGACCCCTGACCTTCTCTAGATCAATCGTCGGCGGCTCAAAATGAACGCCGGTGGGTTCGCTGTCTTGAGTCTCGTGAATGACCTGCGCCGTGTGGAGGAGCGCTTTCGAGGGGATACAGCCGACATTAAGACAAACCCCACCCAGGGTTGGATAACGTTCAACCAAAATGACTTTCTGACCAAGATCAGCTGCACGAAAGGCCGCCGTATAGCCTCCTGGACCGCCGCCAAGGACCAAAACCTCGGCGTGGAGAGACGAAGGATCACTCATGCTGACATACCCTGATAGTAATGAGGGGGGTGAATACTCAGAATTTAAAGCAGAACGCGCCGAAGATCCGCCAGCGTACTGCTCAGATGAACAATGAAGCGGGCTGCTGCGGCCCCATCGATCACCCGATGGTCATAGGACAAGGACAATGGCAGCATCAATCGTGGAACAAACTGACCCTCTTGATAGACCGGCTTCATCTGGCTTTTCGAAAGCCCCAAAATAGCGACTTCAGGGGCATTGATGATCGGTGTAAAAGCGGTTCCGCCGATCCCACCCAAACTTGAGATGGTAAAACAGCCCCCTTCAAGATCAGCACCCCGAAGCTTTTTATTCCGTGCCTTTTGACTCAAATCCATCAACTCTTGAGCGATCTCAAAGACGCTCTTCTGATCGACATCCCGAACCACAGGAACGACGAGCCCATCAGGGGTATCAACAGCCACCCCAATGTGAACGTAGTGCTTGAGGATCAGCGTCTCCAAAGAAGGATCCAAGGAGGCATTGAAGGTGGGATGGGCTTTCAAACTCGCTGAAAGCGCCTTCATCACGAACGGCAAAAACGACAGTTTGACCCCGCGCTTTTCAGATTCACTCTTGAGGGAGATTCTGAAGGCTTCAAGGTCGGTGATATCGGCCTCATCGTACTGAGTAATATGCGGGATCGACACCCAGTTGCGATGAAGATTGGGACCTGAGAGCTTTTGGATCCTTGAAAGGGGAACCAAGTCGATGGTGCCAAAGCGGCTAAAATCAACGACGGGCGCTGGGGGGAGACCAAAACCGAGGCCGCCGCCAGAAGACTTGCCAGCGCCTTGAAGACTGGTCTTCACATAGCCCTGAACATCCTCGCGTGAAATCCGTTGCTTGGGCCCTGTGCCCTTGACTTCATGAAGATCGACACCCAATTCACGGGCAAATTTCCGAATGGCGGGGGTCGCATGCGGGGGAACCCCGCTCTCGGATGAAGACCAAATTGGAGGCGTGATCTGAGGAGTGGGCGCAGCGGCCACTGGGGCCGTCACAGGAGCAGCCACCGAAGGCGCAACCTCAGGAACAGCCGCCGCCACCACCTGAGCGCTCTGAACCTCCATCACCAAGACCAATGCGCCTTTACTCACCCGATCTCCAGGCTTGAGCTTGATCTCCTTCACAACGCCCGCTAAAGGGGAAGGAACCTCCATCGCCGCCTTATCGCTTTCAAGCGTAATCAAGGAATCATCAACCGCCACCAGGTCACCCGGCTTCACTAAAACCTCAATGACTTCAATTTCCTTGAAATCGCCAATATCAGGAACCGTCACATTCTCAAGATGAGGGACCGAAGAAGCGGTCACGGGAACGACCGGGGCTACCGGTGGAGCGATCGGCGCAGCGGTTGGCTCAATGGACGGGGCTTCCACCGCTTTCGGTGCGGCTACCGGCGCTGCAACTGGAATCGTCTCGGTCGCGGTTTGAAGCAACAGGATGAGGGAGCCTTTACTGACCCGATCCCCCGGCTTGATGTTGAGGCTAGACACCGTACCACCGACCGGCGAGGGGACTTCCATGGCCGCCTTATCACTCTCAAGGGTAATCAGCGAATCTTCAGGCTGAACAACATCTCCGGGTTTGACCAGGACCTCGATGACTTCAATATCCTTGTAATCACCAATGTCTGGAACATGAACTTCTTTGAGAACGGCAGCCATGGAAATTCCTCAAACAGTCAGCGGATTGGGTTTTTCAGGATCGATGCCCAGCGTCTTGATGGCCTCGGCGACCACCTTGACCGGGATGTCGCCCTGATCGGCCAGCGACTTCAGAGCCGCCAGAGTGATGTAATTGCGATCCACCTCAAAGAACCTACGAAGCTCTGAGCGACGGTCGCTTCGACCAAACCCATCGGTCCCCAAGACCGAATAACTTCTCGGCACATAAGGCCTGATCTGATCGGCGACCAGTCGCATGTAGTCAGAGGCCGCAACGATCGGGCCCTTGGTCCCTGTCAGTTGCTCCTCCACGTAGCT
>CAILMG010000247.1 GCA_903835265.1 uncultured Methylococcus sp.
ACTGCTTTCATCTTGCTAGGGGGGGTCACTATCGCGATTTCGTTCATGAGTGACCTTTTAACTTCATCGATTCAGCCAGCCGCTGACGCCATGCACCTGACGCCCTCCTTTGCCGGCGTCTTCCTTCTCTCGATGGTCGGCAACATCCCCCAGTACATTAACTCGGTCTCCTTTGCCTCAAAAAAACAATTGACGCTCGCGCTCTCGGTGAATCTCAGTTCAACCACTCAGCTTGCGCTTCTGGTGGCGCCGGTTCTGGTGTTGATGGGTCAGGCGATGGGGCTCAACATGGACCTTCGGTTCAATCAATTTGAACTGATGGGGATTCTGTTAGCTGTCTTGATCTCAAGACATCTTCTTGGCGATCAACGATCAACCTGGCTCGAGGGTTTCATGCTCATCATCGTTTATGTGATGCTGGGTGTTGGCTTTTATTATCTCCCTTGACGTCAGCCATATCGACTCGATGGCTTTTATTTAAGCTTTTTTTGCGCGCGCGACTTGAAAAGAGACGCGCAAAATGAGATAAATCAATAGCCAGATGGAGGTCATGAATTGGCCTCGAACCGAGCGAGATTCACCCTCTGGGGGGTCAAGATGGTTGGAAAGGGGGCTCGATCAAAAGCTCCCCTAAAATGATCAACAGGGTGTTTCAGGACCGCTTCACTGAAACATAAAGCCAACGTTACATGGGTTTTCGCATGCGGCATTTTCTGACATTCCTGATCATCACCTCTTCATTACTGATCGGCCTTCCGGGGTTGGCCTTATCCAATGAGGAAACGCCCTTGGCGATGGACGCCCCTGCTGCCGATGCAACCACAGCGGACAATACGGTAGCCCCAAAAGACGATCTCCACCTTGGAGTCGCGAGCTGTGCCGGGAGCAATTGCCATGGTGCCGCAAGACCCTACCAAAATTCATCGGTCGTCCAAAATGAATACACCATCTGGAACCGGGAAGACCCTCATTCCAAGTCATACGCGATTCTGCTTAATGATCGCTCCAAACGGATTGCGCGAAATTTAGGGCTTCCAAAGCCTCCAGAAGCCTCCAAGATCTGTCTTGATTGCCATGCCGACAATGTTCCGGTATCCCTCCGTGGGAAGCGCTTTGATATCAACGACGGGGTCGGCTGCGAAGCCTGTCATGGTGGTGGCAATCGTTACCTCGGCCCGCATGTTTCTGGTGAGGTCACTCATCAGCAGAACCTTGATCTCGGTCTTTACCCTACGGAAAAACCAGAAGAACGCGCACAGCTCTGCATCAAGTGCCATGTTGGGGATCAAGAACGTTTTGCTATCCACAAGATCATGGGGGCTGGCCATCCTCGGATCAGCTTTGAACTCGATACCTTTACGGAAGTGCACAAGCATTTACGTGATCGATACCGATTACCAGAAACGTAAAGTCGTCTCATCACACGCCAATACCTGGGCCATTGGCCAAATCAAGGCCGCTCGTCGCTTTATTGAACTTTATAACAGCGGCAAACACAGCACCCGAGGGCTCATGCCCGAGCTCTCTTTCTTTGATTGCGAGGCCTGCCATCACGAGACGCTGGTGCCTAGTGATCCGATGAGAGCAACCCGCCCCAGCAATGAAGCGGATCCAGCAAGCTCTAAGCTTCTTTGGGAACCGCGTACCTTGTCATCAAACATCGGCCCTGGCGCGGTCCGCTTTAATGACTCCGGTTTCGTCATGACCGCCATCCTTGGCGACCTGATCGCACCCGATCGTGGCGAGCAAATGCGCTCGGCCATTATGGCTCTACACAAGGCCAGTCAAGTGGATCAGCAAAGCCTTCACCAGGCCCTCAAGAATATCGATCAGCAATTGGAATCCTTAGAAACGGATCTCGCACTCCACACCTATACCGTGGATGACTGCCACCAACTCCTGCGTTTTGTGACCCGCAGAAGCCGGCAGAATGATTTCTACAGCTATGCTGCAGCAGAGCAGGCCGTGATGGCCATTGAAGCGATCCGGGCCACCTTGCAACAACAGGGCGATCGGTCGATCACAGACAGCTCCATGAATGCCTTGAGGAAAGCGACGCTGAATCCAGACGCGTTCCACCCTGCCCTGTTCCGAGGCGCTATCGCGACCCTTGGTTCGCCTTGATAGCGGACCCGAGCAATTAGCGCCCGACATGGACACCCTTTTTTTCCGTCACAGTGAACCGGTTACCCTGAGGCTATCCCCGTGAGCAGCGATTCATCCTCTTATAAAGTCGCGATCATCGGCTCTGGCCCTGCAGGACTGAGTGCTGCCGCCAGAGCTGCCGAACTCGGTGCCTCCCACATTCTGATTGAATCAGCCCCAGACATTTCGAACACCGTCAATTTCTGGTATCAAAAAGGCAAGCACGTCATGGACGAGCCGGCCAATATGCCCCTTCGAAGCAGTTCCAGGTTCGAAGAGGGAACCCGTGAAGAAGTCCTTCAGGCTTGGAAGGATGATATTGACCGCCTCAAAATCAATCTTCGATTCAACACGGCGCTGAAAGCGATCACCGGTGATGCAGGCGCCTTTGAGGTCACGCTGGCTAATGGCGAGGTCATCCAGGCTCAATCTGTCATCCTGGCCATCGGCACCATGGGCAACGTCCGAAAGCTCGGTATCCCAGGGGAAGACCACCCAGCCGTCGCCTATAAACTCGACGATGCCTCCCTCCTGAAGGGGAAACAAATCATTGTGGTCGGTGCCGGCGATTCGGCCATCGAAGACGCCCTCGCCCTTTCAAAAAACAACAAGGTCACCGTCATCAATCGCCGTGAAGGCTTTGATCGGGCCAAATCACGAAATTCAGCCGCGATCCTAAGGGCCATTCAAAATAAGGAGATCGACTGCATCTATGGCGGTGTTCCAGAGTCGGTGTTAGCCAGCACCGGTGGGGTGGCATCGGCGGACATGATCATCGAGTCATCCAGCGGGAGCGTCACGGTTCCTGCGGATTTGATCATCATCAGAGCCGGCGCCATGCCGCAACGAAAGCTACTTGATAGTCTCGGCGTTGGGTTCCCGAATGAATCAGAAACCGCTTTCCCGATCATTGGCGAAGGCTATCAAAGCACCCGAGCTGGCATTTATATCGTCGGTGCTCTGGCCGGCTGTCCCTTGATCAAAGAAGCGATGAATCAGGGCTACGAAGCCATTGAATTTATCGAAGGACGAAACATCGACCCTGCCGATCAAGGTTTATTGGAAGAGGTCCTCAAAACTTTACCGGGTTATCAGGGCGTCAAAGAGGCCCTCGTTCAACTGAAAACAGATGTCCCGATGATATCGGACGTCACCGCGCTGGTCCTCCGTGAATACGTCCGAGAAAGTGAGCTCCTATTTCTGAAGGCGGGAGAGATCTACTATAAGCCAGGCGATTACGCGCGAGGCATCTCCGCGATCCTCAAGGGCTCGCTGGCTTTAAGCGTTCATGGCACCCCCACTGAACGTAGTTATCGTTACGCCGTCGGCGACCTTATGGGTTTGACCAGTCTGAGATCAGGGCTTGCCTATGATGTCTGGGCGGTTGCCGTGGAGGATACTGTCCTTTTAGAGACCCCGGTCAGAGCCTCGCAGAAACTGTTCAATAGCGTCGACTCGATCAAGCGGCGAATTGATCATATCTTCACCCGCCGGATGCTTCTCCGTTCCTTCATCTCGCTCCTTCCTTCGGATAGTATCCGGGAAGAGATCGATGAGATGCAGTTTGATACGCTTGCCAGTGAAGTCGAAGTGCTGAGCCTCAAGGCTGATCAGGTGGTTTATAAGGAAGGCGCTGTGACCGATGCCTTTTATATCATCCGAAAGGGCTCTCTCACCTTATCCCGTGAAATCGAAGGCAAGACCCAGATCCAACATCTCATATCGACTGGCGAATGGTTTGGTAATGATGAGATTTTCCTTGGCGGTAGCCGGCTCGATACCGCGACGACCACTTCTCGGGCAGAAATACTAAAGATCGAGGCCAGCAAATTGATGGCCTTGCTGGCCAGATATCCCTCGATTCAGCAAGCGGCCGAGCGTAAGGCGAGAGGCATGCTGTTGAAGGAGCAGCAAAAGAGCACTGAATCCAATACCACGGCGGTCATCGGCTTTCTGGATGATACCGGTGTGGTCGAAGGCACTAACGTTTTAGTGATTGATGAATCACTGTGTGTCCGTTGCGACAACTGTGAGAAAGCTTGTGCTG
>CAILMG010000248.1 GCA_903835265.1 uncultured Methylococcus sp.
TATGATCTTGAGGTCTGGCTGCCAGGACAGAATGCCTATCGCGAAATATCCTCATGCAGTAATTTTCGAGACTTCCAGGCTCGAAGGCTGATGGCGCGTTGGCGTAATCCTGAGACATTAAAGCCAGAACTGGTCCATACCGTGAATGGCTCTGGCCTTGCGGTTGGGCGGACGCTCATCGCAGTTCTTGAAAATTACCAGAGGGCCGATGGCAAGGTCGAAGTGCCTGAGGTCCTTAGGCCTTATATGGGCGGCGTGAGCGAAATCGGATGAGCTTCTTTTTTCCTGGTGAGCCTAGCGCTCAGGATGATGGTCCCAAGCCACAGCCTTCTGCGCCGAGGCTCATTGAGGTTTTAGGGCCTTATTTGGATCCCATGATCCTACAAGTACTCCATGGCGATCCGCCTCAAGTGAAGCCCTCTGCTGAGACGGATCCCGTCAAGACCTTCAAGGATGCCAATCTGAGAAAGGTTCTTGTGGCTGCGGCAGAAGCCCCCCTTCCACTCGAAGCCCCAAAGACCGAGCCTTGCTTGAGCTGGCTCCTGTTTTACCTTGAGGGGGCCGTCTTGGCGGCTGAGGAGAGCGTGCAACAGCTTTGGGGGTGTCTCCTCGCGAATGAAATCCATGACCCAGGCGCAGTCTCTAGAAGGACTCTACAGTTTTTGAAAACGATGGACCCTTGGGAGGTCGAGGCTTTTGCCGAATTTGCGGCCTTTTCCTTCAGCTTTGAGTCTGGCTGGCATTTCATGATTGAAAATGAATTGGCGCATCGAGAAATGTGGAGCTATGGTCGAGAGATTGATATGACCCAGCACTGGATTGATATCGGGCTTTTAGCGCCTGAAGTGAGTGTGTTGGAGTCAACCAAGCTGCGAGGCTTAAGGATGAGCTACCGGAAAAAAAAGAGTTGGGCGTTGAATGTTGCTGAGCATGATCAGGGGGAAAATTTTCTCTACAGAAAATTCACGGCGCTAGGCCAGCAGCTGGCCGATGGCCTTCGACTTAAAGTTTTCACCGGCTTTGCTCGGAATCTGGTGAAGTCACTGAATGAGACTTCCAGGATCAGCTTTGAGGAGCTTGATATGGAAGCCTCTTGATAATTCTTGACCAAATTACAAGGAATAAACATAATCGCTGATCATCCCTAGAGGAAACGCGAGATATGAACGAGGAAGAAATTCGATTTACCGACAGTGCAGCGGCGAAAGTTAACGAATTGATTTTGGAAGAAAAGAACCCTGATCTTAAGCTCAGGGTCTATGTTACCGGTGGCGGATGTTCTGGCTTTCAATATGGCTTCACCTTTGACGAGGAAGTCAACGAGGACGATACCCAGATCCTCAAGAATGGCGTCGTCGTGCTCGTCGATGCGATGAGTGTTCAGTATCTGACGGGTGCTGAGATTGACTACACCGATGGTCTTTCAGGCTCGCAGTTCGTGATCAGAAATCCCAATGCCTCCACGACCTGTGGGTGTGGGTCCTCTTTTTCCGTCTAACTTATCGCCGCCTTCTTGAGGCGGCTTATCCCTGAACAGGCCCGGCAGCGATATCGCTGACCGGGCCTGTTCTTTTTCTGCAGTCATGGCAGACTTTAAAATAAAGCCTCATGATGGCGGGCTGACCGACTCGGTGCCTCTTTGAGACGCTGAGCGGCCAATCGATAACATGTTTAATGATAAGTGGAGTGACGAATGACAGCGACTGAGCGTGAAGCACTAGACATCATCAAGCGCGGTGCTTCCGAATTGATACCCGAGGATCTTCTGGTCAAGCGCCTGGCTGAAGGTCGGCCGCTCCGGATCAAGGCGGGATTTGATCCAACCGCACCGGACCTTCACCTTGGGCATACGGTTCTGTTAAACAAAATGAAGCAGTTCCAGGAGCTGGGGCACGAGGCCATGTTTCTGATTGGTGATTTTACCGGGATGATTGGCGACCCCACCGGAAAAAATGCCACGCGCAAACCCCTGACTCGCGATGAAGTGATCGAGAACGCGAGATCCTACGAAGAACAGATTTTCAAGATACTGGATCCTCA
>CAILMG010000249.1 GCA_903835265.1 uncultured Methylococcus sp.
GGTCGTGTCCATCACGTACACGTCGTCGGTCGCGGGGTTCCACTCGCAGCCGCGCGGCTGCTTGAAGGACGCGCTCGAGCCGACGCCGTCGACGCCCGACGCGTTGCCCGCCTTGCCCGCGAGCGTCGTGACGAGCCCGGAGGAGGTTGCGACCTTGCGGACGACGAGGCTCACTGCGTCGCCCACGTAAAAGTTGCCGTTCGTGTCGCCCGCGCCCCCGTTGGGCTGCCCGAAAGTCGCGGCCGTGCCGAGGCCGTCCGCCGCGCCGACCGTGCTGTTTCCCGCGAGCGTCGATACCGACCAATGTCGTGTGCAGATTGGTTCACATCTGGTGCATTTTACGGCTTATCAGCCTCAGCTCACGGGAACGACGGAGTTTTGTAACGCGATTCCTGAGCTTGGCCAGACGACGGTTGTTTTCGACTACGAAGGCAAGGCGCTTCGTAACATGACCGTTGAATTTGAAATCACGAAGGAGCCTGAGGGAACCCGTGTTTTCTATCAGGAACCCAGCACCCACTCCAACGGGACCTTCAATTCCAATATCAATTTTACCGATGCGGGTAAATACCGTGTTCACATCACCCTGGTTAACGAAGGCCAGAAGGTTGACGAACATATTGGATTCACCGTCGGTAAGGGTCAGGCCGGCGTCTCAACCAGCGTGATCGTCGTGGTCCTCACGATGCTCTTTGCGGGTGGCTACCTTTTCTATTTGTCGAATGCTGGCTTCAAGGCGTCTGTCGACAAGTTCCTGAAGAAAAAGGAAGCTTAATTGAAACACCGCCCGGATTATCCGGGCGGATTTCCTGACGCCAGGTCACAGTTTTGACTGTGCCCTGGCGTTTTGCCAACCATGGTATACAGATATGTCGAGACATTTGACCCGATTCATCACGGCATCGCTGCTGGTTCTCCCCTTCTCGGCCGGAGCTCTTTTCAAGGCGCCACCGTCAGTCAAGGTTGAGGCAGGCCAGGCAGAACCCTTCTGTAACAGTGGTGCGCCGCCCGAATGGCGTCAGGCACAAGTTGTAGAGGGTGTGACCATGCAGGAATCGCGTTCCTGTAACCCTGACAATCCCAATGACATCGCGGCGTTCGTCAAAGGGACCAACAATATTTCCATGGAAACGCTCATGGATACCTCCAATGTGGCTGCGGATACGTTGACCCTATCGAATGATATTGATAAGGACGGCGACCCAGATCACTACGTCATCAAGCTTGAAATCATGGAAGTCAATGGACATTCACCTGATTTCCCGGGTGTCGTTCCCACCTTTGATATCGCTCCAGGTATTCAGCCTAGTTTCTGGGTCTTTACCCCAAAAAGTCGCGACATGTCGACCCGTAGCTTTGCAAGCGGTGAAGCGAACCCCCTTTTGAGAATGCCGTCCCCACCTATCCGTGTTGAGCAAGGTGATGTTATCTGGCTGGTCGTCGAGAATTCACATTACTTCCCGCATTCAATCCATCTTCATGGTGTTGATCATCCTTTTATGGACCATGCGGGTGAAGGCAATGACGGGGTCGGTCAGACCAGTGAAAAGGACATCATGCCTGGGACCAGTAAAACTTATGTGATTCGACCCAGGCAGCCAGGGACCATGTATTACCACTGCCATGTCCAGCCCCATACCCATATCGCGATGGGGCTTGCCGGCATGTTTATTATTGAAGAAAACAGGCCCAACAACTGGCCACAGGTCTTCAATGTAGGCGCGGGTCAAGTCCGACACCCAAGCGTCGCGGTTCTTGAAAAATACAAACAGGAATACGACCTCCACTATCAGTCGGTGGATAAGGAACTTCATCAGATCCCCCAATCTGCCAATGATGTCCGCTTGGTTGCTAAAAAGATGAACCAAGAATATGACATGACAGAATCGACCGATGATTATTTCTTGCTGAATGGGCGTGCCTTCCCTTATACCCTCAGGGAATCACTGATCACGGTGAGTCCTAATGAGAAGACCAAGATCCGGATTCTAAACGGCCATAACGAAGCGCTTGCTCTCCATATTCATGGGCATAAAGGAACCGAAACGCACTACGATGGCGTCCAGCAAAATGTTCAGGCTCAAGTCACGCGAGATGTTTACAGCATTGCGCCCGCTCAACGGCTCGATCTCGCACTCGATACAACCGATGACGGTCTTCACAGTTATGGCTCCGGGCTTTGGATGTTCCATGATCATACTGAAAAGGCCTTTACTACGAATGGGATGGGCGAAGGCGGCAGTATCAGCTTGGTCGCCTATAAAGACTATGTCGATGAGAATGGCACGCCGAAAAGCCATGGCATGGATCTCAAGCCCTATTTCACTAAAGAGTACTGGGAGAGAAAGCTCCCGGTCTGGCAGGACCATATGGCGGATGGCAGCCTCGGAGCACCTCAGGGCACCATGGACACGAAACCTGGAATCAATTCGGGCAACGAACTGATCCCACCTGGCGCTCAACCCGCAGGAAGCCCCTCAACCGTCGCCGCTAGCAGCAGTGATGATTCTTTTGGAGGCCTTTTCATGGGTCTTCTGGCCGGTATCATCGCCTACTTCCTCTATCAGCATCGCGAACGCCTGCTTTTGCTGATCAAGGAATTGCCGCTCCTTTCGAAATTTAAGCAGTGAGGCGATAGATGCACATGGCTAGAAACACTTACTTCTTGTTAGGAGCCATCCTGATGGGGGCCTCCAGCCTGGTGATTGGCGCTGAGCAGTCTGACCAAATAGTTGAACACAATATGCTGATGAACCATGGCGGTGGACACCTCATGGATATGGACGGCGGCATGGTGATGGGGATGAATAAGGATACCCTCCCCCCGGGTTGCCCTCGCATCAGCGAGGAGGCCAGCATTACTGTTCGGGCCGGACACAAGTACACCAAGGATTTCCCCGGGACGATGTTCGGTTTTGACCAGCACGAATGGCGGGTTAAGCCTTGTTCAAGATTGACCGTCACTTTCATTAATGAAGACCACATTCGCCATCAATGGATGATGCATGGCCTGCCTAAATTCATTTATGACAAGGGAATGTTCCATCTTGAAATGACAGGCCCTGCCAAAATCACCGGCACACTCATACTCCCTTCAGAAGATAAAACCTATTTGGTCCACTGTGATATCGCCCAACACATGGAAAAGGGCATGAAGGGACAGTTGATTGTTGGAAAAGGATCGACCCCCTTTCCGAGCATTCCAGGCTTGACCGATTTTGCGATACCAGATGACTACGGCCCTAAAGTGACGGATTCGGTGAAAGTTGCCCTGCCGGTCGGCGCTTCATCAGGAATGGCTGCATCAGCCAATTCAACGAAGAGTGGTGGGTCCAATGCCACTTTCCTCTTGGGGCTGATCTTGGGGGGAATTGGCACTCCCTTTGCCATCACCTACTATCGTCGCCGATTCGATGGGATGACTCAAGAAGAAGTGATCCAGCATTTGCTGACGTCATCGAAGTCCATCTTCGATAAGGTTTTAGGCCTTTTAATGACCCTCATCAGCAAATTCACCAAAAAATAAAGGGGCTTATCCCCAACCAACCCCGGCAGCCCCCTTGGCTGACCGGGGTTTTTAATGCGTATCGGCTCAACCCCGCCACCATTTGGTGCAAATCTTCCTAATGTCGCACTAGATTGAGTCGTCATGAAATCATGACGCGCGATCTGCACCGGTTGAGTGCCCACTCATCAGGGGCTCACCAAACTGGTACATAAATTGCTTTAGATTGGTGCTATTTTTCATCAGCTTAGGGTAAATCTTCATGGAAGACATCAATAAAAGCCAGGACGTTCTTTTTGTCCTCTTAGGGGCCATCATGGTGCTGGCGATGCACGCCGGTTTTGCATTTCTTGAACTGGGTACCGTCCGCCGTAAAAACCAGATCAACGCGCTGGTCAAGATCCTCGTCGATTTCGCGATATCAACGATCGCTTATTTCTTTATTGGCTACTATCTTGCTTACGGAGTGCACTTTTTTAATGGAGCCCAGTCTCTGATTGCACTCAATGGTTACGCCCTAGTCAAATTCTTCTTTTTGTTGACCTTTGCAGCGGCTATTCCAGCGATTGTGTCAGGCGGGATTGCAGAGCGCGCAAGGTTCAACCCCCAAATGGCCGCCACCTTCTTGCTGGTGGGTTTTATCTATCCTTTCTTTGAGGGGATCGCCTGGAATAACAACTTCGGGCTTCAAACACTGCTCGAGACGACCTTCGGCTCACCGTTTCATGACTTTGCGGGGTCCGTTGTCGTGCATGCCATGGGAGGATGGATTGCCTTGAGTGCGGTCCTTTTAATGGGCCCCCGGAGGGACCGCTATCACCGAAACGGCGGGGTTGCAGCGCACCCTCCTTCCAGTATCCCCTTTCTGGCCCTTGGAGCCTGGATACTGACGGTGGGCTGGTTCGGCTTTAACGTGATGTCGGCCCAAACCCTGAGCGGTATCAGCGGCCTTGTGGCTGTTAATTCGCTGATGGCCATGGTCGGCGGCACACTGTCTGCGCTGGTTGTGGGTAAAAATGATCCGGGATTTGTCTACAATGGACCCCTCGCGGGTCTAGTCGCTGTCTGTGCAGGTTCTGATGTCATGCATCCACTGGGCGCCCTCGTCTTAGGCCTCCTGGCGGGGGGGCTTTTCGTGAAGCTTTTCACCTTGACTCAAAATCGATGGAAAATCGACGATGTTCTGGGTGTATGGCCGCTTCATGGGCTTTGCGGAGCACTCGGCGGCATTATGGCCGGGGTTTTCGGCCTTGAGGCTCTCGGAGGGCTTGGCAAGATTTCTTTCTGGTCACAGCTGATTGGGACTTCGGCAGCCGTCCTCATTGCTTTAGTCGGCGGATTTCTGGTTTATGGCCTCCTTCGACAATGGGTGGGGCTCCGTCTCGATCCTGAAGAAGAATTTACCGGGGCCGACCTGACGGTCCACCGAATTGGATCAGGTCCAGACGGCGAATAGACGTCAAAAGGTCCCGGCCTTCTTGAGCCTGAGCACATCTATGGCGGTGCTGGGCTAGAATCGCTTGGCGGCGAGGGCGGGGCCTTGGTTGGGACAGGATCACCAGGCTCTGATACCTTTGGTAAAGGGACATAATCCGGCCACTCGGTCCATTCATTTCCAGCATTGGGCCTTGAGGCGATGGCTTTCTCGATAACCGATCGATTCTGCTGCATCACGCGTCCAAACTGACCCGCGGTTGCCACCAACTTCTGTTGGACCATGATTTGGCGCGCCTCAATCGCCATGTCATCCGGGAGAAATAAAAGGTCACTCCAACGTCCGGACGGAATTTCAAGCGCCACTTTTTGAACGCGTCTTGAAAGTCCCAAGGATAGATAGACCACGCTCCCTTTTTGTTCTTCGAGCCGATGGGTATCAAGGAGAACATGAATGCCATAGACCTTCCCTGAAAAAACCTTGGCAAAGCCCTCTGAGAGGCCCTGACTCAATGCGGCTTGTACTTCAGCGTCGCTGATGGGTGTGTTGCTATTGTCAATCTTTGCATCCCAATTGGTGGCCATCACCTTTAGGGGCTGAAGGAATAGCAAGAGAACGATCAGAAGAGGATAGATAGCCACAGGTTTACCTTAGAATGATGAACACGATAGATGGGAGGTCCCTCTAACTCTTGATTCTATAAAAAAGTGCAAGACCCAGCGGAAAATGGTCTCAAAACCATCTATAGCATCCAGTGCCGAACGTCCCAAACGATGACTCATCTCGCCCCTTTGACCTGGCTACGTGCCTTTGCGGCTTTTCTGGTCGTGGTATCACATGCCCTAAGGGCTGCCGAAGTCTCATATTACCCCGGCGATGGGGAACCGACACTCCTCCTGGTCAGACTGTTTGATCTCGGCGATTTTGGGGTGTGCCTCTTTTTTGTTTTAAGCGGCTGCACCTTAACCTTAAGCACTCAGCATCGCTTGAAAGGTTTAAGGGAGTTCTGCTCGTTTTACCTCAGACGCTGGATGCGCATTTGGCCCGCCTTTGCCGTTTCCTTGGTGGTCTATCTCCTATTCATCACCCTGTTCCAACACGATCATCTTGATGATCAAAGGCCCTGGGTCGTCGGATTCGTTAACCCTTATTCCCTTGAGGATGTGCTGCGCTACCTGTCCTTAACTTATAACATCACAGGTCCCCGGAACCTCTTTAACATGGCCTATTGGACCTTGCCGGTTGAATTCCAGTATTACCTCCTATTGCCTTTTGCGCTCTTCTTCATGCGAGGACCTTTCACGAACCGGTTCATACCGATCTTATTTGGAGCGACCCTCGTGGGTATCCATCAGTGGCTGAACTTATCGATCAATCGAGATGAAGTGTTCACCCTGGGCTGGACCTTCTTTGGTGGAGTTTTGCTGGCCGCCTCATGGGATCAAACAAAGAGGGCCTTGAATGCTTATGGCGGCACTCTCCTCATCATCATCGTTTTTGTGTTTCTTGCCGTCGATGAAGCGGATCTTTTGCCTCGAGGCATTCATCATTTAGGCCTCAGTCCCTTTGGCCACTATGGATTGACCGCACTCGTCATGGTAGCGATTGCCCTTCACTTTAAGGCGCCTCCTCTCCCACAAGTCTTGAAGAATGTCTTAGAAGTTTATGGGGAGGTGTCCTATAGCATCTACCTCTATCATGTCCTTTGTATCAATGTCGCCATCCTTCTTTTGAATCAAGGACATTGGAGAACTCCAAACGAAAAGCTCCTCTTCATTCTGATCACAGCGCTGATCTCAAGCTTAGTCATAGGAAAGATAGGCTATCGGCTCATTGAGCAACCGGCCATCCGCCTTGGACGCCGTTGGTCCCGAGATGGATAGGATTAAGAAGCGCCTTTCTTCAGCCTTCCGGTAGAATCATCTTTTATTCCACATTCCTTTAAGTTAGCCCATGCTGTCACCTCACAAACCCCAGAAGCCATCAGCGATGGGTAGCTTATTGAGTTGGATTGATCGTCATTTTTTTGAACTCGGCAGGGAGCTCAGGCTAAGCTATCTCCCCCCTCTGATGGTCTATCTTGCCGCCGGCATTTCCGGTTTAACGGCGATTGTTGGAACATTCTTTGTTAAAGAATATTTAGGGCTTTCAGCAGAGTTTCTTGCAGGTCTTGCGTTTTGGGCGATGCTCCCATGGACCTTGAAGCTGCCCGTTGGGCATTTGGTGGACCTCATCTGGAAATACAAGGGGGCCTTGGTCTTCCTTGGTGCTTCATTGATCGCTTTGAGCCTTCTTATTATGCTGGGCCTTCTGTCCGATCGAGGGGCGATGGAGGCCATACTCCCAGCCGGTCAATGGTATGTGATGAGCGTGATCCTGGCCCCTGTGGGTTATGTGATTCAAGATGTCGTGGCGGATGCGATGACCGTTGAAGCCGTCCCTGCGACAGATGAAGACGGCCGTATCCTCTCTGAATCTCAGCAACGCCTGATGCATGCCACCATGCAGACCTTGGGCCGCGTCGCCATTATCGTGGGCACCCTTGGGGTTGCCCTCGTGAATGTCTTGATGTTCGAAGGGGTAGAACAGATGAACGAGGCCGACAAGGTCATGATTTATCGACAACTGTACCTGATGGCCTTGGTGATCCCCCTTATTTCATGTTGTGGGGGTGGTTCTTGCTGCCATACTGAAACACCGCTACAAGGTTTCGCTGGTGAAACTCGGGTATACCCGCCATGAAATCGATCATCTGACGCATGAGGCTCGCCCAACCACAACCCCCAATTGGTGGATACTCTTTGGAGGCATTTCGTTTGGACTGATTTCAATCGGGGTGGGCATCGCTCAATTCAGTTACGGTCAGGAAGTGATTTTCATCCTCTCACTCATCGTGATTGTGACCTTGATGCATCGATTGACCCGCGAGATGCAATCAGAAGCAAGAGCCGTTCTTCTGGGAACGGCCATACTCATCTTCTTTTTTAGGGCGGTTCCAACCCCAGGCCCTGGTTCGAGTTGGTGGATGATTGATGTCTTGGGTTTCGATCAATCCTTTATGGCGAAGCTGTCACTGATCGGGAGTGTGCTAAGCCTTCTAGGACTCTTTCTCTTTCGCCGTTTTATGGCAGAACGCTCTATTGCGAGTGTTGTAGCGATTTTGACCTTGATTTCAACCCTCCTCTCGTTGCCGACGATCGGGATGTACTATGGCCTCCACCAATGGACGGCGGCTTTGACCGGTGGTCTTGTTGATGCGCGTTTTATCGCCGTCATCGATACGGCCTTAGAATCTCCCCTTGGGCATATCGCCATGGTTCCGATGCTCGCTTGGATCGCTCATTCAGCGCCGGCGCATCTCAAAGCCACCTATTTCGCCATCATGGCTTCTTTCACCAATCTTTCTCTAGCACTGAGTCAGCTGCTCACTAAATACCTCAATAAAACGTATGTCGTCACCCGAGAGGTACAAGATCCTGTCAGTGGTCTCACCACACTTCCGGCCAATTATGCCGAGCTTGGACATCTATTGATCGTGGTGACCGTGGTGGGTTTTCTGGTGCCATTTGGGGCCATTTGGATCGTTAAGACATTTAGGCTTAAGAGCGTGTAATCAAGGCCATGATCAAGTCTCTTCGAAATGCTCTGGTGGTATCCCCTCACACCGAGGGCACAGATCTCACGCTGTTACATTTCATTCGAACCCTCAAGCAACGCTATCAAGCCATGGTGGATCTTGATTCGAGGAGCACCGGCACCCTGTCGATGAATCTTGAAGCCCTTCTCCCATCGCTCGATCTCGCTGAAGCCACTATTGAGAAAAGCCAGCTCAAAGAATCGTCTAAAGATCATTATCGACACATTACCGTCATTGGACCCACTCAAGCCGGTAAAAGTACGATGATCAATTGGCTCGTAGGAGAATCGGTAGCGACAGCCAGTCCTCTTGCAGGCTATACCGTTCACCCCCAAGGGTTTGCCTTCGGGCCTTCACCTCTCTCAGAAGAGGCCATTGCCGGTTATTTCAAGGGCTACCAAAGAATCCCAAGATCCTCTTTACATGCTAACGATCTCCATGCGTTCTCACTGGAATCACTCTCCTCTTTGGGAACATCTTTGAATGATGTCGTGTTATGGGACACCCCAGACTTTGATTCAGTGGATTCAACGCGCTATCAACACGCGGTTCTAAGGGTCGCCGCCCTCTCTGATCTCCTCCTGATCACACTCAGTAAAGATAAATACGGTGACCTTTCGGTCTGGGAATTTCTAAAGTTGATTGAGCCTTTAGGACAACCTACCACCCTCATCATTAATAAAACTGATCCAGATGCGAGAGCGATTCTTCTAAAGTCTCTCGAAGAAAAATGGCGACAGTTTCGCGCGGACCCCCTTCCTGAAATCATCACCTTCCCCTATTGGTCAGAAGCTGAGCGATCAAGCCATGAATCTGATTGCCATCAGTTGCTGATCGATGCCTTGAGAAGATTGAGAGAAAGTCGCCAGGCTAAACCACAGGACCCACCAACCTTAAGACTGATCAAATCACACTGGACCTCATGGACTGCGCCCATCCTTTTAGAGCATGGCTTTGAAACGCAGTGGCAGGAGCGCCTGGATCGGATTCAAAAGGATGCGATCGATCGCTATCAGCGCGACTATTTGAATCATCCTAATCATTATGAAACGTTCCAAAAAGCCTTAGCAGAACTTCTCACACTGCTTGAAATTCCAGGTCTTGGCGGCGCCTTGGTGGCGGCGCGTAGCGTCGTGACTTGGCCGGTGAAGCAGCTTTCTAAGATGGGCCGGCTGGCCAGCGGAATGGGAAGTGATTCACAAGGGTCTGAAGTACTGATGCTGAATCAACTGGCACAGCATGCCATGATAGAGATCAGCGAAAGCGTGCTCTTAGCCAGAACCCAAGATCCATTAGAGCAGCGTTGGTGGGACAATATGAGAATGCGTTTAGTCAGCCAAAGACCCGAGATACTTAACGCCTTTGAGACAGCCAGTAAGGCTTATGCAACGGATTTCCAACCTGAAATTGATCAAACCGCACGCGGACTTTATGAACATCTTCAGGAGCATCCTGTTGTTCTCAATACCTTAAGAGCCACCCGGGTAACCACCGATGCCGCGGCGTTGGCCGTCGCGCTCCATACGGGTGGTATCGGGGTACAAGATTTTGTCATTGCCCCGGCCATGCTCTCCCTCACCAGCATCTTGGCAGAGGGGGCGCTGGGTCATTACATGAACCGAGCCCAGACCCAGCTTCAGCAGCGTCAACTCGAAGCCGTTCGTCGTCTTTTCAAAGAGTCGATCATCAACCCTTTGAAATCACTTCCTTTGGAGATGGATCCATCACTTCGAATCGGGATTTCCCCTCAAACGTTGACCTCCATCAAGGAGCTTCTCTGATGCATTCAGGAAGGCTCGATGATGTTTTAATGGACGCCAGATCGTGGGCCCATGTCGCGGTTGATCAGCAGTGGTTTAAGCCATCAGATCTTGAGATGCTCGAAGGCCTAGAGGTGCGATCGCCAGCGACCCTCTTTGATCCAGGATCCCATCGCCCGTTGATTGCGGCTTTTTTTGGAGGCACCGGCGTTGGCAAAAGCAGTCTTTTAAACCGACTCGCGGGTGAATCGATTGCAGAAACCGGGGTGGAGCGACCGACTTCGCAGGAAGTCTCCCTCTACGCGCATGAATCGATTCACTTTAGAGCCTTACCCAATGACGTCCCTTTGGACCAAGTCCGGATGGGACGTCATTACCACGATGATCTCAGGCAAGTGGTGTGGGTCGACATGCCTGATATTGACAGTGTTGATCAAGACAATCGGCAATTGGTCCTCGATTGGCTGCCACAGATTGATGTTCTTCTCTACGTCGTGAGCCCTGAGCGTTATCGGGATGATAAAGGTTGGCGGCTTTTGAAGGAGGGTGGCGGAGATCATGCCTGGATATTCATTCTCAACCAGTTCGATCGGGGTGAAGACGTTCAGCTTGATGACTTTAAAAAGCTGTTGGCGAAAACGGGGTTTGAAGATCCCATCGTCCTGACCACCATCTGTAAAGATCCCGCCTCCTTACCGGTCCCTGATCAGTTCTCAACACTTGAAGGGATTTTAAAAGAAATTTCCCATCAGCATCTGCTGGACCAACTGGAATCAAGAGCGGAGTTGATGAAATTTGAAACCGCTAGAGAGGCGGTGAAGATCCTTTTGGAACGCTTAGGCCCTGAGTCCTCTGATGCCAGCCGCTATGAAAAAATGTGGAGCTCGATCTGGAGCGACACGGTTCACGATTTAATGATAGGTCTTGAATGGTCGATGCGCGCCTTGGTGAGCCTTTATACCGGACGCGAAGCCCAACCCATAGGGCGATCGATGGATCTGATTCATCATGCCGATCAAGAAAGCGTAAAGCCAGCACCCGAAAAGCCTCTCCTCTGGGACGAGTGGGCAGAAGGCCGAACAGAAGATGCGGTGACGCAACTTTTAGTTCTCTTAGGGGAAGCCGGGATGCCTCTCTTACCGGCAAGGCAGCTTTTAGAACACTGGCCACAAGAGACGTCTAAAACCGTCCTCCGGCAAGGCCAATTGATGCTCAGGCAAGCCTTAGCCGAACCCGGCAATAAGACTCAGCGAGGTTTGATGAAGCTGGCCTCGGCGATGAGTATCTTGCTGCCGGTCCTTGCGATTGCTTGGGCGTCTTATCAAGTCGTGAAGGGTTATTATGACAGCGCACTTCATCACCTAGACTATTTAGGTTCAGACTTTGCCATCCATAGCCTCCTTCTGATTGGATTGGCCTGGCTCTTGCCCTGGTTTCTTTTCACCCGTCTTAAACCATCGATTGAAGCCTCTGCTCTCAAAGGCCTTCGAAGCGGTGTCCGATCAGGCCTTCACATGGCAGGGGATTCGATGATCCCGGTGCTCGAAAGGTTTGAAACAGATCGGCAGAACCACATCCACCAAGGTTTAACCATCTTGGGAAGACTAGAAGGCCCCAAGGGCGGTGATGACATCAACCAACAACTCGCTCCCCTCCTCCAAAGAATGGTTCCAAGGGTTTAAGAGAAATCCCCTGGACGTTGGAGATCTTCGATTACCTCCCGAACGCTTGGCGGCAAGGGGGATGAAAAAAACGTGATTAAAAAGTATGGTTTCGATACCACTTCTGCTAGTCTGATCATATTCAATTTCTTCAAGCACCAAGGCTTCTTCTGCTCTTAATGATGCGGACCTCTCGATGACAGCCAAAACTTCAATCACGACCGTCCTCACGTTTGTCGCGCTTTTTTTTCTAGCTTTGAGCTCAGCAGAGGCTGCATTATCGGTCAACATTGATGATACGGGTGGAACCACCACGGTCAATGTCTTGGGCAAAATGGATAGTAACGCCTTGACTTTCGCCAGACTGAGTTTTGAAAACTCACCGGGGGGCGATGCCGGCATGCTGCCGAGTCAAGGCATTCTCCAGGTTGGCCCTGAGAATGGTGCGGGGAATCAGGGCGACTTTTATCGGATTACAGGGCCCGCAAGCTTTGGATCGGCGGTGAGTACCTTTTATTCTGGATATCGAGGACGCGAACAAACCATCGCGATTCGGGGGGCTGAGGGCCGATTATTTCTTGACAACTTGTCGCAAGTTTTCACCATCACCCAGATCACCAATGTATACCCAGGAAAAACCATTGCGGCCTTAGGACTGACACCTGGGATCTATACGTGGTTGACCGATGGGGGAGCGGGCCACCCCACCGATTCCATTACCTTGGTCATTGGGGTTCCTCTAGCGCCGGTGGTATCGGCAGTGCCATCCACCCAAAGTGTCCAACTCAGTTGGACCGTTCCAAAAGATAATGGCTCCCCGATCACCGGCTATCAAGTCATGTACCGACTTCCTGGTGGAACCTGGCAATCGGTGCCATTTTCAGGAACGGGAACCTCAACGACCATCTTAGGCTTAAATCCCTCGACCAATTATGAATTCGGGGTGACCGCAGTCAATGCACGGGGTCCAGGGCAACTTGGGACCGTTCAGACCAGTACCCTCCCCCAGCCAGCGGGATCAGGACCAACCGCGCCTAGCAATATCACGGCAACCCCTGGCATTTCATCGGTGACGGTAGGATTCACTCCGTCAACAGGGTCCGGTCCTATCAGCTATACCGCGGCCTGTTTTTCAAGCTCAGTGACGCCAAATTCAATCGTTGCTTTAACGGGCGCTGCCTCCCCTCTCGTTCTCACCGGCGCCATCGCGGGGGCAAGCTATTCCTGTAACGTGGATGCGACCAATTCATCCGGAACCACCGCTGGTGTCGTCACTCCATACACCGTCATCCCGACGTATGATGCCCCTCAAGTGACGGCCGCACCAGGTTTAGCGAGCGCCATTCTCAACTGGACATCCATCCAAGGAGCCACCGGGTATCAAGTGCAATATCGCCTCCAAGGGGGCAGCTGGATCCCATGGCCTTTCACCGGGACCGGAACAACGACCACCATCAATGGCCTCACCCCAGGCGGCCACTATGAGTTCTCAATCGCCGGTCAAAATAACCTCGTGACACCCACTTACACAGGCCCTCTAGGCCTCGCAACGGCGGGTATTCCTTCGATTTCCCCAGCGACACAAACCATCAGCGCCACGGTTGGGACCCCGATCACCCAGACACCGGCTTATACCGCGACCAATTTCACCCCAACGATTTACGGCATCACCCCTCCGCTTCCAAGTGGGTTGATATTGAATCAAGTCACCGGCGCTATTTTTGGAACGGCGACGACGGCCCAAGCCTTAACCAGCTACACCATCAGGGCAGACGGCGGCCCCTCTGGCGCCGCTCTGGCCACGGTGTCGATCAGTGTCACTCAGGCAGCGCAATCAATTACTTTTGGTCCGGTGCCAACCCCAACGTATAGTCCCAGTGGCAGCTTTAATGTCTTTGCAAGTGCCAGCTCCGGTCTTCCTGTGACCTACAGCACCTCTTCCAGCACCTGTTCAGTCAATGCGATCACGGGCGTTGTCACTATATTAAATGGGGGAACCTGCCTCATCGCGGCCAATCAATCTGGGAATGCAAATTACAGCCCTGCATCCCCAGTCACTCAAACGATCACCATTTTAAAGGCTCAACCGGCCCCCCTGACCCTGGTCGCTGCATCCACCAATATTCAGGTCTTCAACTCAACCACCCTGTCGGTCACTGGAGGTATCAGCGGTTCACCGGTGAGTTATAACCTCCTGGGTGGTGGCCCCTGCGGCCTAACTAATAATGTCTTAACAGGCAACAGTAGCGGGACTTGTATCGTCTCAGCGTCTGAAGCAGGGAATACTAACTATGAGGCGGTTACGTCCAATCAAGTGGCAGTCGGAGTCGGTATTAGTCAGCAAGCGACATTGATCTTGACTGTGGGATCCACTACGATCAATGCCAATGGCAGCACTTCACTAACGACGTCAGGGGGTTCAGGGACCGGAGCAATCAGTTATCAAACCACAGGGCCCTGCAGCGTTTCTGGGAGTGTGTTGTCCGCCACAGGCGAGGGATCCTGTCAGGTGACGGCCTTCAAAGCAGGAACCAGCGGCCAGTTCGCCGATGCGACCTCTCTCCCGGTCCTGGTGACGATCCATCAAGCCACCAGTCCTCCTTTGATCCTGACGGCGTCACCGACGACGATTGGCTTCGATGGGTCGGCCACACTCAGTACGACAGGGGGTATTGTCAGTGGACCTGTGAGTTACGGGGTGACTGGGACAGGACGTTGTTATATCAACGCTAACCAACTCATCGGGACCCAGGTTGGTACTTGCACCGTCACGGCAAATCAGGCGCAAACCAGCGTTTACAGTGCGACGATATCGAATACCGTAACCATCACGGTGAAGGAGCGGAGCACCACGCTCAGCTATCCTCATGCGATAGCGACGATCGGCATCCCCTTTACCCTCGCTCCCACCACGCAAGGGTTATCGGGTGCGACCTTTGACTTCCTCTACGGCAACCTCCCCCTTGGGCTGACGGTCAATCCCCAAACCGGGGTGATCAGCGGGACACCTTTGAAAGGCCCTACCATCGCTTACGGCGGTGTGGTGAGCGCGTATAAAAATAATGCCTACGATGCGGCGGTCACCGACATTACATTAGTGACTCAACCAACACCGCCATCACCGGCACCCATTCCAACCCTTGGCAACTGGGGGAGATTCATCATGCTGTTGATAATGGTCATGGCGGGGATTCGCTCCACCAGGAACAGTCAGAAGTCTTAAGCTTGATCGCTCCATTCCCAGAGGTCACCATGGGTTTGGGTGTCTTTGGTGACGGAGGGCTGCGAGAGAGCCCGTTCGCCGCCTTTAAAGGCGGCGCCTTCATTAGGTGAGAAGATCGAAGTAGGTTTTATCGACCCCGCACTCGGGGCACATCCAGTCATCTGGAATATCTTCGTAGAAGGTTCCAGGGGCCAATCCTGAATCTGGATCACCCAATTCTTCGTCATAAACCCAGCCACAAGCCGCGCAGATGTATTTTTTGTAATTAGCCATAGTGACTTACAGTGCTCCGTTCTAGAGGGGATAACAGCCTAATTAAATTAGAAATAGAGAGGCAAAATAAAGCAGCAGGATCAGACAAACGGGGATCCAATTCTCCTGAAAATGGACTTTGATCCAGATCCAAAAATAGCCCCAGCTTCTAAATTCACGATGAATAAAGCGGACCAATCTTAAATAACCGATGACGCCAAGGGCAATAAAGGAGCCAAGGCCGATCCACGCGGTGAACATCTGAGATTCATGTTCCTCCACATGGAAGATCAGGATGATGAGTTCCTCGATGGCTAATTCCAGATATTCGATGATGATATGAAGAACGTGGACAGTGATCTCGAAGACTTCGTCCCAGAAGAGAATCACTAGTGCAATCGAGATCCAAATGACCGCCTTCCGGCGCATCTTACTCAAAGAACCGGATGCTGAGGGATTCTGGTTTGATGGAGGGGCTTCCTCAGTCATCTTCGTCTCTCGATCAATAAGTGAATGGTCAAAAAAAGGTCGGGTAAAACCCCTTAAGCCTTTATCGAGAAATCGGTGCCACAGATCGGACAACCCGGATTTCTATTCAATTTGAGGCGCTGAACTTCCAAGGTTTTTGCATCCAACAGCAAAAGACTCTGAGGGATAATGTAGTTTTTCATCGCCAGGATCTTGATCGCCTCAAGCGCCTGCATGCCCCCAATGATCCCAGGAAGCGGGGCAATCACACCAGATTGGCTGCATGAATCCTGAAGCTCCCCGTTGTCCTCATAAAGACAATTGTAACAGGGGCTGTCGCCAATGCCGGGCCGAAATGCAACAAATTGGCCCTCAAATCGAATGACCGCCCCGGAGACTAATGGCTTACGATGCTTGAAACAGGCCCGGTTAATTCGGTGCCTCGTCGTCATATTGTCCGAACAATCAAGGACGATGTCGACCTCTTCAATGAGGGCCGATAAAGTGTCATCGGTCAGCTGTCCATCCCTCAGGTCCAATTGAAGATCTCTATTGAGAGATCGCAGCCTCTTTGCCGCTGAGGTGGTCTTTAACTGGCCAATATCCTCAAAGCCATAAAGTATTTGCCTCTGAAGATTGCTGGAGTCAACGATATCAAAGTCATTGAGGACCAGACGACCAATACCACTACTGGCAAGGTACATGGCCGCTGGAGAGCCAAGCCCACCTAAACCCACGATCAATGCGGTCGACGCCATTAAGCGTTCCTGACCCTCAATGTCGATGTCTGGTAGAAGAAGATGTCGGCTGTAACGAAGGAGCTGTTGATCGTCCATGAAGAAATGGTTGTCAAGATCTTTTGAAAAGGAGAAGGATGTCGGCTGAGCAACATGGCCCCTCCATCCGACCCCCACCTAACTAGATGCCGAACATTGATAAGACATTCTAATCTCACCGAGAAGCAACATGAAATGGACTTTTTGGATCCTTAAAGAAACGCCGTCATTGTGCTCTATTCCTTTTATCTGTAGGGCCTGAAGCGACAATTTGGTACACTTATGGGTTCTATCCGTTGAACCATGCGTGACTTCCATGAAGCGTCTCCTACCGGCATTGATCCTATGGCTTAACCTGATGCCTGGCTTTGCCGCTGAAGAAGCACTGATTCCCATTCAAGATCAGCCAGACCTTCCGGCCCCCGTGGAAAGCGGTAAGCCTATGGAGCCAGATGTCACCATTATTCGGCGCGGGGATGAAACTATTGAAGAGTATCGGATCGATAATCGGGTCGTGATGGTCCGTATCACGCCTGCTTTTGGCTTTCCTTATGTCTTCACCGATCAAGATGGCGATGGCAATCTTGAGGTTCGACAAAGCGACAATATGAAAGGGATGAATATCAACAAATGGGTTCTATTTAGTTGGTGAATCGAACCCTTTTCTCTTTTGGCTGACGCTTCCCTCTTCCTTTTTTCTATCATCATGCTGAAGGACTCCTCACATGGCATTCAGTGAACGTCTTGAACGTCTTCACCGCCAGGGACACTCTCGTCTATTAAAAGGTGGCCTGAAAGGACTTGAAAAAGAAAGCCTTCGCCTTAATCCTCAGGGACAAATTGCCAATACACCCCACCCCAAGGCCCTCGGGTCGGCATTGACCCACCCAGAAATCACCACCGATTATTCTGAAGCCCTGCTGGAGTTGATCACGCCCGCCTTCCCAACGGCAGAGGAAGCATTAACGTCTTTAGGTCATATCCACCGCTTCGTGTATCAACATCTCGGGGATGAATCGCTTCTCGCGACCTCGATGCCCATTGGGCTCCATGGCGATGACAGTATTCCGATTGCTCGCTATGGCAGCTCCAACATCGGCATGATGAAACACATCTATCGGCGAGGACTCAGCTATCGCTACGGTAGGACGATGCAGTCGATTGCCGGTCTTCATTTCAATTATTCCTTGAATGAAGCGCTATGGCCTATCCTTCATGAGATGGAACAATCACCCCTTGATCTGATCGATTACAGATCAGAGGTCTACTTCGGGGTTGTCCGCAATGTCCATCGTTATGGCTGGCTACTCATCTACCTTTTCGGTAATAGCCCTGCAGTTTCACGATCATTTTTCGAAGGGCGAGAGGCGCTGACTAATCGCTTCACCCCGCTCGATGCCGATACTCTCTACTGGCCTAACGCCACCTCTCTTAGGATGAGCGATATCGGTTACCGAAACGATAGTCAGACGACCCTCGATATCTCGTTTAATAGCGTGGCGGCCTATATTCGAAGTCTTGAGGCGGCCATCAATCAGCCATACCCCCCCTATGAAGCGATCGGGATCAAGGTCGATGGCAGCTATCGCCAACTGAATGCCCATATCCTTCAAATCGAGAACGAGTACTACAGCCCTGTCAGACCAAAGCAAGTCGCCCTTTCAGGAGAGAAGCCCACGATAGCCCTCAAAAAAAGAGGGGTTCGCTATCTTGAACTGCGTGCGGTGGATCTCATGGCCACGGCTCCCGAAGGCGTCACCTTGGTCCAAATGCAGTTTCTTGAGGTCTTTGTTCTATGGTGTTTCTTGACCGAAAGCCCCCCCTTAAGTATCGAGGAGAAGGATGAATGCAATCGCAACAGCTTAAGTGTTGCCTGTTGTGCCAGAAGCCCTCATTTTGTCCTCAACCGACAGGGCCACATTGAAGCGATCACCGATTGGTCCTTCAGTATCTTGAGTGAAATGCTTGAAATAGCGGATCTCATGGATGATGGGGATAACCTGAAGCCCTTTAGGCGGGCCGTAGAAGCGCAGTTACCCCTCGCAGCAGATGCCTCCCTAACGCCCTCTCAGGCTGTTATTCGACATCTTAAAGCGTCAGGACAGACGATCAGTGAATACGCCCTAAGCCTGACAGAGCAGCATCGTCAGTATTGGCTTAAGGAACCCCTCGAAGAACCCATAAGGCATCGATTTGAGCAAACGGTTAAGACCTCTTTGTTGCGTCAAGAAGAACTTGAAGCCCATCAGGAGATGTCGTTTGATGACTTTCTTAAAGCCTATTGGCTTCAGCAGTAGCCGATTAATCTCGATATAAAAAAAGGCGTCCAGATGGACGCCTTTTCGATGAGAGCCTAAGCCCCCCCATCGGTGTGCTTACTGGTTAATGAGACCATGGATCTTGTCGATCGCGGTAACCACTTCAGACAGCGTGGTCGCTGCCTTCTGAGTGTTGCCCTGTTCGCATTCTTCCTGACCAACTTTCAGAACCTTAATCGCATCCTGAAGTGGCTTGCCAGCCGCATCACCCGTCACTTCCTTATAGTGTTGCTTAGCAACCTTGATGCTCTTAACGCACTCTTCTTTGTTGCCAGCAGCCGCAGCAGCTTGTGCTTCTTTGGTCTTTTCAAGGGTCAGACCCAGATGCTCCTTGACGCCTTCAGCATTTTCAGCGGCAAAAACGTTGCCTGAAATCATGAGGGCCAGAATTGCGCTGCTTGCTACAGTAGAAATCTTTTTCATTTTCATCTCTTTTTAGTTGTCCATTGGAAGCCTATTCAATGGCGACCAAATCAGTTGTCGGAAAACCCCTTTGCTGAAGACCAGTTCCAACGGAAGGTTTCAACAAATTCAATACTAAAAGACTTGAGCACCAATGTCATGCTTTTAGCCGAAAAAACAGCCGTTTCGTCCATGTTGGTGCAGGAACGACTCATGAGACCCCCAAGAAGGCCATCATTGAGGATTCACCAGATGCGCAAGCCAAAGCCCCGAAAGCTTCTCCTGAACCGAATTTTGACGGAGTCGGGCTCTTAAATTGGTGAAATCGACTCGGTCTAGATCCTGATCCTGGTTGTAGCAGGAATAAACGAAATATTCCTTCCCAGACTCTGGGTCAATGTGTTTACAAAGGCATTGCGCACAAACTCCTTTCATCATGCACTGCATAGGAGAATTGATGGACCCAATCGCATGATGATGAGGTTTGAGATAGGGCTTCAGTTGGTCAAACCGAGCCTCTTTGACTGCCGCCATCATTCTATCGGAGCCAATGACGACCATATGATCAACGTCATCAAGGTGGACGGTGGTAGCGCCTAGGTCTCCCTTGGCATAGGCCACCATGGCCTGAACGATATTGCCTACAAAGGTCTTATCCTGGGGCCGAGTGGGCTCGATGGCGGTATTGCCTTCGATATCATCGACCGCCCAGACAATGACATCGGATGCGGCTTCGATCTCCTCGATCTTAAAGACATCTTCGCGATTTCGGTATCCCGCAAAATAGATGACTTGACTCCCGGCGGAACGGAACGCTTTTCCGATTGAAAAGAGGACGGCGTTACCCAGACCGCCACCAATCAGCGCCACAGTCTGTCCGGGATAAATGTCGGTGGGTGCCCCGGTCACCCCCATGACGACCACGGGATCTCCTTTATTCCAATGGGCCAAGAGTCTGGAGGATGACCCCATTTCAAGTGCGATCAAGGAGATAAGCCCTTGCTCTTTATCCACCCAGGCGCCCGTTAAAGCGAGACCTTCAGAAGCTAAGACCGTCCCTTCAACGATGGGTGCCAGTGCTTCGAAATTTTGAACGCGGTAGAACTGACCTGGGCAGAAATGCTTAGCCGCTAAAGGGGCCTTAACGATGACTTCGATAATGGTCGAAGTGATTCGGTTGATTTCAACGATTTCCGCCTTGAGTTGCTCATCTAGAGTTCTTTTGAAGGACTTAAAGGCTTGATCGCGTGCCGCCTGCCCTTCGGGCTTCAGGGTCTTAAAGTCTTCCTGATAGAGACGAGCGATGTAAGGATAGCCATCCTTCGCACTGGCCATGGCTTTGACGACATTGCCGGCATAGACGGGATGATTATCACCATAGAAGGTGATGAATTTTCCGTTTCGTTGATAGGACGTGAAGGGTGCAGGTTTTCCAACCTTCGCGAGGGTCTCATCATTCACTTCCACTAATTCGGGCATGGGTTTATCCGTGGAAGGCTCGTAACGCTGATAGAACTTCTTATCCATGACGAAGCTTTCGGGATGCTCTGATTCATAGATGGTATTCGGCGAGGTGCCAGCAGCGACAAAGAGCGAACGGAGAGGGACCTCAAGGTCACCCTTTTTGTGCCAGCGCTCGCCTTGAAATTCTAGTTGTTCAAAACGCACCGCCTGAAGATGACCGTAGGCGTCCTCGATCGCCTCAAGAGGATTCATCCCTGGTGCCAAACGTATCCCTTCATCAAGGGCTTCAGTGATTTCTTCCGCGTTCTGTCGATACGCAGGCGAATCTTCAATCGCTTTTCGATAATAGAGCGTGACCCCACCCCAGCTTTCGAGGAGCGGCAGGAAGTTAGGCACTTCACCTTGAGTGGCTGCCCGCTGACGTTCAGCGTGAATCGCACGTCCGTGACCTAAGAATTCATCCAGGATAATCGTTTCTTCTGGATCATAGAGTGAGCGGACATGCGACTCACCATGGAGCGCACAGAGCTTTTCATACCGATGAAGAACCTTTTCGACTTGCACAGGATAGTACGCAAGGGCTTCTGTACAGGTATCAATGGCCGTGAGCCCTCCCCCAATCACGCCGGCGGGGAGTCGAACCTGCATATTCGCAAGGGATGATTCTTTGGCCGCCCCGGTCAATTGAAGACCCATCAGGAAATCAGAGGCCTTTCGAATGCCGCGGATCAAATTATTTTTAAGATCAATCAGCGTCGGTTTGCCAGCACCCGAGGCAATAGCTATATGATCAAAACCAAGATCCCAGGCTTCATTGATGGTTAAGGTACCGCCAAAGCGAACCCCACCATAAATGCTGAAGGTGTTTCTCCGAAGGAGATTAAGATAGATCACCTTCAGGAAGTTTTTGTCCCAGCGGACGGTAATGCCATATTCGGCCACACCACCAAACCCCAACATAATGCGCTGATCGAGGGCTTCATAGAGCGTCCTGAAGTCCTTTATGGGCATCGGAGGGGTGTTTTCATCCCCGACCAACTCGGGCGGTAAGGGCTCAATTTTAAGACCATCGATGCCGGCAACCCCAAAACCCTCATTGATTAAGTAATGCGACAAGGTATAGCCCGCAGGCCCCATCCCGGCTACTAACACGTTTCGACCGTTATAAGGCAGCGCATAGGGCCGCTTGACGTTCAGGGGGTTCCAACGGGTTAAAAGACTATAGATTTCAAAGCCCCAAGGCATGAAGAGGACATCCGTTAGGACATTCGTCTCAATTTGAGGGATGTTGACGGGTTCGGTCTTCTGATAGATGCACCCCTTCATACAGTCATTACAAATCCTGTGACCCGTCCCAGGACACAAGGGGTTATCGATCGTGATGAGGGCCAGGGCACCCAAGTTGTCTCCTTGGCGCTTGACCATGTGCATCTCGGAGATCTTCTCTTCAAGCGGACAGCCCGTGATGGTGACCCCTAACGGATTGATTTTATAAGTGCCATCCTTTTTATTTCGCATGCCTTTCGAGCAGGAATCGGTATCACGGTCATGGCAGTAAATGCAGTGATCGACCTCATAAAGGACCCGGCGCTGGGGAAACCGGGGGTCGGTCAAAGCAAAGCCATCACGACGGCGGTGCCTCGACTCCTCAACGCTCCAGACGCCATAGCCATTAATCTCTCGGTGGCTGTGATGAACCAGATGGGCGAAATCAGTCTTAGCCGGGGTCTTGAAGCTCAGCCAGTCTTGAACCCGGACTTTAAACGACTCTACTTTTAAAGATGCAAAAGCCCAACGTCCAATGAGTTCGTGAAGGAAGAGCGCGAGGGTGATGTCGTCCCCTTTGAGGGGAGTTTCAAAAGCTTTTGCTGCGGAAAGATCTGCCATCAAACGGCCACGAAGGGCGGGGATCAAACTCCCATCGCCGCCATCAACGGCAGACTTCAGGGTGACGCCAAGGCCTGCAATCGCCATTTCGCGATCCTTGTTGAGGCGTTCTTCATCGATAACTGCCGTCACTAAGGTCTCGAATTCGCACTCTAAGGCATCAAGATCGAAGGCCTCAGGATCCTCCCCTTTATAGCGGCTGACGGTTTTATGAACGATTTCGTTTTTGAAAGCGAAGATAGTCCGAAAGTCTTCTTGAATGGAGGTGACTTGGGCCTCTCTCGCCGATTCAACGCCAAATAGGCGAGCCAGAAACAGACTGAGTTCAGGGGCTAACCTGACCAAAAGGTCTGAGATGGCCTCAGGCTTCATCCCTTCTCCTAGTCCGTCACGATAAGCCTCAAACTCACGATAGAGATCGGCGGAGCGGAGCTTTAAGGCCTCGTCGAACTGATTCGAGAGGTCCTTGAGTCGCTCTGGTCGATAAAGGTCACCATAGGAAAAACCTTGGAGTCCGAGGGTCAGTGAATCGGGTTTGGAGTCCGTCAGGGAAACGTCATCTGTCATGAAGGTGATTATCAACTGCTGGGGTGACAGGGGGGTCTGCGGCCATGGCTGGCCCCCATGAATGAGTGAAAAATAGCTTAATTTTAGTGGATTAGGCCCTTTAAGTCGACCATTAACGCGGTCGCTAGAAGGCCCCGGCCCATCTTCATCGACTTAGAAAAGGGAGTAGAAGGTTTTTTCTCCCTAGGACCCAAGTATCCGTCAAATCATAAGGACACACGTTAACGGGAGATTGGTATCCTTATCCCTTATGAAGCCGCCTCAAGGAAGAGGTTCTCTCCTGGCGGTCCATAACACGCCCCCTCATTAGAAAGATTCCTATGTCGACACTCCGTCAAACCCCCAGAGTCATTTATCGGAAGGACTATACCCCGCCTCCTTTTCTCATCGAGACGGTTGATCTCCTTTCGACAGCGACTCGACTAACTCAACCCTCCGATGTCGGAATCACTCGACCCATCAACTCGCTTACGTCGTCTACGTACTACCGCTGGCATTCGTACCATGCTCACAGAAATTTCTGTCGAGCCACGCCATCTGATTCAGCCTATTTTTGTCACGGAAGGTGAAAGCTTAGAACCGATTCCTTCCCTACCAGGAATTAATCGCATTCCACTTTCACAACTGGCTGCAAAATGTCATGAGCTCATTAAGTTAGGTATTCATGGTATTGCACCGTTTCCAAAAATTGATGAAAATAAAAAGTCGGCGGACGGCGTAGAGGCACACAATTCAAACAATCTCGCGCTGCGTGCGATTCGTGAAGTTAAACAAAAATGTCCGGAGATGGTTATCTTTGCGGATATTGCTTTGGATCCTTACACCACACACGGACACGATGGAATTTTAAATAGTGCGAAGACCGATGTAGATAACGATAAGACGGTCGCTGCACTGGTTAAAATGTCGGTGCTCACAGCCCAAGCGGGCGCGGATTTTGTTGCGCCGTCCGATATGATGGACGGACGCGTAAATGCGATTCGTAAGGCACTCGATGAAAATAATTTAACACAAACTGGCATCCTCGCCTATTCGGCTAAATTCGCTTCGGCGTATTATGGCCCATTCCGCGATGCGGTCGGCAGCACCAGAAAAACAGGTGAATCACTTTCTAAAGCTACTTATCAAATCAACCCAGCCAATCGTCGTGAATCGATTCGCGAGGCTCATTTAGATCAGTTGGAAGGCGCCGACATCCTCATGGTTAAACCTGCTGGAATTTATTTAGATATCATTCGCGATGTTCGTGAATCCTCCGCGCGTCCGATTGCCGCTTATCAAGTTTCGGGCGAGTACGCACAGATTCATGCGGCCGCCGAAAAAGGCTGGTTCAATCTTAAAGCAACCCGCGATGAATCATTACTCGCGATTCGTCGAGCCGGTGCTGATTTAATTTTAACTTATTTTGCAGAGGCCTTCGCCAAAGATAGACAATAGGTCAGTATGACGTCGCCTTCGCAACACCCACGCGACCCACTTCATGGGGTCACTCTGCAAAAAGTTCTTGAGCACTTGTTGAATAAATACGGCTGGCAGGAAATGGGTAGTCGTATCCCGATTCGTTGTTTCACCTACAATCCTTCGATTAAATCTAGCCTTACTTTTCTGCGTCGTACGCCATGGGCACGAGAGAAAGTAGAGGCCTGGTATGTGGTCGATGTACGTGGTGGCTTTGGATCGGGCCCGATGCCGAAGAATTAAATTATTCCCAGCTTATCGCTTGTCCTTGCACTTAGGACGGAGCTTTGCCTTATTTTCTTTCCTCTATGCACCTAAAAATTGCAATTCTGCCTGGCGACTACATCGGCCCTGAAGTCATGGCCGTGGCCTTGCCTGTACTCGAAGCTGTGCTCAAGAAATCTGGTCACACCCTCGAGCATTCGACGCATGACGTCGGTGGCGCTGGAATTGATAATCATGGTAAAGCGTTACCGGACTCCACCCTGGAAGCCTGTCGCAAAGCGGATGCGATTTTATTCGGATCAGTCGGTGGACCTAAGTGGGAAAAACTTCCTCCCAAAGAACAACCTGAGCGGGCTTCCCTCTTACCATTAAGAAAACATTTCCGACTCTTCGCAAATGTCCGTCCTGGTTTACTGCTTAAAAATTTAATCGAAACATCGCCGATCCGACCTGACCGCAGTCCTAATGGCGTCGATATGGTTTGTATTCGTGAGCTCACCGGTGGACTTTATTTCGGCGCGAAATCAACCACCACTTTACCTGATGGTGATATTGAGGCGATTGATACGATGGTATATCGCAAATCTGAAATTGAACGCATCACCGATGTAGCGATTGCGACTGCCCGTGCTCGGCGTAAACACATCACTTTAGTCGATAAAGCTAATGTACTCGAAACTTCAGTTCTCTGGAGAAAAGTAGTCACCGAGCGCATTAAAGAAAAGGCACCCGATATTACTTTAGCTTTCATTTATATTGATAATGCGGCGATGCAGTTAGTACTTCGCCCTGGACAATTCGATGTTGTCCTTACCGAAAACATGTTCGGCGATATTTTATCTGACGAGATGGCCGTCGTCTGTGGATCACTCGGCATGATGGCTTCGGCCTCGCTGGGCATGGATATTAATCGGCATGGTAAAGGTTATGGACTCTATGAGCCCTCTGGCGGCACTGCGCCTGATATTGCCGGACAAGATAAAGCGAATCCTTGCGCCCAAGTTCTTTCGGCTGCACTCATGCTCCGTCACTCCTTCGGCTTAGAAGCCGAAGCTAAGGCCATCGAACTCGCCGTTGAAAAAACGGTCGCCGATGGAATTCGCAC
>CAILMG010000250.1 GCA_903835265.1 uncultured Methylococcus sp.
ATTGGTGGACGCTCCCATGGCGTGGTTGCCCTTGGTTTCAGCCACCGGATACAGCATGCTCATCCGATAATGGGACTTCTTGAGAAAAGGATCAGGGACACCGCCGCAAAGGGCTTGATTGTTGGCGCCGAGCGAAAATTAACCATAGTGCTCAATAACCGGTGTCAATAACCCTCTTTGAAGGCTTGAAGGAAGATTCAACGCTTCATACAGGGCTTCGATCAGTGGCTGCTCCATTGCCATTAAAGGTTTAAGCGTGAGGGCGGGATAGGTGATACGTCCTATCGCTTCATGGTGCCTCATGGCCGGAAGGATATATTCCGATGAATCGATGGATGCCAATGGTGGCGCCATCCCGAGGGCTCTCAAGAGAGACAGCGTAAACCTCACAGCAGCGCGTTTAATTGATGGTCGAGACGATGCTTTTCAAGCAGTTTTGAAGGACTGACCTCGGATTCCCCGGTCTTCCTTGCATACATTCCGAGTGCATCTCTTATCTTGATGAGCTGATCAAGCCGGCATCGAATATCGGCCAGCAAGGTTTCCGTTTCTAACACCAAGGGGGCAACCCAGGAGGGCTGTCGTCTGAGGAGGGCTTTCATCGAATAGCTATGACGACGACCCTTGGCAATATGAATGCGCTCAACGGGGCGTTGGTCACGGCCCATGACGCCCATGCCATACCATTCGAGGCTAAAAGTCCCATTGGCCCGGGTCCTTATTCTGAGTCCCAATGTCATTCTCGGCCAAAATGACCGTCCCCTCTGGATAACACGCAACAATCGCCAGTATTCATCAACCACTTCTCGACCTTCGTCCTCGAGTTGTTGAAACCTCGAAGACAGCCATTCGATGATGCCATCAATATCGCTGGGTGAAGCCACATCGGCGCCGTAGGGATCGGTCAATAACGGAATGTCAGTCAACATGAAGGTCACTCGGTAGCTAACAGGAAAGATCCGCGGGGTATTGAGAGTCCCCATGGAAGGCCACCTCATGATGAGACTTTAGAGAGGGCAGACCCTTTAGAAACATGACAAAATAAAGCAGCATCTTTGTCCTCCCCGAGTATCGGTACTTAACAAGAAGGTTTTGAATGTCATCACCGCCTTTGACGATGCCAGATCGCCGTCCCTCTATATTGGTCGTCGATGATGAACCTTTGGTGCGCGAAGCCCTGAAGATGTCCCTTCTCGGCGATGCGTTTCAGGTCGTCTTAGCGGCTTCCGGGTCAGAAGCCATTGCAGCCCTTAACCAAGGCCCCGTGGATCTTATTCTTCTCGATATCGGGCTTCCCGACATCCATGGCTATGATCTTCATCGAAGGATTTCAAGCGATCTTGATGTCCCGATCATCTTTCTCTCGGCTCGATCTGAAGCGATTGATCGAATCAGTGGTCTTGAGCTTGGTGCGGATGACTACATCCCCAAACCCTTTGAGCCGCGGGAGGTGCTCGCAAGGATTCGAAATGTTCTCAGGCGCGTTTCAGGTGCGATGGAAAAAGAGGAACCTCAAGCCGAGGTCTGGATTCGTCAGGGCCGCTTCGAACACGCTCCGGACCGCCGCGAAATTCGTTATGGCGGGATACGGCTCGACCTCACGACGATCGAATATGGTCTCCTGACCGGTCTCCTCCGCCGGCCAGGGGTAGTGTTTTCGAGAGAACAGTTGATGGTTCAGGCCTGGGAAGATCCCTACCGGCCATCTGATCGCACGGTCGATACCCATATCAAGAATTTAAGAGCCAAGATCGTCCAAATTTCAGGTGGCCACGACCTCATAGGAACGAGCCGTAATGCGGGTTACTTTCTGAGGGATGACCCGTGCGGCGACCAAGGCTCTATGCCCTAATTCTGGCCACCTTAGCCGGTGGCCTTCTATGGGGCATCCAAAAAGGCATCGATGATTACGAGGCCATCGCGGTTCTGCCTTTCGAGAGAGAGACGCTAAAGACGCTTAGCATTGAATCTAAGATGCTCACGGCACATCTTAAAGCGCACTTAGATGCCCTCAAAGACATCCCGGCGAGTGATCTTGTGGTGCGAATAAGCCCACCGGCTGAACCCTGGTTTAGTCGTCCCGTCAGTCCTGAGGAGAGGACCGCGTTACTGGATTTTATGGCGCCGGTCATTCAGGAAACGCCGCGGGAGGGGTCCATTAAAATCAAAGGTTTGAGGCTACTGGCTGTCGCTATATCGATCCCACAGGAGCTTGAGGGTCCCGTTGGTCTCCTTATTGCCCGTTCGATCGAAATCAATCCAGACCCTCGGGCGACTTTGGTTCAGGCGCTGCAATCGGTCGCGCTGTTGAGTGCGGTGGTCACCAGCTCTATTTTTCTTTGTGCTTGTTTTTTTTATAGACGCTTTAACGAGAAGGGGTTGGTTCCCATGAGCACCAAGATAGAGCGGCCTGATGACTCTGTCGGTGGCTGGCAGACGTCACTGGAAGACGCCCTATCTTCGGCACCCAATCCAAACCTTCCACACCAGCGGGTCCATCAGTTGACCCATGAAATAAAAAACCCCCTCACCGGGATCCGGTTAGCCGCTCAAGCGATGATGGAGCTTGACAAGGCGGAGGTCTCGACCGTCTATCCCGTCCAGATCGTCAGTCAGGTGGATCGTATCCAGCGGGTGGTGGATCGGATGCTGCTTTTGGCTTCCCTTGAGCAAAAACAGCGGCTCGATGTTCGACAGTGGTCGTCGGTGGCGGAAATCTTTGATCACTGCCTCGATGATTTGAAACCGCTTCTGAAGTCCCATGCCCTCGAGGTATTACTGGATGTCGATGCCACCTTGACCATTCATGCGGATCTTTTTTTGATGGCGATGTTATTTGAAAACGTGATGGCGAATGCCATTGATTATTCCCCTCCGGGGAGTTGCCTCCACGTCGTTATCGAGCAAAAGGGCCTTGAAGTGATGATTCAGATTCGCGATGAAGGTCCTGGCATTCCAAAAGCCCTCTTGGGGCGAGTCCATGAGGTATTCGTCTCTTTTTCTCAGCCTCATAGGGATTATCCTGGAACAGGGTTAGGGCTATCGATTGTCAGCGAAATAGTTGGCCTCCATGGGGGCACATGGACGCTGGACAATCACCCCTTAGGGGGGGCGATAGCGACGATCTTGTTACCCATCGCCACGAGTGAAGAATCGGGTGTCTCCATCAAAACACCATAAAACTCCATCAAATCTCCTTTAGATCTCCATAAGATCTCCATCGTAGATCGCAACAATGACGCCTCCACACCCACAGGAGGACGATGATGATCATAGGTTACAAACGGAGGGAGAGTTCTCGCTCCAACGACCCACGAGGACTTTCATGTTGGCGCGAGACTCGATGCTCGATTCATGGGGTCGTCATGAGTCTTATCTTGTTGACAGGTTCGACAGCTATCAAGGCCATCCCGCTCACCCCCGTCAGGGAAGGTTCTCAAGTGTCGCCGATGAAAGCCCTCAAGATTGATCCGCTCGATTTAGAAACCATCCCCATGGTCCATCTTGAATCAACGATCTGGGGAGACATCGGCGCGCTTCATGGGGTCGATCCTTATCTTCTTTATGCCGTCGCATTGACTGAATCATCGAGGGGCATAGACGGGCTTTCGAGTCCTTGGCCGTGGGCTTTGCATCACGGTGGCCGAACTTACTACCCCCGCTCATCAACCGAAGCCTTAGCGGACATCCGCCAACATCGATCTGAACATCATGATCTCATTGATGTAGGGTTAATGCAGGTCAATCTTCGATGGCATGGCCATCGGGTGAAAGTTCTTGAAGACCTGATCGATCCAAAAACCAATCTTGATCTTGGGGCGAAAATTCTACGGGAGGCCATAGATTCAGCCCCCAACAATCTCCCCTTGGGCGTAGGGCGCTATCACGCCTGGCGTGATCAAAAAGCCGCCGAACGGTATGGCCACAAAGTCATTGCCCTACGAAATCTTCTTGCAGCCCAATCCCTTAACGACTAATTATCAGGAGGCCATCATGATGGATGCCGATCTTTATCTTTTGAATCAACTCTACTTGCAGAAAGTCAGGGAGTGGCTCCAGAGTGGCGAGGAGCACAAGGCCCAATATCTCCTTGGGGTACCCATAGAAACGCTCGCGCTTTTAAAAAAAATGTCACTGGCTCAAATCCACGAGCTTGCCCACGCCAATCTCCTTTGTTTCGGCTGTCGTCTGACCCCTCAGGTTCTCAGAGACTATCTACAGCACCCTCCGGAGGCAGGTTCGAATGAAATTCTCCAGTGGCAATGGTTAACGACAGCGACGGAGGTGCGTTGAGATGGCCTTGACTTCACTCCTAAGACACGAGCGACGGGCGTTGGCTATGAAGCTGGTTGATCGAGAACTTCGAACATCACCCGTTCATGCCTTAACGGGGTTGCCAGAGCCTGAAATTCGTAGCCTCTATAAAATGAAACACGACCGATCGCCACCCTCTGGACCCATGCCGAGCTCCTCCTCATTTTTTACTTCTCGGAGAAATCAGGCGGAAGTCACCTTGTTTGGCGCTCTCTACCGACACCTTGGAGGACAGAAGATTCATCGCCATTTATCAGCGGACATACTGATGAAGGCCCATGACCTTTACAGGGACATCTATCCCGAGGCGGGCAGCAGAAAAGGCCTCAATTTCACGGACGCATGGGTGATTGCCCGTGATCTCAAATCAGGAGCGACACGATTTGTGCCATGTCGGCAGTGTGGACTTGATTATTTGATCGCAGATGAAGCCGATATCCCACCGAATTGCCCTTTCTGTTTCTTTAGACGGCTCAGAAAACAAAAGGTTGGCCGTACGTCAGACCGCGCGCTCTCAGCATAGCGAGTGGGGCCGGTCCAGTCCAGGTGGGAGGGAGCGGCCCCATGACCGGGTCTATGACGCCCATTGTCTGATGGTATCTTCAGTGCTATTTTGTGGCTTATTGGGTGATAGGGTGTTGACGATGGTGTGATCACCCATAGTGTTATTCCGCACGATTCAGCAGATCGAGGTATTCGATGCAACAACAAGCCGCTGTCCACTTAACGACAAAGGGACTTTCTATTGATCACCCAAGGTTATTCACCCAGGGGGGACAGAAGTTGTTGCGCGAATTCACTCATCGTGCTTTTGCCCATCGTGGGACCCACATGGTGACCATTACCCCACAACAGGGTCGTGCTGAGATCACCTTCGAGGAATCTCAAGACGTGGCGGCTCATGCACCGGGGTTGATGGATCTTTTTTCAGACCTCGCCGACTCCGCTCCATCGGGCCATGATTTACCCCGTTGGCCATGGGCGCGTCCGGTGCGCCTCACCCGTTGGCGAGGTGTGGTCACCACCCTCCCTTTAAAGGAGCATCGTTCAGGCTGGGTTTCGGTGAATCTTGGCGGCCGTGCCCGGGCCTCTTTTCCGATAAACCATTTTCCAGAGCGGCTTCGGGGGCTGCCAGGGGTTATACAGGCCCGTGCGTCACTGCTTCGCGCGGTGATCTATGTTCGGATCGATGAGGCGGCTCATCCTCTGGTGTGGATCCGTACGCTCGAAGATTTGGTCGGAGCCCATGGCGATAAGACTTGTCCGATGATCCCCTCGCCGAAAGCTTCTCTTGCAACCGCCCATTTAAATCTCGCACTTTGTGCTGCGGGGCAATTCATGATTCCAGTGATGATTCCGGTCGCCTCCGGTGTCCTGATTATGACGCGCTACCCCCACTTGAAAGAAGCGGCGCGTGAATTTCGTGAAGGACGTATCGGCGCCCCTGCATTTGGAACGGTGGTCTTGGCCTGTTCGGTTGCCGGGGCGGCGCCTTTTGCATCAGCGCTCGCCGAATGGCTCGGTGCATTCTGGCAGAGATCCTGGCGCCGAGATATTGTTCGACAAACCCGGACGCTCCTTGAAGATCTCAATCGTGACCCGCTCCTTGAGGGGGAGGCTGACTCATTGTCATCGATCTCAGAAGGGCAGAAGGGGACCTTAAGACTTGAGCCAGGTGATCTTTTGCCGGTAGATGCGCTGATCATTTCTGGAGAAATTTTAGTCCAGGATGCGCTCCGAGACTTTGGACCTTTTAGAACCACCCGAAAATCAGCGGGTGATCTCCTTGAAAGTGGCCACCGGCTCTTAGCCGGTGAGGCGATCGTAAAGCCTTTTGATGCGATGGGTTCATCCCGTCTTGATTACGTGAGCGAAGTGATCAGGACCTTACCTGAACGGATTGCACATGATCCGAGGCTTCGTATTGAAGCGCGCCGTCTAGCCGATAAATCGGTGGCACCTAACCTTGCCATTGCCGGCGCTGCATTGGCGACCGGTGGCCTTCATATGGCCAGTGCTGTGCTCCACCAGGATTGGATCAATGCACCCTTTATCGCGGCTCCCACAGAGTTTTTCGACGATCTCCGCTCAGCTCTTCGTGAAGGGGCACTCATCAAAACCCCCGCTTCCTTGCTCGCTTTAGCGGAATGCCACTTGCTGATTCTTGATTCTCGACTGCCGTTCCTTGGTCAAGGAGGCCTTGAAGTTGTCTCCGTGGACACCCATCTGATGAATCCCAAGGAAGTCCTGACGCTGGCTGCGGCAGCGGCTGAGTTCCTTGGTGATCATCGGGCCGATGCGCTTCGTACCGCGGCCCGTGAGGCAGAGATCGAGGTGACTCCGGCCTCCTTGATCGATTTTAATCGAGAGGTTATTGCGACTCGAATAGGCCAGCAGACGGTCATCCTCCGTAATGTTGAGGGTCTGCATCAAAGCCTGTCACCTGATCTTGAGGTTGAGGTGGATGGTCAGAGGCCCTTTTTCGTTCGTTTTGGCGCTACCATAGGATCCGCTGCCCATCCAATCCTTGAACATTTAGCGGCCTCGGGGCTCCGTCCAGTCCTCCATGGTGGCAACGACACTGAAACGCTGGCGCTGGCAGAAAAACTAGGGGTTGAAGTGATCGCACCGTCTCTCGAAGGTGAAACCTTGGGCCACTTCATCAGAAGGCTGGATCAAGAAGGGTATCAGTGCGCTTTTTTAACGACGCCTGAGGCTGAAAAGCCGCTCACTACATTGGCGCATGTTGTCATCACCGCAGGAGGGCCCAAGGGTGATCATGCGGATAGCCAAATTCTGCTTCTGGATGAATCCTTGGATGCCTTGCCACATTTGTTGGAACTTGGAAGAAGCCATGCGGGCAAAGTCTTCAAAGCGACATCAAAGACCATACCGGCCAATCTCCTTTGTATCGCGGGCGCCTTCACGGGGACCCTCAACGGAACCACCTCGACTATGCTGGCCCATTCAGGTGTCATGGCCGTGACGGCTTCCCAAAAGCGACTTCTGGCTCGAGGCAGGACCGCAACGAGACTCTAAGCCGCTTGATGGATGAATCTAAGTCGCTTTTCATTTTGAAGTGATAGGTCGGGTGCGATTCCATTGCCGAATAAGCCCAATGAGATCAGGCCGATCGTGGCCCGCTATTTTTTCGAGGAGGGTGGCGAGGTGTGGGCCCTCCTCGCCGCTGACAGCGAACAGTCTCTCTCTACTTTCCATTTTGGTGGATGACCCTTCGTTCGGGTCTTCAAAAAGACTAGACATACGTGCCTTCAAAGTCTCTTGGATGAAATCATTTTGTTCTGGAGTTAAGGCATCCTTGGTCTTTACCGCTTCACGCTCGATCATCCGTTGCATTAAATCCTCCCTGAACATGGGTAATTGTTGGATCGCGATGCGAAGACCCTTTGCCCTCGGTTCACCTTGATCGATGGCGTCCTGATAAGCTTCTATGAAGGCCTTAGCCAGCGGCAGGCCGAGGTCATTTAATTCCCTTGCAGCCCATAGCATGGGGGTTCCGACGGTATCATAAGTCCAAACCGCCAGTGATTTTTCATCATCCGCCTCTTGTCTCAGGCGGTGTCGGAGGAAGGATCGCTGATCCTGATGAAGGGGGCCCGTAGCATCCTCCTTTTGATCCTGAATCCAGGTTCGGCCTTGATCACTCGATTGATGAATCGTGTCTTCACTCCTGTCCATGAGGTCATGGAGTTGGGTCATGTGCTGTTTGAGATCCTCCCTATCAAAATCCTTTGGCCCCCCCGTGGTCTCGATCTGACGCTCATCGAATGCCGATTTGATGGACCCAAAGGCCATCTCTCTCTCAGTAAGGTCTTTGTGGAGTCCTTGATGGTCATGCCCCGAATCTATGGGCGCCCTGAAGGTATTACCTATAATGATATCGCTGAGATGTTTCCCGAGTTGCTGTTGCTCTTCATCGAGAGGGTGGTAATAGGGTGGAGTGAAGCCCGATAAGAGCGAGAGCCCGGCGGCGGCATAACTCTCTTTATCATCATTCATCAGTCGTTGCTGTTGCCATTCCGCTCCTAGGCGAGTGGCATCGCCTCGAAGCCCTAAGCTCCCGAGCGCTTTGTCGAGCGCTGCCATTGAATCAGGGTTTAACGCTAGCCGATGACCCATCTCACCCGCTCCGATCGCAACCCTCGTCCCATGACGCGCCGACTCCGAAAGCGTCTCGGTGTAGGTTCTCTGGGACTCCATCATGTCACTCGCAGAGGACCCGAGGCTATTGACTGCTTCTTGGCCCATAGCTAAGGATGAGATCTCTCGGACCCCATGCTGGATATCCTTCGAAATAGACTCTGCAAGATGGGTTTGCCAATCTCGATCTGAACCGACCCTCGAACTGATGTCCGTTGCAATGTCATCCGCTGTTGAAGCTTCAACATGAAAACGGTTTTGGAGTTGCCCTGATAGGCCTGATTGGAGAGAGATTGCGCCATCCCCTCCGCGAACACTCCCATGGGCCGCGGCGCTGACCAGTGATGCATAATCATCACCGCTCATACCCGTCTCCCGGTAGCGCTCCGCATAGCTCTCGCCGGTTTGGGCAATGAATCGATCGGTTGCACTTTGCGTGGTCGCGATGCCTTTTGAAACGGCTTCACTATCAAAACCTTCTTCTCGACGTCCTTGTGACAAACGTCCTTGCTGCTGAACTTGTTGCATAAACTGTCTCGATGATTTTTCGGCGGCGAGCTCGGCCGATTGAATGCTCTGACCGTGATCCTGACTGATCTCAAAACTGGGCAACAACGCCGCTGCTCCGGCTCCCATCACCCCAGTTTGAGGGTTGTGCTGGAACCCGGGTGACATGTTGATTAAGCCGGATGGGGTGATGACTGAGGGGGCTCCTATTTTTTCATCGATAAAATCACCCGACTGCATTCGTCCTAAGAAATGCGTGGCGGTGATGGATCCGCCATAGACCAGCATGAGAGCGATTGCTGGGGTAGAACTGGCCAGCATGCCACCGACGGCCAGCCAGTTTTCAAGGGTCCTGTCGAGTTGATAGAGACCCATGATCGAAGGAAGCTCAAAGGCTGCACGCTCAAGTGCATCCAGGCCATGAGTGGCGGACAAAGTGATGTAGAGATTGATGATGGCGAGAATTGGCATCCACAGTTGAATCCAAACCAGCATCAGGAAATACTGACCCATCATCTGAATACCACGACCACCCAGCAGAAGCGTGAAGGTCATAATCGGGGTAATAGCAAAACTGAACCCTTCAATCCAAGCCATCATCGGTCGAACGATCCGTCTAAAAAGAGTTTCTTCCGCGGCCCATTGGGTATTGCGTTGAAGAATGGCCGTTTCAACCATCGCGGCGCGACTTGAATGAAGACTATCCTCATGACGGCGAATGACCCCGATTTCAAACATGGGGAGGAGGGCAGCCGAGATCATATAATCCCTGGCCGTCATTTGCCCTCGGGTCAATGCATCAAGGGCTAACTGAAGTCGATCCATCGTCGCTGTGGTTTTGCCGAGGCTCGCCTCTAAATGTTTTTCTAAGGCATTGAGCCCTTCTTGATTCATATAAGCTTCAATCAGAGGCCAAGCCGCGCTGCAGGTCACGATGTCTTGCCGCTCATTTAAATGAAGTACCGTCGTATAGAGTTCAGAATCAAAACGGATCGCATCAAGGACTTTAGGCGTTCTCAAGACCTGATCAATAGGTGTGATCCCAAGATCAACCCCGGTCAGGGTGCAATCCCTCACATACTCTGCAAGCGTCTCTTCAAGATCAGTCCCGGGGCTGGGACTGTTTGCGCCACCGAGGTCCATGCGTGATTTTAGATTTCTGCGGACCGCCGTGATGATCTCAAGGGTCGTCGCAAACCCTTGCTGCGTCATGCTTGGCGTACTGAAACCCTGTTCAAACAGGACGGTGAGTCGATAGCCCAAAGTGGATAGAATGGCGCCGCTCACCGCAGGACCCAGAGGCACGTGATCGACTAAACGCATCTCGCCGGTGTAGGCATCTTCAATTGCAACCTCTGCGGTAGGTACGAAAAGAGCGAGATAGAGAAGGATAGCGGTGATCATATTCTGATAACCCAAGCCACGACCTTCGGTCTGCATCAAGCCTCGAACCATCATGAAAAGAACACCGATCAAAGCGCCAATGCCGGCGGCCATTTTGAAGTCGGCTGTGCCGCTGACCATGGCGAGACTGCGGAGTACCGCGGTCAAAAAAGCGGCATCGCCAATCGAATAAATCGTATAGGTCATGGGGAACGGGTCGTTACCGCGCCAGAGGCATGTTGAAGTCCTCCATAATTTTTAGGTTTCAGCGTTTGCTCAAGATCTTGATAGAACCTTAAGAGGGATCGTGGGTTTCCGAAACGTCCTCCAAGATCAACAGCGACCTCGTGGTTGTCCTCGGCGACCTGATCTAAAAGCTCGTGGAGTCTTCCCGCATAGGCATGATCGAGGTTGATGGCACTGATGCGGGCCGCATCAAGAAGATCAAGGATGAGACTCTTTGCCATTTCTAAAGCGATGAGGGGTGCGGCTTCCTCAGCAAAGAGCTGGGCAAGCCCTTTATCTTCCCGCGAGAGATTTCTGAGCATTGCGCCCATGGCGCTTGGGGCAGCGGCCATGAAGGCTTCCTCATCCTTCGAGAGGGTCCCTTGATTGCTGGAAAATTTACCGACCAAACCGCCCTTCCCATCGTCTCCTAGGAGGATGTTCCGGACTCTTCCATGGAGACCCACCAGTGCGTGGCGTTCAATGACAGGGTGGAGACATCCATCCACTTCCAAGGTTTCACAGCGATAACATCGAGTGGCCGAAGCGGAGCCTTCTGATCCCACCACAAGATCCTTGAGTCCCATCAAAGGAGGTAACACCGTCACCGGAAGATTCTTTCCTTGGCCATCAGGGCTTTGAACGGGTGATGCTAAGATGAGGGTCCCGGTGATGGATAAGATCTCCTCCAGTAGCCCATCTCCTCCAGACTTGAACCATGCTGCAACATTCGCCTGATGAAGTGCACGCCAAATGAGGTTCCCCTGAATATCGTGGCTGAACCTTTCTGGATCTGCCCGCTGAGCCTGCTCTAATGGGTCTCCGGCTGAGCCGTTTCCAGCCATGCTTCCGAAGACATCACTGAGCCCTCGGGATAAGGACATAGTCGACATCCTTGATTTGTTTTGGGTGTCGATCGCTGACACACCCTCGTTAACGAGACCTTGTGCGAGCTGACAGGAATTCGAAAAAAGCTGATTGAACTGTTGCACCTTGCGCTGGAGATCCGTCATCACACTCCCGCAATCCGGGCACATCGCGTTGATAGCCAGCTGAAAGGCATAGCCCCCCGCATTGCCGGCAATACTTCGCATCATCGTGACGAATTGATCAGAATTAATGAAAGAAAAGGAACCGCCGTAAAGATCAATGCCGCCACAGCCACCGCCAAAGGAGGGAGGGACTACACGGATGGGTTGCGCTTGCATGATACGGTTTCGGATGGAGAGGGAACCGCCACTTAAGACACCACGACGTTGTGACATCACCACCTCGGGTCTTGAGGTGTTGGTCATAGCGTTCATCATTTGATCCATTTCTTGTTGAAGATTCCCTTCACAACGCCCGCTCGCGATCGAAATGATCATAAGAAGCAGCCAAGGGGGCAAGGCCTTCATAATGATTAAGGAGACATGGGATGGTGCGCTCTAAGCGCATCCTCAGGACTTGGTGCGGCTACAGGCTGTTCACCTTGAGTTCTCGTCCAAAGATCATCGCTGAGATAACCCTCCCGATGCGCCATGATGAGGAGGCGCTGGATGAGGTCTTCAAGGGCGACCAAACCTTCTGCGATCGGGATAATGCGATTGGGCGGTTCGATAAAAAAGAGGGCCGGTGTGGTTGTGATTCCTAAAGCGTCTGCTTCCCCATGATGGGCTCTAAAAGAGGGGTAAAGTCCTGAAGGTAAGGGCTTTCCGTCCAAGGACAGTGGGAGGATCTTGATCTGATGGCGTAGCTCCAGGCCTTTAATTAAAGGAGCCTGAAGATCGCAGTAACGACAATCCGAGCGAAACGCAAAAAGAAGGCCGCCGCGCAGCGCGATAATGTTAAGGGCTTCATCGGTCGCTTCTCGGGCACTTCGGTTGGCTTCATGAACCCCAAAGGTACTCATGGGGCGTCGCCGATTTTCATCAAGGAGAGGATCTAAGAGAACCACTTCATGGGCCTTTTCGCTAAAGCGATGAGCTTTATCCATCAGAATTCGCTGCAACACAAAATAGTGGTGGAGATTCTCAGGGCTGGGGTCATCGATAGCTCGATCACGGAAAGCCCCTAATTCAGAGCGAAACCAAGCTGTTGAAAGGGGGGGTGGTTCGGGCTTTAAAGCCTCTGAGGTTTTGGCATCAGAAGCCGGAATCCTCGGAGTATCTTCAGGCATTTCAGGGGCCAGCAAGGGGGAAGGGTAGACTTCTCGCCAGAACCAGCCGCGGGCCTTATCGCTATAGAAATGTTCTTCGGTGGCGAGCGCCTTAAATGATGCCAGCAGCGAAAAGCTGTGTAAGAAGATTAAAAAGGCATGTGGAATAGGATTCGACATGCCGCTCATTGTGAACGTGCTTACTGAAGCGTTTGTGCTCCAACATCACGAAATCGGCCAGTAACCTCAAGGGGGGCAGATGATTTAATGCCCCCCCTAAAAGGATTATGGTTTATCGAGTAGGCTTTTGGGGAATCGGCAGCTGACCGCATAAGGGCCGCTGTACGGCTCGCTCATGGAATAGGAAAAACCTGGCGCAATGTTAGGTCGCCCGATCCTACAATCCATGGCGAACGTGGCCAAGGTATAAGTCTCACCCCGTGAAATCCCCAAAGGTCCCGAGGCATGATTGATCAATTCGTAGGCGGCGTTTTTCATCGCCGTCATCAGATCAGTAGGGTGAGTCTGATAGCTGACCCAATACGTTGCCGAATCTTGCTTCAATACATCGGGCGATTTGGGAGCCCTCAGTGTCTTAGGAAGGAGGCAGTAGGTTCCATTGACTTCATCGACCACCTCAGAGATAGGACAATCCCAATGCTTCATGAGATAGGTCGTCGCGGCGGCATCATCAAGACCATACTTTGCCATGATGAAACGATGCGTCTCCTGGAGGAGTTTCTGCATCGCGGTATTCATGTTGAGATCGTAGCCGATGGTTGCCCAGTTTTTCTTCGTTTCAATGATGGGCCACTCTCCTAATTCCGGACGATCCCGGGTATGGACAAGATCAATGGTGACGTTAAGTTCTGGGTAGGCGGTTTCAAGCGCATCCAGATCAATTTCGCCATTTCCCTGAGCGGCATGAGAATCCCCGGTCCAGATCATCGCACCGTCTTCAAAAACCGGAAGGTAGGTCGTCGATCCTACCGTCATTACTGGGATATCGAGGTTACCACCCCATGGGCCGGGTTGTTTGGTATCACACCCTTTGGGTTTATTGAGACTGATGCCTGGAATTGGCACGCACCAGCCGGGACTCGTGCTGCTCGTCGCCGAATTGGTCGGGTCGTAGTAGGGGAGATCAATATCCTCTTTAGATCGCGCGACAGCGAGAACTCCAGGGAAAGGCCGCAAAGGGATCGTAATATGGTCATTAAACTTGGCCGTCATCTTTTCGTTATCGAGGTAATAACTGTCGATGAAAGCGGGTCTTGGATTTGGCCAAATCATCTCAGATACCGTGTCAACAGCTCCTGATGGGAGTAAAGGATATTGAGGAAACAACCCTGCTGAGTCGCCACTGTTATTGGTCGCATAACTAAGCATCCGGATCTTATTGATATGGACAGCCACAAAATCAACCGGCCGCTGACCAAACTGAGGGGCTAGAGCGCCATTCACCTTGATGGGTCCCGTCATGGTGTGGGGGCCGCGACCATTCACCGCCCCATTGATATAGCTCAACTTATCGATCGTGATACCTGGAACTACTTGCCCCCCCCCTGCGACCACTGTTTCAATAGCAACGCTATCACCAGGGGCGATTTCAAGGGCAGGTCGCTGATCCGAGCTATAGTCAAAATACCCCCAAGTTGTGGTGGCGGGTGATGCGGGGAGGATCCACGTGCGATTCATCCCGCTTTTGATGGTTCTCACCTCCATATTGGGTTGATAGAGGGGGCCCTTAAACATGACATTTGGAAATGGAATCGGTGCGGGCTGAGGGTAGCAAGGCGTGCCATTGGTCGATTTGCCTGATGTTTGGTTGCAGGTCTCAAGAGGAACCCATGCAGGCAGCCCGTCATTATCAGGGGTAATGGGTGGCCGTGTGTCGGCGATCGTATTTCCGATAACGCCAATAAGCAGCATGGGAAGAAGGACACGATTTTTTCTTAGAATTATTCTGACCATTCTTTGGTGCTCCTTTGCATCGATAGATTGTCTCTGAAAACCATAAAGACCCCTGTTGTTTTTAAGTCATTTAGGGGCTTATAGCAAATCTATTCCCTCAGCTCATGACGATCAATGACCGCGGCAGCGAGACTATTTCCCAATACATTGGTCGCACTTCGTCCCATATCGAGTAAAGGATCAATGCCCAAAATCAATAACAAACCCGCCTCAGGAATTTGAAAATGAGTGAGGGTCGCTGATATCACCAACAGCGAGGCTCTTGGAACGCCGGCGACGCCCTTACTGGTGATGAGCAACATAAGGAGCATGACCCATTGATCGCTGAGGGACATGTCAATGCCATAGGCTTCAGCGATAAAAAGGGTCGCAAACGTCATGTACATCATGCTGCCATCGAGATTGAAGGAATAGCCCAAGGGTAAGACCATCCCGACCACCCGCTCCCTGCAGCCAAAGGCTTCAAGTTGACGCATCAAAAGGGGGTAAGCGGCTTCGCTGCTCGCCGTTCCAAAGGCGAGCAGCATCGGATCTTTAATCAGTACAAGCAAATGGCGCACGGAGGCACCCATGAGCAGTCGTCCGATCAGAATTAAGACCCCCCAAAGAATCAGAAGCCCAGAGTAAAATTCGATCATCAAAAGGCCATAGGTGGCCAAAATACTGATGCCCTGGACCGCGATGACACTGGCGATGGCCGAAAAGACGGCAATGGGAGCGACCTTCATGATCATGCCGGTGAGACGGAACATCACCAGGGCCAGTGCTTCAAGGAGCGTGAAGAGGGGTTTCGCCGGGGCACCTAAAGAGCCTCCTGCGAGCCCGAACAAGACAGAAAAGACGACGATCTGAAGGATTTCATTATGAGCCAAAGCGTCCGTGATGCTGGCAGGGACCAAATGCTCAAGGAAACCCTCGAAGGAGAGGGATTCTGAGGGGCCTTTGAGAGTATCCACCGTCTCTGGAAGGGGGAGATGAAGGGCGGTCCCAGGATGGAGGAGGTTCACCAGCAGCATTCCGAGACAGAGGCTTAATAGTGATGCGGACAAAAACCAGGTCATCGCCCGAAGGCCAATTCGGCCCACCGCGGCACCTGATCCCATTTGCCCAACGCCCACGGTCAGAGTAGCAAGAACCAATGGCCCAATCAGGAGCTTGATCAACCTCAAAAAGAGATCAGTGAGGGCCTTAAGGGCTCTGATCACCACATCCGTGATGAGAGGATCTATCGCTGGTTTAAAAAAGCTGAGGCAGGAACCAACCAGGATCCCCAAGAAAACAGCCAGCAGCACCCGCCGGGTGATGATCCTGCTTTCTTGAGCGCTATCGTTGGAGGGTTGCTTTAAGTTCATTGAGGGATGCTGTCCTGACCCAAAGAATGGAGGGATTGCATCGCGTTGACCTGATCTTCAAGCTCGCGGCAGCGCTCCTCCCAGTAGGCCGTTGTTCCAAACCAAGGAAAGGCTCTCGGAAAGGCGGGGTCATTCCAGCGCCTTGAAATCCACGCGGCGTAGTGGATCAGCCTTAAGGTTCTTAAGGCCTCCACCAAATGGAGTTCGCGCCCATTGAAGCTCCTGAAGGTCTCATAGCCTTCTAAAAGGAGATCCAGATCCATTCGTTGCTCCCGCCGATTGCCATTGAATAGCATCCAAAGATCCTGAACGGCGGGCCCCATTCGGCTGTCATCGAAATCGACCAGCAAAGGGCCATCGATTGACCAGAGCACGTTCCCGGGGTAGGCATCACCATGGAGCCGAAGGGATTCGATGGGTCCCGCCTGTTGATAAGCGCGCTGGATCGCGATCAAGGCTTCTGAGGAAATCGCCTCATAGGCTTTTAGTGTCTCATTGCCCATGAGACCGAGCGTGAGTATGGCGTTTCGGGGTTCGATCCCAAACGTTTCGATATTGAGTGGAGGACGGTGGCTGTAGGCTTTTTGTGCGCCGATCAGGTGGACTCTGGCCATGAGACGGCCCATACGCTCCACATCATCAGGATCATTTAATTCAGGGGCATACCCCCCCCTTCGTGGAAATGAGGCGAAACGAAACCCCCCAAAGTGGTGAAGTCGTTCACCGGCTGGATTCGGCAGGGCGGTCACTACAGGAAGCTCATCAGCAGCGAGTTCTTCTAGAAATTGAAGTTCCTCGATAATCGCCTCATCAGACCAGCGCTCGGGGCGGTAAAACTTGGTGACGATGAATTCACCAGAATCAAGGCCAACCTGAAAAACACGATTTTCATAGCTATTAAGCGCTAGAAGCCGGCCATCAGGCTCAAAGCCATTGGCTTCGAGGGCGCTCAGGATGACGTCTGGGGTGAGTCCATCGAAGGGGACGGGGCCCCCATAACGGTGATCCTTTGGGTCAGTAGCGGCATCCAATCGATTGAAGGGCATCAGAGGGTCCGCTGGTGGGTTGATTAACGTTGCTTGAGCACGCGGTCAATCAACGTGAGGAGGTCGGGTCCAAAACGAGGCGATAGATGCGCTTCCACCGGGAGATACCAATGGTTTTCTCTCGCCAAATGGAAACATTTGACCGCATCTTTTTCTGTCATCAGCAGGGCTTCATTGCCAGCGAAATCAAGATCATTTTTAGTATAACGATAATGATCGGGATAGGTCTTTGTTTTCATCGTGAGGCCTTGCGTTTCTAAAAGGCTGTAAAAACGATCTGGATTGCCAATTCCAGCCATCGCATGAAGCGGGGCGCCGATAAATCCAGTCAGTGGTTTTCGTTGGCAGACATTTTTAAGGTTAGTCGCCAAGGCGCCCTTGAGCTCCATGGCATAATCAGCCTCGGGATGTAAGCCGTGATAGACGATCATATCGACGTCCTTCAGGCGTTCAACCGGTTCCCTTAAGGGGCCAGCTGGGAGCAGGTGGCCATTGCCAAACCCTCTTTGGCCATCGATTACCGCGATTTCAATATCTCGCATTAATTCGTAGTGCTGAAGACCATCGTCGGTAATCAGGATGTCGACCTCATGCGCTTTGAGGAGAGCCTCCCCTGCCAGCGCTCGTTGCGGATGGACAAAGACAGGACATCCCGTTCGACGCGCGATGATCACCGGTTCATCCCCCCCCTGATAGGCCGGGGTCTGGAAGGTAATTCCGAGAGGCTGACGTTGAATGTTGCCACCGTAGCCGCGACTGATGATCCCAGGCCTTAAACCTTTTGATTTTAGAAATTGAGCCAGCCAGATGGTGAGTGGCGTCTTGCCGGTCCCTCCGACAGTCAGATTGCCGACGACGATCACAGGGACAGGTAACTGTTTGGTAACGATTCTGCCACTCTGATAGGCTTCCTTCATGAGACCGACGCTATGCCGGTAGACCTGTTCGATCGGAACCAGGAAAGGATTTGCTTTTTTTTGGCCGTACCAAAGATGATGGGTGAGGCGATGAATAACGTTCGATACAGCCATGGGGTGTTTTATTGGTGGAGGTTTTCTTCTACCATCGCCCGTTGACAGGCGTTTTGTCAATCACCATGAAGGTCCTCTCATCCTGCCTTAGACGCCATAAGGGTGTGCTGATGATTTTTAAGGCGATTCGAATGCCCCTTGGGAGGCATCACTTCGGCATGGTCAGGATACTTGCTGGGCTTTGGATCGGCCTGGTCTTTTCCTCTTCAGTCGCGGGATCAGAGGCACACTCGGATGAAGTTGAGCCATCGTCTAGCACCCTCGATATTACCAACCCAGGTTCTGATTTAGCCAATTTTCCAAATAGCGCCTATACCCTGCCACAAGGGGGGTTTTACCTCGAGACGACCCCGATCAGCTATACCTCTGCCTCAAAGCGCAGCTCACCGCAATACAACGCTGAATATCTCTTGCGTTATGGCCTCCTCGATGACATCGAGGTCCGTCTCTATTCTCAGGGCTTTACCGTACAAGGGAATCCCAATAAAGCTGTCGGGTTTAGTCCCTTGACCTTTGATACGAAGATTCATTTCTGGGATGAATGGGAAGACTATTATCTGCCTGCAGCGGGGCTTGAAGTCCTCTTACAAACCGATCTTTTAGGCTCGCCGGCGTTCAATGCGGGTCTTCAGCCGGCCATGAGCTTGAACTTTGACCAGACCCTACCTTATGAATTTGAGATTGAATACAACGTCGGTGCGGCACGCTTTCAGGATCCGCAAAATCTCGATAAGAGTGTCTGGGACGCGACCTTCTCATGGGCCATTCAACGGGCCATGACCGAGGATATAGACCTCTTTATCAACGGTTACTATAACGCCTCAAGTCTTCCGAGAAATACCCGCCATAGCGATAAATATCAACACGTTTGCCCGAACGCTGGCCCTTGTCGTGACGTGGAGAAGATCCGTCGGGCGATTGAGCCGGGTGCAAATGTTCAAATGCAGGCCGTCGGGATGGGTGGGATTTGGACGATGGATAAACACACGGTCTTTTTCACCAATCTCGCCGCTGGAGTCTCCACTTCGACCCCAGACTTTACGGGATATGTAGGATTTGCGTGGACACCTTGAAAATCCCTGAGGGCTGATGCCTTTACCCCGGCCAGCGCCAATCGTTGATCTCAGGGCTGTCTATGCCATGTTGATGAGCATATTCACGGCAGGCAATCTGTTGATTACGGTAACGTTCTTTGGCATGGGATCCAGCGTTTCTGAGGGATGGTACGCGATCAATCACATCCATGGCGAGACTGAACCGGTCAATCTGATTTTGAATGGCCAACTCTAAAGGCGTATTGATATTCCCTTTTTCCTTATACCCTCGGACATGGAAGTTGGCATGATTGGTCCTTCGGTAAGCGAGGCGATGAATGAGATAGGGATAGCCGTGGAAGTTAAAGATGACGGGCTTGTCGATGGTGAACAGGCTATCAAAATCGTGGGTTGACAGTCCGTGGGGATGTTCGTAATCAGGCTGTAGCTTGAACAGATCCACCACATTGATGAAACGAATTTTGAGGCCTTTAAAGTCTTTCTGCAGCATGGCGGTCGCTGCGAGCGCTTCCTTGGTGGGAATGTCCCCTGCTGTGGCCATGACCACATCAGGCTCCTCCCCCTGATCATTGCTGGCCCAATCCCAGATACCGATACCTTTGGTACAGTGGGCAATCGCCGATTCCATATCCAGATACTGGAGATGCGCTTGCTTATCGGCCACAATCACGTTGATGTAGTTTTCACTTCGAAGGCAATGATCGGCAATCGACAGCAGACAATTGACATCCGGCGGGAGGTAAATACGAGTGACTTCCGCGCTTTTATTGACCACGATGTCGAGAAACCCTGGATCTTGGTGGGTAAACCCGTTGTGATCCTGACGCCACACCGTCGATGTGATCAAGAGGTTCAAGGAAGCGACACTGCTTCGCCAGGACAGGTGATTACAGATCGCCAGCCACTTAGCGTGCTGATTGAACATCGAATCGATGACATGGACGAAGGATTCATAAGTCGAAAAGAATCCATGGCGCCCTGATAAAAGATAACCCTCCAGCATTCCTTCGAGCGTATGCTCACTGAGCATTTCGATCACCCGACCATCTACAGCCAATTCGCCGCCATCGGCATCTTCAGGAAAGGTCGCCTCAATCCAGAACTTTTTTGAGACGGCGTAGATGTCATGAAGTTTGTTAGAGGTATTTTCATCCGGACCAAAGACTCTGAAATGAGTCATATTGTCCGCCATGATATCCCGGAGGAACTGCCCTAATGGACGGGTGTTTTCTGCTTCTATGGCGCCCGGCGAGGGGAATTCAACGCCATAATCTTTGAAATTGGGCATCTTAAGAGCCCGTTTAAGGCGTCCGCCATTGGTGTGGGGATTCGCCCCCATGCGGCGGTCGCCCTGTGGGGCTAGTGACCGGATAATGGCATTCGGCGAGCCATGCTCATCAAAGAGGGTCTCAGGCCCATAGCTTTTGAGCCATCTTTCCAGCAAGACGAGATGTTCTTCGTTTTTCACAACATCGGTCATCGGAACTTGATGAGCACGCCAGAAGCCTTCAATGTGGTGGTGATCAATGGTTTTCGGTGCAGTCCATCCCTTGGGGCTGCGAAGTACAATCATCGGCCATCGGGGACGCGTGATGGCACCCCCGGTGCGTGCTTTTTGTTGGATCTCTCGAATCATGGCGATACAGTGATCGAGGGTTGCTGCCATCGCCTGGTGCATCGATTCGGGGTCTGATCCCTCGACAAACAGAGGCGTCCAACCGGTTCCTTCGAAAAACTGTTTTAATTCTTCATGGCTGATTCGGGCCAGGATCGTTGGATTATTGATCTTGTAGCCATTCAGATTAAGAATCGGAAGCACCACCCCATCACGTGCCGGATTGAGGAATTTATTGATATGCCAGGAGGTGGCGAGTGGGCCTGTTTCTGCTTCGCCATCGCCCACCACGGCAGCAACGATCAGGTCAGGATTGTCGAAGGCAGCGCCACAGGCATGGGAGAGGACATAACCTAACTCACCGCCCTCATGAATGGAACCTGGAGTCTCTGGGGTGCAGTGGCTGCCAATGCCGCCTGGAAAGGAGAATTGACGGAAAAAGGCCAATAAACCTTCTTCATCCAGCGATTTATCTGGATAGATCTCGGAGTAGCTGCCTTCGAGATAGACCGGACCTAAGACACCTGGGGCTCCATGCCCTGGCCCTGCCAGAAAAATGACATCAAGGTCATTGGCCGTAATGACCCGATTGAGATGGGTCCAGGTGAAGGAGAGGGCAGGGCTCGCACCCCAATGGCCCAAAAGGCGCTTTTTGATGTGTTCAGGCTTTAAAGGTTCTCTGATGAGCGGGTTTTCCCTCAGATAGATCATCCCCAGGGCAAGATAATTACAAGCGCGCCAAAAGGCGTCGACTTGAGCGAGTCCGCTCGCATCCAGTGGGGTCCCTCGAATAGTGGAACGTGCCGGACCGAAGCTACTGATGTTGCTGAGGTTCGTGCTGCTTTGAGAGTCGTTCATACGGGATTAAGTCCTCTAGTGGACGGGGATGAGATAGACCGTCTCTGTGCCCCACTATAAACCTCGATGAGGTGATTGGTGTGACGGTACCTCTCCATATCCTGCATAAGGGGGGTCCATCCTACAGTAGGACGGGAACCTGAGGCTTGAGGAATAGTTTCAAGTCCCATCAAGTCGGCGTAGGATGGTGGTGCCTTTTACTGACCCATTCAGATGGAGGAACCCTTGATGCGTTTTCAATGTTCAAAGACGGTTGTTGGGTGTCTCGCTCTCATCGTTTTGACCGCGTGTCAGACCTTGCCGCTGCAAAATTATGACAATGCGCCGATTCATCTGGCCAATAGCCATGAGACGATCAAGGATGTTGAAAAGGCGATCATTCGAGCGGGTACTCGCCTCGGTTGGCAAATAAGGACCATTAAGCCGGGTCAGATTAAAGCGACGCTCTATGAAGAAGATCAAATGGCTGAAGTCACGATTGATTACAGCTTGAGCCTCTATAATATTCATTATCTTAAAAGTGAAAACCTTCGCTACAGCGCAGAGGCTGGAAGTCCAGTGACCATCTACAAGGACTACAATGATTGGGTTCAGGCGCTTGATCGGGCAATCCGTCAGGAGCTGCTGAATCATCCTTCATAGTTCTTGTGCGCCGAGCCACTTTCTAACTAACTTTTAGCGCATCTGATGACTGTGCGTGAAGACATCGTGGAAGCCTCATTGGGTCGCCGAAAACCGTCCCAACGAATGAATATTACTGATTTGGCGGAGGCCGGCCGGCTCGCTCGTCAACACTTACCCAGAAAAAGTCTCGCCAGCTGGGATAAAGAATCCTCCCAACGGGACCCCCTAAAGCTTCTAGAGCAACAAGAATCAACCCGGGTCAAAGAGCTGATTCCTCTGAGGCACCATCGGATGGCGGTCAGTCCCTTTGCCTTCTACCGTGGGTCCGCCATCGTCATGGCGCATGATCTTGGCCACCAAAGACCGCACTCAGGTCTCCATGTTCAGCTCTCAGGGGATGCTCACCTCGCCAACTTTGGACTCTTTGCGGCACCTGATCGGACGGTGGTTTTCGACATTAACGATTTTGATGAAACCCATGAGGGCCCTTTTGAGTGGGACGTCTTGAGATTGTCGACGTCCTTTTTGTTGGCGAGTAGCGGCAATGGTCTTTCTGAGCGTGCCTCGAAAGAGATGGCTTTCATCGCTGCCAGGACTTATCGCCACGCGATGCTTGAATACGCATCGATGCATGAGATTGACATCTGGTATCAGCGTTTTGATGAAACGTGGCTCGAAAACCTGGTCTGTAATCTCCATGGCAAGGCAGCCGTTGAAAGGATCCGGCGTTATGTCGCAAAGGCACGTGCTAGTCATCGCTGGTCTGCCGTTGAAAAATTGACTGAGACCTTAAATGGCCACCCGCGTTTTTTGGATCTGCCGCCATTGCTTACGCGGATCCCCCTTCATCATGAGGCCCAACAGGCACTCAATGATCTCTTTGATCGGTATGCCGACACCTTATCTGGTGGCGGTCGTGCGCTCCTTTCTCGCTACCAATTGGTGGATGCCGCCCATAAGGTCGTCGGCGTGGGGAGTGTCGGTTTATTGGCTTTTGTTTATCTGCTCAAGGGGACCCATTCGGATGACCTTTTGGTGTTACAGGCTAAAGAGGCTGTTGCCTCCGTCATTGCCCCCTTTAGCACCGCCCCGTGTCCTGATGACGCGGGGCGGCGGGTGGTTCAGGGGCAACGCTTGATGCAGGCCCAAACGGATCTTTTTTTAGGTTGGTTAAAAGGGCCTTCGGCCAGAACGTTCTATGTTCGTCAACTCCGTGACATGAAATGGTCGCCTGACATTGATCGGATGGATGAAGAGGAGCTGATCTCCTACGCGCACCTTTGTGGGCGGACGCTCGCGAGAGCCCACGCGAGGTCAGGCCGATCAGTCTCCATTGCTGCCTACCTTGGTAAAAGTGAAAAATTTGAAGAGGCGGTCGCCACTTTTGCGGAACGCTATGGCCGCCAGGTGAAGACGGATCATGAAGCTTTTAGAATGGCGATTAAAATGGGCGCACTGCCAGAATCAGGGGGTCATTTTGGTCTGCCCAATTTCAAAGTGTCAGCACGCGGTATTGAGCCAGTTATTCAGCCCAAAACGCTGAGTACCTGAAGCAGGGATCTTCGTTCAGCGTTTGGATCTCGAAGGAGAAGAGTAGGCCCATTAACCTGATGTCACGTTCCAGCGTTTTTCGACTTCATGAATAAACCCATCAACAAACCGATTGTCATAAAAGTGTTCAGCGTAACTTTCCATAAGGTTTGAGTGCCAATGAATATTTAATGAGCAGTCACACGTCTTTGGATCGTGCCAATCACGCTCCTTACTCACCACCAACACCTCACAGCCTGAGATGACGGCTTCTCGCAAGACATTACTGTAGTGATCATAGGAATAGAGCGTCTTGCAGCGCCGAAGGCTGTCTCCCAAGTGCTTCATGTTGTTGGCCACTTTTTCAAGCGGAATTGTTTTAACGCCCCCCGGAAGAGGAAACGCTGGTTGGAGGGCATGACCTTTGTGCGTGAACAATAATGACAGTGTTTTAGGGATCGATGGATCCGGATAGATGGCCTCGGGATCGATCAAACCGAACCAAATGACTCGCTCAGGTCCTAGGTTTTCTCCGGCTGCGATGCTTGCAATGGGAAGTTTATTTGCATCGTAGACGAACACCATCTCCTTTGAGGGATAAGAGGCATCCCCCCCCAAAAGCCCGGGATCATTCATGACCCAGCGGATAATTTTTTGAGCCTTGAGTGGGTTCCCAGTCACCACCTCGGGGTAGATCACAATACTTTGTGATGCGGATCCAGAATAAAACGGGGTTAGCCAAGCTTTAGGTGGATGACCTGACCCTTTGATCGCAGCTGAAAAGCCTCTGGAATTAAGATGATGGCAGAGGCGAAAGAGAGACCTAACCCCAGAGCTTCTGTGGGTGTAGCGAGGGGCCCAAATGAGAAAGGTTGGAGGACGTTGCTCCCTTAGGAATCGAAGGAATCGAGGCCGCATTTCAATATGAAGGGCTGCGATAGGCCGGGAAATAGTTTGGGTGCATCCCACGTTGAGCACAAAGAGCTTGATAGGTGGGAAGCGTGTTAATCCTCCTCAACAGATAAACCGGTTCCATGTGATTGGCCCATCGTGCTTTGAAGATGCGAAGTCCTTCACTAGCGCCCGCAGGCATCCCACCGGTCATTAATCGTAACTGATGCGCTACGGCATAGTCTTGAAGTCCTTTCATGAGGAGATACGACGCATTCCAGCCAAGCCCTTCGGGGGTGAACACCATATGGAGTATCTGGAGGACATCTCCAAACACAACGCCACAAGCCATCGCACCAATAGTGGTATCTTCTTTGACTCTGAAGAAGATGCCATCGCTCAATGCCGCGATACTTTCAAAATGCTCAAGACTGAAATCAATATAAGTTTCCTTAAGACCACGGCGCTGTATAAGGTCTCGGTATAAAGGCGTGAAGGCCAACTGGTCTTCACGTTCCATCACCGGTTCAAAGATCGCCCTCTGCTCTACTTTTGCTAAACGCTTCCTCGCTCGGCTACTGAGGGACGGGATAGGGCGCTTTGGATCAAAGACATAGTGTTCTTTCAACAAAACCGGGTCAAGACCCCGTCCTCTCGGAATGAAGCCAGGCTGAGTGACGACCGTCAGCGTCACGAAATCCTGAAAATCATCTTTAAGGGCCTCTAACATAGAGTTGTTCTCAATATGAAGATAGGGCCATGGACCGACACCATCGACATAGGGTGTGCCCGCAATGGAGCGTTTTAGTAGGTAAAAATGGCCCGAAATATGGGGTTTCGGTGAGCCTATCGTTGAAAGTCCCTGGACGTAGGTGTCGGCATGAAAGGGGCAAAGGCTCTTCATCTTTTTGGCTTTGAGGAAGGTCAATACGCGAAAGGTGGACCCTTGGAATTCCTCAAGTGAGATGCTTTCTCGAGGGGGGGAGAAGCGTGAAGGCCGCCTGAGCGATACAGGCGGCCTTCCTTAGACGGTCTTGGGGCAGAAAGACTTAACTGCCACCGCCAAACTTCGGTCCACCGGACTTCTTCATGTCGCGCATAGACTCTTCAACCAGTTGGGTCGCTGCAGGAAGATCACCCGTCTTGGCAGCTTCAACGGCGCGCTTCAACTTTCCAGTAATCCGCTGCTGAGCGGCGGAGTCAAGCTTCGCCCGAGCTTCAGCGAGCGCCGCTTCGGCTTCTGTTTGAAAGACAGCGGCATTGCCGGCTTTCCCCGCATCAACGGCTTTTTGCGCTGGAATGGCGAGCGATGATAAGTCTTCATTCATCGGGCCGCCAGCTGCAAGACTGACGCTGGTGAAGGCGACAGAAAGAATCAAGGCTGACAGAGTCATTGTTAGTTTCATTTGAATGTCCTAGTGGTGAGCTCATTGTTATAACGAGCCAAAACAAGATCGAGACAGGTTTTAGGCAATAAAAAAACAGCCTTTTGGCTGGTTGCCGAACATCCGAGTATTTTACTATGAAATAGTTCTCGGGTTTACAAAAAAAATGAGGTTGGCCTTTGAGCGAAGGTTTATTCCTTTTTCAAAGTAAAACTATTAACTCCTTCTTCTAGCGTATTAATCGCCGTTTCAAGGCTGACAGTCACGAGGGCGCTTTCTTCGAGTGCGGCGGCTGAAATACGGACACTTTCCTTGAGGACAGCCATCGAGTCTCGTATTTCTTTCGCCCCGGCGGACTGTGAGCGCATGCCTTCGTAAACGAGATCAAAGGCGGGAATGAGGTTTTGGATTTGCGCGATGATCTGATTGAACTGATCAGAGATGGTTTCGGTATCAGCGACACTGACCTGGACCTGTTGCGTAAATTGGTCCATTTCGCGAACCCCAGTGGTCACCGAATCCTGCATCTCATCAACCATTTGCTCGATATCGAGCGTCGCCTGAGCTGTCTGGTCGGCGAGGCGGCGTATTTCGCGGGCGAGCACGGCGAATCCCAAACCATAATCCCCCGCCATTTCAGCTTCAATAGAGGCATTGAGTGAAAGAAGATTGGTTTGATCGGCAATGCGGGTAATGGTGGTGGTCACGCCACTGATCGTATTCGCCTTCTCGGTGATCAGGGATAATCGCTGAGAGATGCTCTGTGTGGCGATTCCAAGACCCCGCATCACGGCTTCGAGACTTTCAAGCGATGCTTGGCCGGTACTCGCCAGTTCCGCAGTCACATCAGCGCCTGAAGAGATGTTGCCCATGGTCTTCAAGAGTTCCTCAGACGTGGCGGTGATCTCTTGGGTCGCCGCAGCGATCTCTAGGGTCGTTGTGCCCAGCTGCTTGATCTCCTGGCGTTGGCTTTGGGTCATCCTTGAAAGCCGGTCACCGGTCTTGATGAGTGTCTCCGTGGAGACGCGTACCTGACCAATCAACTTATTGAGGTAGTCGACCATTCTGGCCAGGGCAGACAGTAGTTTTCCTGTTTCACCGCTATCCCTCGAGGTTAATTGAACGGAGAGATCGCCCGAGGCGACCTGCTCGGTTGCTTTGACTGCTTCATCGATCGGTGTGACGATCCGCCTCGTGAGCCCAGCAACTAAGAGAGCGCCAAATAATAATGAGAGCCCTCCGATAATCATAGCGATGGTTGATTCTTGATCCAGAAGATCATTCATGCGATCGGTTGACATGTGAATCAATATCGCACCGGATGCAATGGGATCCCGAATGAAAGGATCCTTATTCCCGCTGTTTTTTCCAATCGAGTGATTATCGGTGTTGACAATCATATTGAGGGGTGCAGCGATGGCAATATGTCGGTGATCAAGCCGGGTGTTGGGACGATTCTGGCTGATCGCCTCTTTCAGCAGAAGGCGATCGGCTTCTTCGATCTCACCCATCACAGGGTCATTGTTTTCATCGGCGAAACTTTCGGTTTCAAGACTCTGATTGACCACCCACACTCGGTCAATCGTATCTTCAAGAACGACATTCTCGAGGAGGGCTTGGACCCCCATCGTGTCCTGAAGCTCCTTGAGGTCATCCCCGGCCATACCGACTTGAACAATCCTCGGGTGATCAACGCCAGGGACACCGACATATTTGAAAAGACGGCCGTCACGGTCCCTTCGCGTTGAAGGCAGGGTGACTGACCCGTCCTGGGATGCTTTTAAGAGTGGCCAGAACGCCTGAGATTCGTGATCTTTCAGGGGGTCTATCTGATTTTTGAAGCGATCTGCTGGAAGATTGCTGAGGGTCGTTTTTCCGCTTTGGTCTGAAATCAGCACTTCTCCGAGGAGATCAGGATTCACCATATTTCTGAGTCGATCATTAATGTTGGCGGGAGGGATCTTGCAAGATTCAGCCACCGCCACATAGTTCGATAGGATGCGCGCCGAAACAATCAGGTGATTCGCCGCCATCTCCTCGGTGCCTTCTTTGACTATTTGGCTCACCTCAATGGTCCTAAGAAGAACGTTCGCTAGAATTTGGCCATCTTGGCTCGCTTGCTGAAGAGCCGTACGTTTGGCAAAGTGGTTCAGCCCGATCACAGAGACTACGACCGATAGGGTCAGGAGCGGGAGGACCACCGATAAGAGGCGTTGCTTCAGGTTCATCGAGCGGGATGCGATTGGCATTTAAACAGAGACAGTTTCTCATGGCTTTATCCCGCTCGCCATCCCAACGGTCCATCTTGATGGCGGGTCATCCTAGATGGGAACCCTCCGGAGCCCTCAGGGTCGAAAGAGCCTCATCATCTGGCGGGTCAGCTGGGCTTTGAGATTATCGAAAAACAACAATAATTCCTGGAGTCATCCTAATGAAAATTAGCCATCTTCTCCTGCTGTGTCTGACTTTCGCTATCCTGGGTGACGCCTTTCTTTTAAAGCACAATCGAAACGGCGAAGATGGTTGGGCGATCTGGCGAGATGCCCATCACTGCACCCCCTTGATGGAAACCGATGGCAGCAATCGGGCGGGGTATCGTTGTGATGATGGCGAAGTGCATTACCGTTGGCGGCAGATGCGCTGATGGCCAACCTACTTTCTGGTCTCTCCTTAGTGAGTCTCTATTGATCTTGGCCCCCTCGTCATTGATAGTCTTCAAAGGGGGTTTGTTCAATCGATCACGCCTCTTTATCGGATCTATACCCATAATCTATTGGACTCTCTCGTTTCTTCGCCCTAATCTTCTCAGGCTGGATGCTTAACCACGTATGAGCGCCTCGTTAGACTGTTGCCTTTGAGGTCGAAAGGCATTACCTCGATCTTAGCTTCTCTTTGACGGGGGGAACGGACCCTCTGGAGTATGGCGTGAAAATACACTGTTATAGAGTCGGTTTGGCCTTCTTGATGACATCGGGACCTGCCTTTACCACTTGCCGGGATATCACTTTTGAGCATCTCACGGCGGGGGTTCAAAAGGCCGTAGCCGCAGGCAAAGTGACCGGCGGCTATGGTCTCAATATGTGGGCGACGGTGGTTGATGAAACGGGGGTAGTTTGTTGGGTGACCACCAGCGGGAGCCCAGGGGTCACTGCGGGCAACACCGCATGGTTGGGTAGCCGATTGATGTCTGCTCAAAAGGCGAATACAGCCAATGCCTTTAGTCTTGATGGGTACGCTATTTCGACAGCCAATCTCTATAGCGCCGTTCAGCCTGGCGGAAGCCTCTTTGGGCTTCAAGAGAGTAATCCCGTCAATACAACCCTAGCCTACGCGGGTAACCCTGCTTTCTATGGGACCCAAAAGGACCCCCTAAAAGGCAAAAGAATCGGTGGTATCACTGTCTTTGGAGGCGGGCTCGCACTTTATCAGGGGGGAAAAAAAATTGGAGCGCTCGGTGTTTCAGGCGATACATCCTGTAGGGATCACGCCTTTGCATGGCAGATTCGTTCCGCCCTAAACCTCCTTCCCGGGGGTATTGGAAGCACCACGGTCAATTTTAATGCGGCGGGTGTACAACAGATGCCGTTGGCAGGAGCCAAAGTCGGTGATGAAATGATCATTGGAACACCCAATGACATCGAAGCGAGTTATTGGAATAGTTGGTCACAACCCGCTTGTCCCAATTCCATCGATGCGATCAAAGTTCCCGGCAATGGGACGTTAACAACGTTCAAATAAATCGATGCTTCAAGATGTCTCGCTACCACTGCGCGACTTTAAATGCTGTTTGACGCTCTGTGGCCTCGAGTGTTCTAAGCCCTTTTTTATGGCGGATAATGTTTGATGGGGACCGATGGATGGATTTGTTCGCATTAAAAATAGACCTATGGAGCGCCATCCCATGTATAGCCTGATCACTGGGGCCAGCCGAGGTATTGGTGAATCCTTTGCACGACTTCTCGCCAGTGAAGGTCATTCCCTGATTTTGGTCGCAAGAGATCTTAAGGCCCTGACCGCCCTTCAGCAAAGTCTTATGGCGGAATGGGATGTGATGATCAAAGTCATCAGCATCGATCTTCGGGATCCAAAAGCGCCTCAATTGATCTTCGAACAAACGCAAAAAGAGGGATGGGACGTTGATTGTTTGATTAACAACGCTGGCTTTGGCCGTTTTGGAGAATTTGAGTCCCATCCCATTGGCGATTACCTTGAGATGGTTCAGGTCAATGTCACAGCTCCCATGGCTTTGAGTCATTATTACCTCGCTGCCATGCGCGAGCGGGGTCGTGGTGGGATTATTCATGTCGCCTCGATGGCTGCCTTTCAGCCGACCCCTTATATGACCGTCTACGGCGCCACCAAGGCTTTTCTTAGAGCCTTTTCAGAAGGTCTGACGGGGGAAAACCGAGACAGTGGCATTCGGATTATGACGGTGTGCCCAGGGCTGACGGACACCCATTTTTTTATTGCAGCGGGGGGCAATCTTGAGGAAACGTTGCATGCTGCACCAGGAATGCTCACCCCAGAAGCCGTGGTGAAGGAAACTCTTGAGGCCCTTCAAAAAGGGACGATGACCGTGGTCCCAGGACTCAAAAATCGGCTCATGGCCATCTTATCGTCTGCCATTCCTCATTGGATTGGCGTG
>CAILMG010000251.1 GCA_903835265.1 uncultured Methylococcus sp.
CTGACGCCTCCCAACTCAAGGGCAGTTGGCCCAAAAGTCAGTCCTCCAATCCTCGGAGTGGAGCGAAGTCTAACACCCAGAAGACCGATGTCAATAAAAAAGTGCGACATTTTGTCGCATTGTGGCATGACGCGCTCATCGGCTGATTTTTAAGGCTTGGAGGCGGTGTATCGCGCCAGATTTTTTGCCGCCTGAACCCGCTCTGAAATGGCCTCTGGCACTGAGGCCATCTCTTTGACATGACGCAAACGGGGCTGAAGCCCCAGCTGATTCGCCAATTGGATCGTCAGCCCCGGTCGCGCATTCATTTCCAGCATCATGGGTCCAAAATGCGCATCGAGAACAATGTCCACGCCAATAAAGCCAAGACCCGCAAAATCATGACACTGCGCTGTCATCGCCAGAATTTCGTCCCAGTAGGGAATCAAGCGCCCCGAGAGATTCCCACCGGTATCGGGGTGCTGATCGATCGGCCGGTCATGCCAGACCCCAGAAAAGGTCCGCCCACTCGCGAGATCGATGCCCACTCCGATGGCCCCCTGATGAAGATTTGCCTTGCCATCGGATAAGCGGGTGGGCAATCGAATCATGGCCATCACCGGAATGCCGCGAAAGACCAGAATGCGGATATCAGGAACCCCTTGGAAGCTGATATTTTCAAAGATAGGATCGAATTTGACCCGATACTCGATCAATGCCTTATCAGGGCGGCCACCCAGACTGTAAAGCCCCCCAAGGATATTGGACACATGATGCCCGACATCCTCCTCATCCGAGAGGACCCCATTGGCTTTTCGATAATGCCCACGGTGCCTCCCCGTAATAACCAGGATTCCCTCACCGCCGGCACCATGCGCCGGCTTGATCACAAAATCATCATGTGGCGCCAACAATTCTTCCAGACGCTCGATCTGATGAACCATCTCGACCACACCGAAAAGCTCGGGAACAGCAATACCCGCCTCTAACGCTAAGGATTTCGTCAGCAGCTTGTTATCGACTAGAGGGAAATTGCGGCGGCCGTTGTAGGGGAGGATGAAGTCTGCATTGCGCTCATTAAGCCCCATGACGCCCAATTGGCGCAAACGATTCCAAGGTAGCCAGGCGCGTTCCATGGCAAAGAACTTCAGGATCTGAGGGCCGAGCGAAAACGCCACAACTCCGTGAGCCGGTAGCCCGTATATCGCCCCAACAGAAGGGTCATGGCGAGAACGACCAAGAGCAACTCAGGAAAGACGAAGATGAGATGCTCTAACCATTGACTGCTCATGCAAAGATAGCCAAGAGCGGCCACCATTAAGCTTCCAAAACCCTGAGCCATGGCCTCAGCCGGACCCATCTCCTCCCAGAGCAAGGACATGCGCTCAATCGTCATCGCCAAAATGACCATCGGAAAGAGTGCGACGGACAGTCCGCGATCAAAGCCGAGCTTGTGACTGACGACACTGATAAAAGCCATCAGGATGATGACGATGATCAAAACGGACGCCAGTCTCGGCACCAGCAATAATTTCAAATATTCAAGATAAAAGCGGATGATCAGCCCCAAAAACACCAGGACACAGAAAAGCACCATCCCCCAAATTAACTCCGTCTCTCGAAAGGCGAGAGAGATCAGGATCGGCATAAAGGTCCCAAACGTCTTTAGTCCCACGACGTTTCGGAGCACCACAATCAGAAAGGCTCCGATGGGAACCATGAGGAGCACCCGATAAACATTCTGCACGCTGACCGGCAAACTGAAGAGCGAATACTCCATCAACCTCGAACCCATCTTGCGAGCGCGCTCCTCCGCGACCAAGGTTCGGTCCTGCGCCCGCCTTGAAACCGAGAACTCCACTTTAGCGTTCTTGCCACCCGATACATCAAGCACTGAATCGTTGCCGATGTGCCAAAGAACTCCGCCTTGAGGAAGCCCCGGCTCTCCGGTCCAAGGATCAAGACTCACCCAAAGACGGCCATCGAAGATTTCGAGCCACGGCTTTAACGCGCCATGATTCATGCCATCCTGAAGCACCAAGACTTGGGCTGGCCTCGACGACACATTCGCCATGGCCAGAAGATCACTGATCAGCCGCACCCAGTCGTCGTCATCAACAACCCCCTGGCGCAACAGCAGGACATTGGGGTCCGGCGACGGCGCATTCAAGCGAACCAGCAACTCACGGACGAAAGTCCTGGCATCTGCCGATTTTTTTAGGACATCTCCGATCAACCCCCTGGCAGCAGAGGCCAGCGCTTCCGGGAGTTGCGGGGTAAAGACAGGGGGCGCTGTGTTCGCCTGGGAGGGGGCGGGCTGAATCGAGGGATCCCTCGAGAGGTTAATCCGGTAATAGAGGACCTGATGCCCATTAACCGTGCGGACAGCCCACTCAGCCGCTCGATTCAAACCATCATCTTCTGTCGTCAAGCCGTAGTGGCCTGAGACGAAACTCTCATCGACGACGGTGAACCCACCCGGCTGTCGCGGGATATAAAAACGGACCTTAATCGCCGCATCCCTTGGGGCCTTGAATTCAATCCGAGCCTCAACGGTCCACACCTCGGCTTTTTCGGTCAGCATCAATGGGAGTCCAAGCCGTGTCACCTTGAACCAACACAGGCCGACCCCGATCACGATCAGCAATAACGCCAAAACTTTTACATGAAGGCCGCGCATCGAAGTTTCCAATAAGGATAGACCCGCACCGCCAGCAATATCTGTCGCATTAGGGCTTTGGGCGACTGGACAGGGATGCGCAGGGATCGTTTTCGGTTTTGAATAGGAAGGTCGCCGAGGAATCGACCAAGGCCACATCCGTCAGAAAACTCCTGCCGAGCAGAATCGGATAATTAAAATTACTCCGATCGTTGAGCGTAAATTCCGTCTCATGTTGCCGTCCATTCTTGCAAATCGTCAACAAGACGACATCTCTCATGGAGGAGTGAGCTTGGCGTTCCTTAATCACCGCTGTCCTGACCAGTGGTCGCTCAATCACCACAGGCGCCTCGCCCTTATCCGCAGAAAACCGAAAGCGAACCCACTCAGCACCTTGCTGCTTAAAATGCTCCACATTACTGGCGTGAACCGAAGAGGTCTTGGCACCGGTATCGAGCTTAGCGGTCGCCTGTAGATTAGTCGGCAAAAGAAAAACATTCTCAAGCCACCCCATCACCACCTTTTCATGCGGCGCTGTCTCCGCCCAACTCAGGGGACTCTGTCCGATAAGACCGAAAACAACGAAGGTGATCAAGGCAACAAGCAACCGATTCATGGTCATCGCCACCTCTGGTTTGAACCCGGGAAACCTCAACAGGAGAGGGGGGCTCTTCAAGCTCAAGGCGCTCGAGAGCCTCATGGAGAATCTTTATTGATCCACCGGAACGGTGAGACCTTTTTTCTGACTCGCATAGAAGGCCGCGATGTCTTGCATATCTTTTTCATCCAGCGTCGAAGCAAAGCCCATCATCATTGGATTTGTGCGCCTGCCGGCCTTGTAGTCCTTAAGGGCACGAATCAGATAGCTTTCGTATTGACCGGCCAGACGCGGGAACATCGTGTTCTCGGAATTGCCATCCTCACTATGACAGCTCGCACACATGGCGGCTTTGCTGCGACCTGCTTGCGGATCCCCGGTGACCGGGAGACTGGCATTCATCCCACGATATTTGGAGACAAAGGCGGCAATATCCTCCATGTCCTGATCCGAGAGATTCATCGCATTGCCCTTCATCGAGCCATGCTGACGCTCATCCTCTTTATAGGCCTTCAGGGCAGAAACCACATAATCGGGATGCTGTCCGCCGATTCGAGGAACCTGGTAGGTCGGATAGGTATTCGTGTAGCCCGGAATGGAGTGACATCCCTCGCACGTATAGAACTTCTTCTTTCCCGCGACGGGGTCGCCATCCGCCATCGCTAGGCTAGTGCCAAACCACAAAAGGCCGGCCAAGGTACGAACAATGGATTTTTTCATGCCAAGTCTCCGCATCCGATCTAATAAGCCGCCCTACCCCCGCATCGGGGAAGGCTTGATGATTGAGATTATATCGCCCTAGCCCACACCAAGGGGGCACTGCCCCCAAAGCCCCATTATTATTGACTCAAAGCCTGCTTGAGCGCTTCCTCGACTTCACTCGCATCGATGACCTGTTCTTCCAAGTCCTCAGGGAGATCATCCTGGTGGGCGCGCAACTTGCGGTCCAGATGATAAGCAAGACCCGTCCCCGCGGGGATCAGTCGACCCACAATGACATTCTCCTTGAGTCCCATCAGCTTATCACTAGAGCCACGAATGGCCGCCTCGGTCAGAACCCGCGTGGTCTCCTGGAAAGAGGCCGCGGAAATGAACGATTCAGTCGATAGCGACGCCTTCGTAATACCCAGCAGCATCGGTTCGAAGCACGCAGGAATCTTGCCGTCCGCCTCAACGCGCTCATTTTCCTCATGGAAGCGGGCACGATCAACCTGCTCACCTCGAAGGAAGGTGGTATCACCGGGATCGGTGATTTCTACCTTCCGGAGCATCTGACGAATGATGACTTCAATGTGCTTGTCATTGATCTTAACGCCCTGGAGACGGTAAACATCCTGAATTTCTTTCACGAGGTAAGAAGCCAACTCCGGTACACCGCGAAGACGCAGGATATCGTGAGGCGTCAAATCCCCTTCAGCGATGGTTTCACCCTGCTCGACATGCTCCCCTTCGAACACGGTGATGTGACGCCACTTCGGAATCAGTACCTCATGTTGGACATTCTGGGCATCGGTCACAATGACGCGGCGCTTGCCCTTGGTTTCCTTGCCAAAACTGATCGTCCCTGTGGCTTCTGCAAGAATGGCAGGATCTTTGGTCTTGCGGGCCTCGAAGAGGTCTGCAACCCTTGGTAGACCGCCGGTAATGTCACGGGTCTTACTGGATTCCTGAGGAATACGCGCGAGGACGTCACCGACCTGGACCTCGCCGCCATCATGAATCCCGATAATCGCGCCGGCGGGCAAGAAGTATTGAGCGACGATTTCTGTGGTTGGAATAAAGATGTCATGACCCTTGTCATCCACCAGCTTGACCATAGGACGAAGATCCTTGCCGGCACCACCACGCTGCTTTGGGTCGATGACCACCATGGAGCTTAGGCCCGTGACTTCATCGGACTGCTCACGAACGGTGACGCCCTCGATGAAATCAACCAGACGCGCATAACCTTGTACTTCGGTGACAACCGGATGGGTATGCGGATCCCAGGTCACGATAACCTGACCGGCCTTGACGCGGTCGCCTTCTTTGACGACGGAGACCGAACCATAAGGGATCTTGTAGCGCTCACGTTCGCGGCCATGCTCGTCGATGACACTGACTTCACCGGAGCGAGAGACCGCCACCAGGTTGCTGTCCTTATTAATGACGGTCTTGATGTTATTGAGCTTGATGGTTCCTGCCGACTTGACCTCGACATTGCTGATGGCGGCAGATCGCGACGCCGCACCACCAATGTGGAAGGTTCTCATGGTCAACTGGGTGCCAGGCTCACCGATCGACTGGGCCGCGATCACACCGATCGCTTCACCATTATTAACGCTGTGGCCACGACCGAGGTCACGTCCGTAACAGGAGGCACAAACCCCATAGCGGGTCCGGCATGTAATGACAGAGCGAACGCGCACAATGTCTACGCTATGCTGCTCAAGGATCGCAACGGCCGATTCATCCAGCATAGAACCCGCAGGAAGGATTAGATCCTGGCTACTAGGATCAAGAACATCCTCAGCGACCACACGCCCCAAAACCCGCTCAGATAATGCCTCCACGACATCACCGCCTTCAATCAGGGGGGACATCAACAGTCCTTCCACGGTTCCGCAATCTTCCTCGGTAATCACCAGGTCTTGAGCCACGTCAACCAAGCGCCGGGTCAGATAGCCCGAGTTGGCCGTCTTTAGAGCCGTATCGGCGAGACCCTTACGGGCACCATGGGTTGAGATGAAGTACTGCAAAACGTCGAGTCCTTCACGGAAGTTAGCGGTAATTGGAGTTTCAATGATGGATCCATCCGGTTTGGCCATCAGTCCCCGCATTCCTGCCAACTGACGAATCTGAGCCGCGGAGCCACGTGCACCGGAATCAGCCATCATAAAGACGGAGTTGAACGACTTTTGTTGGGCGGTGGAACCATCTGGCTTGAGCACCGCCTCGGTCCCCAGACCATCCATCATGACTTTCGCCACCTGGTCGTTAGCGTGTGACCAGATATCAACGACCTTGTTGTAGCGCTCGCCATCGGTCACCAGACCCGAGGCATACTGATTCTGAATCTCCTTCACTTCAGATTCCGCGGCAACAATGATTTCCTCCTTGCGCGCCGGGATCTCCATATCATCAACCCCAAAGGAAACACCCGCCCGCGTCGCATTGGAAAAGCCGAGGTACATCAGCTTGTCAGCAAAAACGACCGTCGCTTTGATCCCGAGAGTTCTATAAGAATGATTGATCAACCGCGAAATCGCTTTCTTGGTCATATCGACATTGACCAGTTCAAACGGGATGCCTTCTGGAACGATGGTCCAGATAATGGAGCGTCCAACCGTCGTTTGAGCGCGGCGGACATGGGCGGTTCTTCCACCATGCTCATCGATGAGCGTTTCATTGAGTCTGACCGTGACCTTGGCCTGGATATCGACCACCCGATTGTTCAGCGCCCGCTGAGCTTCATCGACATCGGAAAAAATCATCCCAGTGCCCTTGGCATCAATACGCTCACGGCTCATGTAGTAGAGACCGAGGACAACATCCTGCGTTGGATTGATGATCGGCTCCCCATTGGCCGGTGACAGGATGTTGTTCGTCGCCATCATCAGGGTGCGCGCTTCGAGCTGCGCCTCCAACGACAAAGGCACGTGAACCGCCATCTGGTCGCCGTCGAAATCGGCGTTGAATGCACTACAAACCAAAGGGTGAAGCTGAATCGCCTTGCCTTCAACCAGCGTCGGCTCAAACGCTTGGATGCCCAGTCGATGGAGCGTTGGCGCGCGATTCAACATGACCGGATGTTCGCGGATCACTTCATCAAGAATGTCCCAGACTTCCGCGCTTTCCTTCTCGACCATCTTTTTAGCGGCCTTGATGGTGGTGGCAAGCCCCCGGAACTGCAGCTTACTGAAAATAAAGGGCTTGAACAGCTCCAGCGCCATTTTCTTCGGAAGACCGCACTGGTGAAGCTTCAGGGTCGGGCCCACCACGATGACGGAGCGACCCGAGTAGTCGACCCGCTTTCCTAGAAGATTCTGCCTAAAACGACCCTGCTTACCCTTGATCATATCGGCGAGGGACTTCAGCGGACGTTTGTTGGAGCCCGTAATGGCACGACCACGGCGGCCGTTGTCCAACAAGGCATCCACGGACTCCTGCAGCATCCGTTTTTCATTACGAACAATGATGTCGGGCGCATTGAGATCGAGAAGGCGCTTCAAACGGTTATTGCGGTTGATGACCCGACGATAAAGGTCATTCAGGTCAGACGTTGCAAAACGGCCGCCATCCAAGGGCACCAGAGGACGCAGCTCGGGGGGCAAAACCGGGAGGACCGTCAAGATCATCCATTCCGGCTTATTGCTGGAGGTGATGAGCGACTCAATAGCCTTCAACCGTTTGGTGTACTTTTTGATCTTGGTTTCGGAGTTGGTCCCCTCAATCCCCTCGCGCAGCATTTCAACGACGTTTGGCAGATCCATGGTCCTCAGAAGCTCATGGATCGCTTCCGCCCCCATTTTGGCGACAAAATCTTCACCGTACTGCTGCGTAGCCTCGTAAAACTCTTCCTCATTGAGGAGTTTGCTTCGTTCGAGTGGCGTCTGCATCGGATCAATGATGACGTAGGACTCAAAGTAGAGGACTCGCTCGATTTCACGAAGCGTCATATCGAGGAGTAATGCAATCCTTGAAGGCAGCGACTTCAGGAACCAAATGTGGGCGACTGGGCTCGCCAATTCGATATGTCCCATCCGTTCGCGGCGGACTTTGGAGAGCGTGACCTCGACACCACATTTCTCACAGATGACCCCGCGATGCTTTAGTCGCTTGTATTTGCCGCAAAGACACTCATAGTCGCTGACCGGTCCGAAGATCTTGGCGCAGAATAGTCCATCACGCTCTGGCTTGAAGGTCCGGTAATTGATGGTTTCCGGCTTCTTTACCTCTCCAAAGGACCAGGAGCGAATCATGTCCGGAGAGGCGAGGCTGATGCGGATATTGTCAAAATCCTCAACCTGATTCTGACGCTTCAAATAACTAATTAGATCTTTCACGGGTCATCTCCTAAATCTGAACATTGCGGTATCCGGGACTTCAGCGCTTTCCGGATGGAGCCAATAAAAGGCTTACTCCTGTTCCAACTCGATATTGATACCGAGGGAGCGGATCTCCTTGATCAGCACGTTGAACGATTCCGGCATGGCAGCTTCCATGCGGTGATCGCCATCCACAATGTTCTTGTAGATTTTTGTTCTGCCCGCCACGTCATCAGACTTGACGGTCAGCATTTCCTGCAACGTGTAGGCAGCGCCATACGCCTGCAGGGCCCAGACTTCCATTTCACCAAATCTCTGGCCACCGAATTGAGCCTTGCCACCCAGTGGCTGCTGGGTCACGAGACTGTAGGGACCGGTTGATCGCGCATGCATCTTGTCATCTACGAGATGATTCAATTTCAACATGTACATGCAGCCGACCGTCACGTCTCGGTCAAAGGCTTCGCCCGTCCGCCCATCGAAGAGGCGCGTTTGACCGCTTTCAGGGAGCCCGGCTAAGCGCAACATCGTTTTGATGTCTTTTTCACTGGCCCCATCGAAAACCGGCGTTGCCATGGGCACTCCACGGCGAAGATTGCCGGCAAGCTCAAGAATTTCAGCCTCATTGAGTTGATCCAGATCCTCGGCTTTGCCACTGGCGTTGTAGATCTCATGGAGGAAATGACGCACCTCATTGACCTTAGACTGCGCCTCCAGCATGTTTCCAATCTTAATCCCAAGCCCACGGGCAGCCCACCCGAGGTGAGTCTCCAGCACCTGACCGACATTCATACGTGATGGGACACCCAATGGGTTCAGCACGATATCGACCGGCGTACCGTCCGCACTAAATGGCATGTCTTCAACTGGGACAATTTGCGAGATCACCCCCTTGTTACCATGGCGTCCAGCCATCTTGTCTCCGGGCTGAATGCGGCGCTTTACCGCCAGATAGACCTTCACCATCTTGAGAACACCCGGCGGCAAATCATCACCGATGGCGATCTTGCGCTTCTTCTCCTCAAGACGCTTGGCCATTTCCTCGCGCTGCTGGTCGATTTGGGCAGCAATCGTCTCCAGCTGCAGATTGATGTCCTCGTCCTTCAGTCTAATTTCAGACCATTGCGAGGGCTTCAGGGTCGCCAGATATTCCGCGGTAATGGCTGAACCCGACTTCAGCTTGGCGGGGCCCGACTGGGCTACCTTGCCAAGGACCATCTGCTCAATGCGTTGATAGAAGTCCATCTCGATGATACGAAGCTGGTCATTCAAGTCCTTCTTGACCCGCTCGATCTCGGCCTGCTCGATCTGCTTGGCGCGCTCATCCTTCTTGACACCGTCGCGGGTGAAGACCTGAACGTCAATGACCGTTCCATCCATCCCCGAGGGCACCCGCAAGGAAGTGTCCTTGACGTCCGATGCCTTCTCACCAAAGATTGCGCGTAACAATTTTTCCTCAGGGGTCAACTGCGTCTCACCCTTCGGCGTGACCTTACCCACCAGAATATCGCCCGCCTTCACCTCGGCACCGATATAGACAATGCCCGATTCATCAAGCTTAGCCAAAGCGGCCTCTCCCACATTGGGGATATCGGCAGTGATTTCTTCCGGCCCTAACTTAGTGTCGCGAGCAACACACGATTTTTCCTCGATATGGATCGTGGTGAAACGATCTTCCTGAACGACTCGCTCTGAAATCAGAATCGAATCCTCGAAGTTGTAACCGTTCCAAGGCATGAAGGCGACCAAGAGGTTCTGACCTAAGGCCAATTCACCCATATCAGTGGATGGTCCGTCTGCCAGAATATCGCCCTTTGCTACCACATCACCCGGACGCACCAGCGGCTTTTGGTTAATACAGGTGTTCTGGTTGGAGCGGGTATATTTGGTCAGGTTGTAGATATCGACACCCGGCACACCGGCCTCGGTCTCCTCATCATTGACCCGAACCACGATCCGACTGGCATCGAGGAATTCAATGGTGCCCCCCCGCTTTGCGACGACCGTAACCCCTGAATCCCGAGCGACAATTCGCTCCATGCCGGTTCCGACCAGAGGCTTTTCGGTCCGAAGCGTTGGTACCGCCTGGCGCTGCATGTTAGAACCCATCAAGGCGCGGTTGGCGTCGTCATGCTCAAGGAAAGGAATCAACGAGGCAGCGACTGAAACGATCTGCTTCGAGGAGACATCCATATAGTTGATCTGGTCCGCCGTCGACAGGGTGAATTCATCCTTGTGGCGGCACGACACCAGGTCATCAACCAGCTTGCCGTTGGCATCGACCTTGGCACTCGCTTGCGCAATGAAATACTTGCCTTCCTCAATCGCGGAAAGATACTCAATCTCATCGGTCACGCGGCCATCCACGACACGACGGTAGGGGGTTTCTAGGAAGCCATAGAGATTGGTCCTTGCATAAACCGAGAGCGAATTAATCAGACCGATGTTTGGGCCTTCTGGGGTTTCAATAGGACAAACCCGACCATAGTGCGTCGTGTGAACGTCACGGACCTCAAAGCCAGCACGCTCTCGGGCAAGACCGCCTGGCCCAAGGGCTGACACACGGCGTTTGTGCGTCACTTCCGAGAGCGGATTGTTTTGATCCATGAACTGGGACAGCTGACTGGACCCAAAGAACTCCTTAATAGAGGCTGCTACCGGCTTTGCGTTGATAATCTCCTGAGGCATCAGGTTCTCGGCATCGGCCAATGACAAGCGCTCCTTGACCGCACGCTCGACCCTGACCAATCCCAGCCGGAACTGGTTTTCAACCATTTCACCCACAGAGCGGACACGACGGTTCCCTAAGTGATCGATGTCATCAACGGTGCCATGACCGTTGCGGATATTGATCAACTCGCGGAGCACATCAATGATGTCCTCTTTGGTCAGGACGCCAGCCCCTGTGACTTCGGAACGGCCCAGACGACGATTAAACTTCATACGGCCGACCGCAGAGAGATCGTAGCGATCGGGTGAGAAGAACAGATTCTCAAACAGGGTATGTGCCGCCTCTTTCGCCGGCGGCTCGCCCGGCCGCATCATCCGGTAAATTTCAACCAGCGCGTCCAGCTGCGTTTCGGTTGAATCAATGCGCATGGCATTCGAAATGTAAGGGCCACGATCCAAGTCATTCACGAACAGGGTATCTACCACCTCAACCCCGGCCACGGTCAATCGGCTGATCAAATCTTCGGTCAATTCGTCATTGACCTTCCCAATCAGTTCACCGGTGTCCTGTTGAACGATGTTGCGTGCAAGAATCTTTCCGTAAAGGTAATCCCTTGGGACTTCCAGCAAGTTAAGGCCAGCCTTTTCGATCTGACGAATATGGCGGGCCGTAATGCGATGCCCCTTTTCAACCAGCGCCTTGCCGTCGACCACGATGTCAAAGGAGGCGATATCCCCCCGAAGACGATCCGGAATCAATTCCAGCAAGACTTCCTCTCCCTTAATGACAAAGCGATTGGTCTCAAAAAATTGATCAACGATCTTCTCGTTGTCAAAGCCTAGAGCACGCAGCAGGACGGTTGCCGGCAACTTTCTTCGACGATCGATACGGACATAGACGCAATCTTTATGATCGAATTCGAAATCAAGCCAAGACCCCCGATAGGGGATAATTCTGGCGTTGAACAACAACTTACCTGACGAGTGGGTCTTACCCCGATCGTGGTCAAAAAACACCCCAGGAGAGCGATGCAACTGTGACACGATGACGCGCTCGGTTCCATTAATCACAAAGGTCCCGGTATCCGTCATCAGGGGAATCTCGCCCATGTAGATTTCCTGACGCTTGACCTCCTTCACCACCTTGGCTGAAGCCGGCGACTCCTTGTCATAGAGAATCAACTGAACGAGGACACGTAATGGGGCCGCATAATTGGCGCCGCGCTGCTGGCATTCTTTGACATCGAAGGTCGGCTCACCGAGCCAGTAGTCGACGTACTCCAGGATGGCGTGCCCAGAATGGCTGGTAATTGGAAAAACGGAGCTCAGCGCTGCATGCAAGCCCTCATCCACGCGATCCTTGAGCGCGACCTCGGATTGCAGGAAGCGTTTATAGGAATCTACCTGAGTCGTGAGCAGATATGGGACGTCGAGTACATCCCGACGCTTGCCAAAACTGTTACGGATGCGTTTCTTCTCGGTGAAAGAATAGGCCATATCGATTCCTTACCTGACGGTGCTTACGGGTTACAAGGGTCGCAGGGACCATGGGCAAAATGCCCATGGTCCCTGTCATATCGATTTGATGCGCCGCAGGGATATGGAGCATACTCCACGCGGGTATTCATCAAAGCGATGTCAAATTCTGAAATGCGGGCGCTCATAGCGCCAAAAGGCCGGCAGCAATGCTGCCAGCCTCGATGCTGACTTGTCAGCCTGGTGAGTCGTCAATTACTTGATATCGACAGTGGCACCAGCCTCGACCAACTGCTTCTTGACGTCTTCGGCTTCGGCCTTGCTGACGCCTTCTTTGACCGTCGCAGGAACACCTTCGACCATGTCTTTGGCTTCCTTAAGACCGAGACCGGTGACCGCGCGGACCACCTTGATCACGTTGACCTTGTTCTCACCGAAACCGGTCATCACAACGTCAAACTCCGTCTTTTCTTCGACCGCTGCAGCGGCGCCGCCAGCAGCCGGTGCTGCTACGGCAACGGCTGCTGCCGCGGAGACGCCAAACTTTTCTTCCATAGCCGAGATGAGGTCTACAACCTCCATCACAGACATATTGGCAATTGCTTCTAAAATGTCATCTTTTGAAAGTGCCATCGAATTACTCCGAAATGAATCGATATTAACGAGTAGTTAGTACTATGCTGCCTGCTTCTGATCGCGAATCGCTGCAACGGTGCGAACCATCTTGGCATGCGGTTCTGCAAGGGTACGAACGAACTTCTCAACCGGGGCCTTCATCGTGCCCATCAGGATGGCAATCGCCTGATCCTTGGTCGGTAGTTTCGAGAGTCGTTCAAGCCCGTCAGCCCCGTACTCCTTGCCACCGACAGCGACCAGCTTTACGACCAGTTTGTCGCTCAGCTTGATAAAGTCGGCCATAAGGCGTCCTGCCGCACCCGGATCTTCCAGCGAGAAAGCCAGAATCAAAGGGCCAACCATCCCAGCCTGCATACAAGCGAACTCCGTTCCTTCAACCGCTCTCCGGGCAAGAGTATTCTTCACCACCCTGAGGTATACGCCTGAAGTACGAGCTGTCTTGCGCAAGTTGGTCAGCTGCTCCACCGTCAATCCGCGGTATTCCGCGGCGACGGCAGAGTGCGCAACTGCAGCAATAGCGGAAACTTCTTCGACGACAGCTTTTTTGTCATCTAGTCTCAGCGCCACTCTATTTCTCCAATAAAAATCTGAATAGAATTCACCATTCAGAGCCACTACAACGCCACCACACCATGTGGAAGCGCAAGTAAACGGCTCCTCTCGTCGGTTGCCGACTCAAGTACACCGTCTGCGCAGGCAATCAGGATTAAGCACCAAGTGCGCCTGCGGTCTTTGACGGTTACCGGCTTCGCAGCCGGCAACCCAAAGTTCGTTATGCCGTGAGGCTGGCCTGATCCAGCGTCAATCCAGGACCCATGGTGCTGGAGACCGTAATTTTCCGGAGGTAGATACCCTTTGACGTTGAAGGCTTCGCCTTCTTGAGATCCGACAGAAGGGCCTCAAGGTTTTCCTTCAGCTGATTCGATTCAAAAGTGACCTTACCGATCGTGCAATGGATAATGCCTTTCTTGTCCGTGCGGTAGCGAACCTGTCCAGCCTTAGCATTTTTCACGGCCGTGGCGACATCCGCCGTCACCGTCCCCACTTTGGGATTCGGCATGAGGCCGCGAGGCCCAAGAATCTGGCCAAGCTGACCAACCACTCGCATCGCATCAGGGGTTGCGATCACGACATCAAAATCCATCTGACCGGCCTTCACCTGTGCGGCCAGATCATCCATGCCAACAATGTCGGCCCCGGCTTCGGTGGCTGCCTCGGCATTCGCACCTTGCGCAAATACGGCAACGCGCGAGGTTTTGCCGGTCCCATTAGGCAGAACCGTCGCGCCCCTAACCGCCTGATCAGACTTTCTAGGGTCAACGCCCAGGATGACGGCCACGTCAACGGCCTCAACAAATTTCACCGATGAAACCGATTTCAGCACCTCAAAGGCCTCTTCAGCCGCATAAATCTTTCCAGGCTGAACCTTATCGCTGATGAGCTTCGCTCGTTTGGTTAACTTAGCCACTTAGATACCCTCCACATCAAGACCCATACTGCGGGCACTTCCAGCAATGGTCCTGATCGCTGCTTCCTCATCGGCCGCGGTCAAATCAGGCTCCTTTATCTTGACGATATCCGCCAACTGGGCGCGGGTGATCACACCAACTTTATTGGTATTGGGGTTGCTGCTCCCTTTCGCGAGACCAATGGCCTTCTTGATGAGAATCGTTGCCGGAGGGGTCTTGGTGATAAAGGTGAAGCTTTTATCCGCATACACGGTGATCACCACCGGCAACGGCAGGCCCTTTTCAACATTCTGGGTCGCCGCATTGTATGCCTTGCAAAACTCCATGATATTGACGCCACGTTGACCGAGCGCCGGACCAATGGGAGGACTGGGATTGGCTTCACCTGCCTTTACTTGCAGCTTGATGTAGCCGGTAATTTTCTTTGCCATTTTTTACTCCTAAGTGGGTCAGACGCCGATGAAGGCTCCCCATCACATATTGCGGTGAATCACCGCGCGATCGTCAGGCTTTTTCAACCTGCCCGAAATCCAACTCTACCGGTGTCGAACGCCCGAAAATCAGGACCGACACCCGAAGCCGACTTTTCTCGTAGTTGACTTCTTCAACCACCCCGTTGAAATCCTTGAAGGGACCATCATTAACCCGAACGACCTCACCCACCTCAAACAGGACCTTCGGTCTCGGCTTAGAGACGCCCTCTTCCATGCGCCCCAGGATCAAGGCCGCTTCCTTCTCGGTGATGGGGGCCGGCTTATCAGAAGTGCCACCAATGAATCCAAGGACCCTCGGCACTTCCTTGACCAAATGCCAGGTATCCTCCGTCAGCTCCATCTGGACCAGCACATAGCCTGGAAAGAACTTCCGTTCACTTTTCCGCTGTTGCCCCAATCGCATTTCGACGACCTCTTCGGTCGGGACCAAAATCTGTCCGAAGAATTCACCGAGCCCGGACCGTGTAATCCTCTCTTCAAGAGAGCGCTTGACCTGATTCTCAAAATTGGAATAGGCATGCACCACATACCAACGAAGTGACATGCGCTTAATTCCCCTGACCGGTCAAACGGCTGATACCCCAAAAAAGTCCGGCATCCAATGTCCAGAGGATCAACCCGACGAGGAAGACCAAGGCCACCACCACCAGGGTGGATTGGACGGTTTCCTGCCGATTCGGCCATACGACCTTTCTCACTTCGACACGGGCCTCAACCAAGAACCCAAGGAATTGGCGGCCCATCTGCGTGGTTAACATGAGCCCCACAGAGAGAAGCCCTGACATCAAAACGCCTAGCACACGATAAATGAGCGACTTATCGGCGAAATGGTAGTAACCGACAACCCCGCCGACTAAAACGGTGATCGCCAGAACCAGCTTGAGGGTATCGATCCCCGATGAGGACGAATCGGCCTTAGCACTCATGGGAGTTCCTTTCACAAATTCGGATAACAAAAAAGGGCAAAGTGGCAGGCCAGGAGGGTCTCGAACCCCCAACCTGCGGTTTTGGAGACCGCTGCTCTACCAATTGAGCTACTGACCTTTTACCCTTGCTGGGAGCGGGCCTGACGGCCCGCCCACTCCTTACGCGATGACTTTCGACACCACACCGGCGCCGACAGTACGGCCGCCTTCGCGTACCGCGAA
>CAILMG010000252.1 GCA_903835265.1 uncultured Methylococcus sp.
CCCAGATGAAATCGGTCGGTGAAGCGATGGCGATCGGCCGGACTTTTCAGGAGTCGATGCAGAAAGCCTTGAGGAGTCTCGAGATCGGGGTGGATGGCTTCACTGAGAAAATGGATCTTGGGGCCGCTGATGCGGCCGATCGCCTTGCCCGTGAGCTCCGCCATCCAGGTCCTGACCGAATTTTCCATGTGGCCGATGCGTTTCGCATGGGTTGGTCATTGGATGAGGTCCATCAACATGCCCGCATTGATCCCTGGTTTCTCGCGCAGATTGAGGATCTCCTCGCCGAAGAAGCGTCCCTCAAGGGGCGGGTGTTGGGGAGTATCAAGAGCGAGGAAATGTTTCGGTTGAAACGGAAGGGCTTCTCCGATTCCCGCTTGGCCCGACTTTTAGGCAGCCAGGAATTTCATGTTCGTGCAGCAAGGCATAAACTTGGGATTCGGCCGGTCTATAAGCGGATCGATTCCTGTGCGGCTGAATTCTCCACCTCCACGGCCTATCTCTATTCCACTTACGAGGAAGAATGTGAGGCGGCGCCGACTGATCGCCAAAAGATTGTGGTTCTCGGCGGCGGACCCAACCGAATTGGGCAGGGCATCGAGTTTGATTATTGCTGCGTTCATGCGGCCATGGCGCTGCGTGAAGATGGCTACGAGACCATCATGATCAATTGCAACCCGGAAACGGTGTCGACCGACTTTGATACCTCGGACCGCCTTTATTTTGAGCCGCTGACCCTTGAGGATGTCCTTGAGATTATCCATCTCGAACAGCCTTATGGGGTCATCGTTCAGTACGGTGGACAGACCCCCTTGAAGCTCGCGAGGGCGCTTGAGGCGGCGAATGCGCCCATCATTGGAACCACGCCGGATTCGATTGACCTCGCCGAGGATCGGGAGCGTTTCCAGAAGCTGGTGGACACCCTGGGTCTTCGTCAGCCGCCCAATCGGACGGCCCGCTCTGCCGATGAAGCGATCGTTTGTGCCAATGAGGTGGGGTATCCCCTGGTGGTAAGGCCTTCCTACGTTTTGGGTGGCCGCGCGATGGAAATTGTTTTCAACGACGAGGATCTTCGCCGCTATATGCGAGAGGCTGTGAGTGTCTCTCATGAATCCCCGGTCCTCTTGGATCGCTTCCTCGATGATGCCATCGAGATGGACGTCGACGCCATCTGCGACGGCACGGAGGTGCTGGTTGGCGGGTTGATGCAGCATATTGAACAAGCGGGTGTTCACTCCGGGGACTCCGCGTGCTCGATTCCGCCTTATGATCTGAGTCTCGAGTTGCAGAATGCCATTCGGGAGCAGGTCTGCTTGTTGGCGAAATCTCTTGGCGTGGTGGGTCTCATGAACACGCAATTCGCCATCAAGGGCAACGATATTTATATCCTGGAGGTTAATCCCCGCGCCTCAAGGACGGCGCCATTTGTCTCCAAAGCAACGGGTTATCCATTGGCGAAAATTGCGGCTCGCTGTATGGTGGGTAAGACCCTTAAAGAACAGGGTGTGACGGAGGAGCGGATTCCCTCCTATTATTCGGTTAAAGAAGCGGTCTTCCCGTTTATCAAATTCCGTGGCGTTGACCCCCTATTGGGGCCTGAGATGAAGTCGACCGGGGAGGTGATGGGGGTAGGCAAGACCTTCGGTGAGGCCTATGCCAAGGCTCAGCGGGCTGCCAGCGTGAAACTGCCAAAAAGTGGCAATGTTTTTATCAGTATTCGGGAAAGTGATAAGCCGAAGGTCATTCCGATTGCCCGCGATCTTTTGTCCAAGGGCTTTAAGCTGGTGGCGACCCGTGGCACGGCCAAGGCGCTGGCCGATGCTGGGATCGAATGTACGGTGATCAATAAGGTCTATGAGGGCCGTCCGCACGTGGTGGATATGATCAAGAACGGCGAGTTGCAGTTCATCATCAACACGACAGAGGGTAAGAAGGC
>CAILMG010000253.1 GCA_903835265.1 uncultured Methylococcus sp.
ATCGTCGGACTGCCGCCCGTCCAATAGCGCGGTCCTCGCCGCCTCACTGTATCGCGTCAACCAGTCTTCCGCGACTTCACCCAAGGGGACCAAGCGATCCTTGCTGCCTTTACCGACCACCCGCAACACGCCCTGGCGCAGATTCACCTCATGCAATTGGAGGCCGACCAATTCGGTCACCCGAAGTCCCGTAGCATAGAGCACTTCCAGCATGGCCCGATCGCGGCAGCCAAGGTACTCCTCGACATCAGGTACCGCCAGAAGCCTCTCCACATCCCACTCGGTTAAGGTCTTTGGAAGCGGACGCCCCATCCTTGGCGGGTCGATCCGAAGCGTTGGGTCAAGGTCAATACGACCCTCCCTAAGATGATAGCGATAGAACTTTCGGAGACTCGATAATAAGCGGGCAACACTGCGACCGCTCGCCTTTTCGTGGAAGCGTCTGGCCAGGTAGGCTTCGATATCCCCCCCGGTGATCGCAAGGAGTGACCTTCCCTCGAATTGATCCATCCACTGTCCAAAGTGCTCAATATCACTCGCGTAGGCCTTTCGGGTATTTTCGCTCAGTCCCTCCTCGAGCCAGAGCGCATCGAGAAAACCACGGAGGAGATGCTGATCCTTCGGCGTGTTCATTCGGGCAGAATCCCTGGCACCCCTTCATGCCAGAGAAGCCAACGCTTGATGGTCATCATAGGCCCCACCACATGGCCACAGTAACCGCCCAGATGACCCTGTGCCACAACGCGGTGACAGGGAACAATCACCGGATAGGGGTTGCATCGTAACCCCCTCGCGACCGCCCTTGGCGCTGAACCTACTACACGCGCCAGTTCACCATAGGTCCAAACCGTTCCTGGCGGAATCTCCCGAAGGGCCGAGAAAACCCGTTGCTGAAAAGGGCTGCCAGGGGATTTGAGGGGAAGGTCGAAGGCATGACTCGGCGCTTCGAGATAGCGGTGCCATTGACGATGCGCCTCCTTAAGAACACCGGAATGGGGCACCACACCCGGTGTCATAGGCCGAGGGCCAACATCCAGATGGATAGATTCAAGGACATCGCCCTGCGCCGTCCAAATCATGGTCCCCACCGAAATTTGAAGCCTAAGCGTCGCCACCAATCTCAAGACTCGCTGCAGCAAAAAAAAGGCAACCTGAACGCAAAAGGGCAGCGATCGCTGCCCTTTTGATTCTCGTCTTGAATGCCGGCATTCGGCAAGGTCGAGACTAGATTTTTTCCTTGATGCGCGCGGCCTTACCGGTGAGATCACGGAGGTAGTAAAGCTTGGCACGACGAACATCACCCCGACGCTTGACCAAAATTTCCTGGACCTGGGGGCTGTAAGTCTGAAACACACGCTCTACACCTTCCCCATGGGAGATCTTGCGCACGGTGAATGCCGAGTGGTAACCCCGGTTACGCTTGGCAATGACAACGCCCTCATAAGCCTGGAGACGCTCGCGATTCCCTTCCTTGACGCGAACCTGAACGACAACCGTGTCGCCGGGGGCAAATGAAGGGATGGTCTTACCACCCATCCATTCGGTTTCGAGTTGCTGAATTATGTTTGACATCGGTTTTCTCTTTATCTCAAATCGTGATCGCTCAATCGTTCCTGTTCTAATTCGGCCAGCAGCAGACGTTGCTCCCGGTCGAGATCTGCCTTTTCAAGGAGATCGGGTCGCCGCAATCGGGTTCTCTCCAACGATTGCCGTAGCCGCCAGCGACGAATCGCCTCATGGTTACCGGACTGCAGTACCTCCGGCACCTCACGCCCCTCGATCCACTCGGGTCGGGTGTAATGAGGGCAATCTAACAGCCCCTCCATATGCGAATCCTGGAGCGCCGACTCAGCATGCCCGAGAACTCCCGGGAGCAGTCGAACCACCGCATCGAACAGCACCAAGGCAGGCAGTTCACCGCCACTGAGGACATAGTCGCCAATCGACCATTCCTCATCAATCTCAGCCTCTATGAGGCGTTCATCAATCCCTTCATAACGACCGGCCACGAGAATGAGTCGTGGACACTCCGAAAATTCAACGACTTGGCGCTGATTCAAGAGACGCCCTTGTGGACTCAGATAAAGGGTCCTAGCCGGAATCTCTCCATCGGCCCGAGCCGCGCGAATGGCGTCTCTCAAGGGCTCGAACTTCATCACCATCCCTGGACCACCCCCATAGGGCCGGTCATCGACCGTCCGATGACGGTCTTGAGCGTAATCTCTCGGGTCCCACACGCGGAGATCCACCAACCCCCGCTCAACGGCCCGGCCTGTCACTCCCGCCATCGCCATGTCGACGACCCGGTCAGGGAACAGGCTGACGATATCAAATCGCATGCCGCCCTTTAGAATTCAGGATCCCAGTCAACGATCAGGAGACCCTCATCAAGCCTCACATCCTTCACGTAATGACCCATCACGAAGGGAATCAGTCGATCCCTATCGCCCTTCACTTCAAGCACATCATTGGCGCCCGTTTCCATCAATCCGGCCACCCGCCCCAGTGCAATCCCTTCGCTGGTTTCGACCCGGAGTCCCATCAGGTCCGCCCAGTAAAAGGAGTCTTGGGGTGCCCGCGGGAAAACATCCCGAGGAACCATCACTTTTGATCCACGGAGGCTCAGGGCCTCATCGCGGTTCGAAAAACCGTCGATGCGAACAACGACAGTGCCTGCATGGGGCCTGCCTTCCACCACATCGACCAACCGCTGCTCTCCCCGGGATTCAAGCATCCACGGCGTGTAGCGGAGAATATTTGCCGGTGGATCAGTAAACGACCTCACCTTTACCCAGCCCAGAACCCCAAAGGGCACCGTGAGCTCACCAACAACCACTAATCTGGACATCAAAGAACGCCCAGCCTGCTGATTTTAGGCAGCAACCGAACCCGCTTTCTTACGGAACTCTTTCAGCAACGTCGTGACACGATCGGTCGTCTGTGCACCATGACCCACCCAGTACTCGATACGCGCTTCATTGAGCGAGAGTCGTTCCGCCTTTCCCGTTGCAATCGGGTTGAAAAACCCCAGACGCTCAATGTACCGACCATCACGCTTATTACGGCTGTCAGTAACCACTACGTGGTAGAAAGGGCGTTTCTTTGCACCGCCACGGGATAAACGAATAGTGACCATCAGGACTCCTGAAACAAATACGGCACAGCCGAAAAATCCGGCCATTATAGGCATAAAACATAACAAGTAAAAGCCAAATCTGGCTATCGCTCAGATTCGCGAATAAAAAAGCCCCTTCCGGGGCTTCTGTTGGGCTCTCAAAAGCCGGTTGGACCCGATCTTTCGATCGAAGACCCACCGCAGTGGTGGCGGAGAGAGAGGGATTCGAACCCTCGATAGAGTTATTAGCCCTATACTCCCTTAGCAGGGGAGCGCCTTCAGCCTCTCGGCCATCTCTCCTAAATCGTTGCGCTGATCCGATTTGGCTCGCGTCAGTCGATGGACTCTTGGGTTGAATCCTCCTCAAGATCCGACTCCCGCTTGATCCGCTCGTAGATCTCTTCGCGGTGAACCGTCACGTTTTTTGGCGCGTTCACACCAATTCGGACCTGGTTACCCTTCACACCGAGTACGGTCACGGTGACTTCATCACCAATGATCAAAGTCTCTCCGACCCTACGAGTCAATATCAGCATAAAATCGTCCCTTACAGATCTCGCACTGAATGAAAGGAACCTCGCGAGACGTCATGTCAATCCCTCTCACCATGCACCAAGGAGCAAGCGAGGTGCAAGATTGTAGCACCTTGAAATCAGCCGGTCACGCTTTTGTTAGCTCGCAACCGGAGGATGATCAAGCTCAAAGGCCTCATGAAGAGCACGCACAGCCAGCTCGAGATACGCTTCATCGATGACCACTGAAATCTTAATCTCGGAGGTCGAAATCATCTGGATATTGATCTTTTCATGCGCCAAGGTATCAAACATCTTGGCAGCAATCCCTGCATGGGAGCGCATCCCAACACCGACAATCGAGACCTTGACAATGCCATCATTACTCTCGATTTGCCGGGCCTCGAGCTGCTGGCGAGTCGCTTCCAGAATGGCGAGCGCCTGACCATAATCGGAGCGATTCACTGTAAAAGTGAAATTGGTCGTCCCATCTTCCGCAACATTTTGAACAATCATGTCAACTTCGATATTAGCCTCAGCAATCGGCCCGAGGATACGAGACGCAATGCCTGGACGATCAGGCACGCCCAGTATCGTCAGTTTGGCCTCATCACGATTAAAGGCGATACCCGAAATCAGGGGCTTTTCCATGCTGTCATCCTCATAACTGATCAGGGTTCCCTCACCCGGCTTGAAGCTTGAAAGGACCCTTAACGGAACGTTGTATTTGCCGGCGAATTCGACCGAACGAATCTGCAGGACCTTGGAGCCAAGGCTCGCCATCTCCAGCATTTCCTCAAAGGTAATCCGGTCAAGGCGGCGCGCCTTTGGTTCGATGCGAGGATCGGTGGTGTAGACCCCATCCACATCGGTATAGATCAAGCACTCCGCCGCTTTCAGCGCGGCGGCGAGCGCCACCGCCGTGGTGTCTGAGCCGCCACGACCGAGGGTCGTAATGTCACCCGCCCGGGTCACCCCCTGAAACCCTGCCACCACCACGACCTTCCCTTTCTGAAGGTCTTGAAGAATCGGCTGCGTATCAATATTCATGATGCGCGCCTTCGTATGGGACGTATCCGTCATGATCGAGACTTGACTGCCCGTATACGATGTCGCCGGGCACCCCCTCTCGATCAATGCCATCGCCAAGAGAGCAATCGTGACCTGTTCCCCGGTCGATAAGAGGACATCAAGCTCCCTGGTATCCGGGGAGGCCTGTGCTTCCCGCGCCAAGGCAATAAGCCGATTGGTTTCGCCACTCATGGCCGATACCACCACGACGATCGACTCACCGCGGGCCCTAGCCGCCATCACATGGTCAGCCACGTGGCGGATCCTCTCGACACTCCCAACGGAAGTCCCACCGTATTTATGAACAAAAAGCGCCATCGTCCTGTCCTACCGCATCCTTTTAAGCCATTGCATCTCGCACCCACTCCGCGACACCGCTCAAGGCGCTGTCGAGATGGGTCGCATCGGTGCCGCCTGCCTGGGCCAGATCCGGACGACCACCGCCCTTACCGCCGACCTGAAGCGCCACCACATTCACGAGATCGCCGGCCTTGACCTGATCAGTCCGATCCTTAGAGACCCCAGCAATGAGGGTGACCTTGCCTTCGACCAGACCTCCCAACACCACGGCGGAACTCCCGAGCTTCGATCGGAGCTGATCCACCAATTCCCGTAACACTTTGGCATCCGCATCATCAATGCGGGCCGCCAGGACCTTGATCGAACCAAGGTCGATCGCCTTGGCCACCAGATCGTCGCTGGAGGCGCTGGCCATCCTGCCTTTCAATCGCTCTACTTCTTTTTCAAGCGCTTTGCTCTTCTCAAGAATCTGTTCCAACTTTTCTTCGAGCGATTCGCGCCCGGCCTTGATACGTTCCTGAATGGTCTCGATCAGTCGCTCATTAGACTTGATCCACTCGTAGGCGCCAAGCCCAGTGACCGCCTCCATCCGGCGGACGCCTGAGGCGACTCCGACCTCGCTGACGAGTTTGAAAAACCCAATATCACCCGAGCGCTGGGCATGGGTACCACCACACAGCTCCGTCGAAAAATCGCCGATACGAAGAACCCGGACCTCTTCGCCATATTTTTCCCCGAAAAGGGCCATGGCACCCACCTTCATCGCGTCGTCGCGCGCCATGACGTCCGCCTGAATCCGGCTATTGATCCGGATCTGGTCATTGACCATGCACTCAATGCGGTCACATTCATCCGACGTAACCGGCTCAAAATGGGAAAAATCAAACCGGAGACGTTGCGCGGTGACCTGAGAGCCTTTCTGGGCGACATGGTCACCCAGAATCGATCGTAAGGCGGCATGCAAAAGATGCGTCGCCGAATGATTGAGGGCGATCGCCTGGCGATGATCGCCGTTGACTTCGGCGCGAACCTGAGCCCCCACCCGAAGCGTCCCCGACACCAGGGTCCCAAGATGAAGAATGAGGCCAGAACCCTGTTTCTGTGTATCCCTCACTTCAAAGCGGCTATCGGCAGTGAGAAGCTCCCCACGATCACCCGCCTGGCCGCCTGATTCACCATAGAACGGGGTTTCTTCGAGCACCACAGTGACCGCTTCCCCTGGCCCAACCGCATCGACCGGAACACCGTCCCGATAGAGTCCGAGAATGGTGCTCTCGTCCGAGAGTTGCTCATAACCGGTAAATTGACACGAGGCATCGAGGTGAATCTCGTTAGAGTAATCCACCCCAAAGTGACTCGCGGAACGAGCCCTTTCACGCTGTGCGTTCATGGCTTTTTCAAAACCCTCGAGATCCGGGGTAACGCCATGCTCACGAGCGATATCAGCAGTCAAATCGACCGGGAACCCGAAGGTATCATAGAGCTGAAAGACGATATCCCCCGGAATGACGCCACCGGAGACTTTGGTGAGCTGACTATCGAGAATCCGCATCCCTTGCTCCAAGGTCTCGGCGAAGCGTTCCTCCTCCTTTTTAAGGACCTGTTCCACCGTTCCCTTTGAAGCAAGTAACTCCGGATAGGCCTCGGCCATCAGGACACACAGAGGAGCAACCAGCTGAAAGAAAAACACCTCACGGATACCGAGCTTGTAGCCATGACGGATGGCCCGACGGATGATCCGTCGGAGCACATACCCGCGTCCTTCGTTGCTTGGAAGAACGCCATCGGCGATCAGAAAGGAACAGGATCTGATGTGGTCGGCGAGAACTCTCAGCGAACTATTGTCGGTCGTTTCAAGACCGGCAAGGCCGGCAGCAGCCTGAACCAGACCCCTAAAAAGATCGGTGTCGTAGTTGCTGTGAACGCCTTGCACAACCGCAGCGATCCGCTCAAGCCCCATGCCGGTATCCACCGAGGGTTTGGGCAAGGGATTGAGGGTGCCGTCAGCGGCCCGATCGTACTGCATAAAGACCAGGTTCCAGATCTCGATGTAGCGGTCGCCATCTTCCTCCGCCGAACCCGGCGGCCCACCCGCAATATGGGCGCCATGATCGTAGAAAATCTCCGTACAGGGACCACAGGGTCCGGTGTCCCCCATGCTCCAGAAGTTGTCTTTGCTACCTATTCTTGAAAGACGGGAAGGATCCACCCCGATGACGTTGAGCCAGATCGCCTCGGCTTCAGGATCCTGGTCGAAGACCGTGACCCAAAGTCGCTCTGGAGCAATCGCCAGCTCGCCGGTCAGGAATTCCCAGGCAAAGCGGATCGCTTCTTCCTTGAAATAATCACCGAAACTGAAATTGCCGAGCATTTCAAAGAAGGTGTGATGCCGCGCGGTATAGCCAACGTTCTCAAGATCATTGTGTTTGCCGCCCGCCCTGACACACCGCTGCGAGGAGGCGGCCCTGACATAAGGACGCTCTTCTCGCCCCAAAAAGACGTCCTTAAACTGCACCATGCCAGCATTAGTAAAGAGGAGCGTGGGGTCATTGGCAGGAATCAGGGGACTCGAAGCAACGCACTGGTGTCCGCGTTGTTCAAAAAAAGTCAGAAATAAACTCCGCAATTCGGCGCTGGTCATGCTACAGCCGTTCTCTAATAGAAAAAATCAGTCCATTAATCGTTCCGCCCACCCGCCCCTAAATGACGGAAGAAGCGAACGATCTCCTCACCCGAAAAGCCCCGTCGGCGCAGAAAACGCTCCTGAGCCAAACGATCTTTCGAGGTTGCCGGGGGCTTCCCGGCGTACTGCCGCTGATGAACCCGGCTGATCTCATCGTGCCAGCCACTCTCTTCCCCCTCTGGGAGAGTCCAACGATCAATATCGTGCTGACGAAGTTCCTGTCGGATGCGCAAAGGACCATAACCTTGGCGTCGCCGCGTGAGTGCCAACATAGCGGCAAAACGCTCATCGCTCTGGTAACCCAGGACGCCAAACTCCTTCACCACCTCGATCACTAAATCTTCAGCAAAATCCTTGCCGATCAGTTTTTGGCGAAGCTCCCTTGAGGAGTGTTCCCGCCGCGCGAGGTAGCGCAGGGCGGCACTTCGAATCTCCTGCCTCAAAGCCTCGCGATCAATCAGAGGTCATCCTCAACAGGAACTGCTGCCGCGCCAACCGGTCGACCCGCCGCCGAGGTGCCGAGTGATTTCTCGCGGATCTTCGCTTCAAGGGCGGTAGCAATGTCAGGACGCTCCTTCAGGAAGGTCCTGACATTATCCTTGCCCTGCCCGATCCGCTCACCGGCATAGCTGTACCAGGAGCCTGACTTTTGAACCAGCTCATGAACCACCCCGAGATCAACCAGTTCACCTTCACGGGAAACCCCTTCACCATAAATGATTTCAAATTCGGCATTCCTGAAGGGCGGGGCCACCTTATTCTTGACCACTTTGACCCGGGTTTCATTGCCGATCACCTCATCACCCGCCTTAATGGCTCCCAGTCGGCGAATATCGAGACGCACCGAGGCATAGAACTTGAGCGCATTACCACCCGTCGTGGTTTCAGGGCTACCGAACATGACCCCGATCTTCATTCGGATCTGATTGATGAAGATCACCAACGTATTTGACCGCTTGATGTTCGCGGTCAGTTTTCTAAGGGCCTGGGACATCAACCGAGCTTGGAGACCGACATGAGAATCACCCATCTCACCCTCAATTTCAGCTCTGGGTGTC
>CAILMG010000254.1 GCA_903835265.1 uncultured Methylococcus sp.
TAGGTTTCACCGTTGATCAGGGTCCTGATCCGAAGGTTCTGAGGATCCTCGATCTCATCCTGGGTCACCAGAACAGGACCCAAAGGACAAAAGGTATCAAAGGTCTTGCCGCGACACCACTGGCCTCCACCGGCGTGTTTTTGCCAGTCGCGGGCACTGACATCATTGGCTGCCGTGTATCCGAAGACATATTGAAGGGCTTCGGCTTCGCTGACATTCTTGCACGTCTTCCCGATGAGTACCGCGAGCTCACACTCATAGTCCACTTTATCGCTCTTAAGATGTTGCGGAATCACGATGGGCTTCAGAGGATCCTGAACACTCGAAGGCATTTTCATGAACAGGATGGGGTACCGCGGCAACTCAGAATGGGTCTCCTCCGCATGACGGCGATAATTAAGACCAATACAGAGGATGGATTTAGGAGACAAGGGCGCTAATCGTTCTTTGATCTGAACGACGTTTGCAGTGACTTTATAGTCACCAAAGAGATCGCCATCGATCCTTAAGGCCCGGCCATCGTCTTCTAAGGATGCGGTCACCACCGCGCCACTTTGATCAATACAGCGAATAATTTTCATGGTGATCTAAAAACGCAGGCAAAAAAAACCGGCAACGCGTGCCGGGATCATCCAGTTAAAAAGACGGACAGCCACCCAAATGACCCTCTGGATCGGGTCCACTCGCTCGTCGAAAAGCGGAGTTTTAGAAAGCAAGCTGCGCTCCGGATAGGCGCTCTCAGCGAAACAAGGATTCGGCCGCGCGGTTCGCCTGAAGATTGGCATGGAATTGGCGGAGGATATCAGCACGGTACCACGTTTTTCCTTGACGATTGATGCTGTTGAGCCCAAATGTTCGTTGTTGGGTGTATTGCGCGAGTTCGGAACGGGTGAGGCCCGTCATCCGGGCAGCATCTTCGGGTGAAATCAGCTCCTCCTGGATCCGCTCAGCCACCCGTGACACCTTTTGCGCGGGCTTCAAGGAAATCTCGTAGGTCACTGACGATAAACTGACGTTTCCATTTGATGGCCTTGCTTTTGAGGCCAAATGCCTTGGAGGCAGCAAGGTACTCGAGATAAGATGGCTCAAGACCCAGCAGTTCAGCCGCTTCGTTTAATGGCAGGACATCAGTGTCTTTAAGGGCATCTAGCCTATTCGGCATCGTCATAAGATGTTACGTTGAGATTGGGCGGGGACCTCGTGGTCTTCCGGGGGTCATCGAAGGATGAGGGCAGACATCAAACCTTGATCCTCAGTTGCAGAGGACCGTTCAGCAGATCAATTATATCTTCTTTCTTCGCCGCAAGGAATCAGTTTATACGAGGAGAACGTTAATGGACAAGAAACCCCCCATTTTGATTGTCGGTGCAGGTCCTGTGGGTCTCACCGCTGCCTTATCCCTCCATCGTCAAGGGATTAAGGTCCGCATCATTGACCAGAACGACCAAGCGACGCCCCTCTCAAAAGCCCTCGTCCTATGGCGGCGCTCCCTCTTGTCCTTAGATGCCATGATCCCCTTCGACACCTTTCTCAAGGAGGGTATTGCAGCGGTCAATGCCCATTTCTTTGATGAGGGCCATCATCAGGCCACCCTCGCTTTTTTAACCGAGGGCCACGGCATCCCTCCCGGTGTATTTATTCCACAAAGCCGGATCGAAGCCATTCTGGTTGAAGCCCTTTTGAAAGGTGGCATTAGCGTCGAAAGGAACTCAAAGCTCGTTGGCATCAAACAGGATCATGAAGGTGTCACGGCGGACATCACCCAAGGAGAGTCTTCCCATACGATCAAAGCCGAATACCTCATCGCTGCGGATGGAGGCCGATCAACGATACGCCATCTTCTCAACATCAACTTTCAAGGAGAATCGATGGAGAGTCGATGGCTTCTTGGCGATATGACGGTGATGAAGGAACATGCACCGGTTTCCATTGAAACCGATGTGGCGGAAGGTGATCTTTATATGACGTCATCCCCCGAAGGGGCCATCGCCATCTTTCCGATTAGTCGGGATCGTTACAGAATCATCGTTGATGGTGGCCACCTTAAGAACGACACGCCGCGACAGGACCCCACCTTGGCTGAACTTCAAAAGGCCCTGAGCGATCGTACCCGACTCTTATGGACGATCAAAGAAACACACTGGCTATCAGAGTTCAGGATCAGCGAACGGCAAATCGATCGCTACATTCATGGGCGAGTGCTGATTGCCGGTGACGCGGCACATGTCCATAGCCCAGCCGGCGGTCAGGGGATGAATACCGGCATCCAAGATGCTGTTAACCTCAGTTTCAAACTGGCGTCCGTGCTTCATGGGGCGGATACTCGATTACTCGAACGCTATCAGGAGGAACGACATCCGGTCGCTCGCCACGTCCTGATCATGAGCGGCCGCATGCTGAGAGCCGGAATGCTGCGGCAACCCATCCTCCGAAAGGTTCGTGGCCTATTGATGCCGCTCCTTTTGGGGTTACCCCTCGTGAAAAGACGCATGTCAAATGCCCTCACTGAGGATGATGTCAGCTATCAGGCGACTTATAAGACGCTCAAAGGCTCCAAAATGGCTTGGCTCGGTGAGGCTTTCCCCGATCTTCCCATCCGTTGGGGCGCCCTTGAGGTCCCCGCATCACACCTCCTTCGATCCGAAGGCCCCCTCTATGGCACTTTGGTGCTCGGACCTTCAGCCGATCTAAAGGCCTGGCCGACGCATCATCTTGGGCTTCCCATCAGATCATACCGCCTGGGATTAGATGGCCTTGATGAAGCAGGGACGCTGATGCGACTAATGAAACTTGGGCCGGATGAAGGACTCCTCATCCGGCCTGATGCCATCATTGACTACCAAGGAGGCTCTGAAGGACTCAAGATTTGGCTGTCCGCCATGTGAGCGCATCCCATGGGCCTCGTCTTCCTTCAGGGTCAGCGCCTTGCGTTCAAACATCTGTTTGAATAGGATAGGCGCTATCCTCTTCTCCTCTTTCTGAACAATTTGAACGAGACACCGATCGAACGACTCCTGACCGCAGGCCTCAAGGTGTTCGCAGAGCGCGGCTTTCGGGAAGCCACGGTCAGGGATATCTGTGCGCGGGCCGGGACCAATATCTCTTCTATCCGGTATTACTTCGCCAGCAAAGAGATGTTGTATCGTGAGGTATTAGCCTATTCGTTTCGTGAAGCCGACCGCAAATACCCTCAACTCGCCTTTAGCGATGAATCCCTACCGCCGAATGATCGACTGAAGATTTTTATTCGCAATCTTTTGATGCGTCTCCTCGATGAATCAGACCTTGGTTTCCACGCTCGTCTGATGGCCCGAGAAATTGCAGAACCCACCGAGGCGCTCCATTTCATTATTGATACGGTCATGAAACCAAGATTTATGATCCTTCGAGAACTGATTCCTCAACTCGTCGAAGAAACCCTCGATCAAACCGATATCGATCGGGTCATTCATTGCATCATTGGCCAGTGCCTGGTTTTCCGCCACTCAAAGCCGATGATCGAACGCCTTTGCCCAGAGGTTATCAGCAGTCCCGAGGCGATCGATCGAACCGCTGACATGATCATTCGCTTTTCGCTCGGCGGCCTCCGCGGAATCGACCTATCCAAAGGAGGTCTGCCATGAGCTATATCGCGATCCGGATGCTGATGGGCGATAGAAGCAAATATCTCGGCATCATCATGGGGCTCACCTTCGCCTCCCTCATTATGACCCAACAACCAGCGATCTTTGTTGGCCTCATGACCCGGTCGTTTAGCTTCATTAGCGATGTCGGTTTACCGGATATCTGGGTGATGGATCCGAAGGTCCAATTTATTGACGACGTCAAACCCCTCCAGGATACCGAGCTCTATCGGGTTCGTGGCGTCACTGGCGTCGACTGGGCGATGCCACTTTACAAAGGGCTAATCAAAGCGCGTCTGACCAACGGCAACTTCCAGACCTGCAATGTCATCGGACTCGATGATGCGACCCTGATTGGAGGGCCGCCTGAAATGCTCGAGGGACAACTTTGGGACCTCCGAAGGGCCGATAGCGTGATTGTTGACCGCGACGGCGCCAAGGAGAAACTCGGGGTAAAAGGTCCTGATGGTCAAGAGATCCCCTTGAAGGTTGGCGACCTCTTAGAGCTTAATGATCATCGCGCCATCGTGGTAGGCATTGCCAAGACCACTCGGACATTCCAATCGCAGCCGGTGGTTTACACCACCTATTCCAGGGCCAAAAACATGGCACCTAGAGAAAGGAAGCTCCTGTCTTTTATTTTGGTCAAGGCCAAACCAGGCGTCGATCCCGAAGATCTAACCCGTACCATCGAGACGCATACAGGTCTTGCGGCCTATACCCAGAGAGGTTTTCAGGACCTGACCTACAACTACTACATGAAAAACACCGGTATTCCGATCAACTTCGGGATTTCGGTAGCCCTCGGGTTTCTGGTCGGCGCGGCCATTGCCGGTCAAACCTTTTATAGCTTTACTCTCGAAAATCTTCGCCAGTTTGCTGTCCTTAAGGCCATGGGGGCCGGCAATGGCACCTTGCTCATGATGATTCTGCTCCAGGCCTTTATCGTGGGCATTATCGGTTATGGGCTTGGCGTTGGGCTGACCTCGATATTTGGTTGGGCGATGCGGAACACGATCCTTTCCTTCAAATTCCCCTGGCAACTCCTTCTGTTCAGCGGGGTGGGCGTGATGCTCATCTGTCTCATGGCCGCCGGCATCAGCATTCGTAAAGTGATGACGCTAGAACCTGCGATGGTCTTCAAGACCTGATCATGGTGGCACCCATGATGGCCGTTCATTGCCGGAATCTCACCAAAGCGTATGAGGCAGGCGGCCAAAAGGTCATGGCGCTTCGCGGAGTCAATCTCGACATCCCGGTGGGCCAGCTGATGATGCTGGTAGGGCCTTCTGGATGTGGTAAGACGACCCTCATTTCGGTGATTGCCGGTATTTTGGATCAAGATGAGGGGTCGTGCGAAGTCTACGGCGTCGACCTCAAATCACTCAGCGATCATGATAAGTTAGCCTTTCGCGCGAAAACCATTGGCTTTGTCTTTCAGGCATACAACCTCCTCCCTTCGCTGACCGCACAGGAGAACGCCGCTGTTCCCCTGATTATCAATGGGGTCAAACGCCCCCTGGCCCTTCAAGCGGCCGCCAAGATGCTCGATCGCGTGGGGCTAGGCCAGCGACTGACATCGATGCCCTCGCAACTTTCAGGCGGTCAGCAGCA
>CAILMG010000255.1 GCA_903835265.1 uncultured Methylococcus sp.
ATCGCGGGCGACCTGGGGGTTATAGCTCGCGAAGTTCCTCGTTTCGTTGCTCTCGTAGTGGTGTTTAGGTGCTTTCCAGTTGGCCTGAATGGGGAGATGACAGCCGCCGCAGCTCGTTGCCCAGGAGCTGTGGCAGGTGAAACAGGTCATCTTGTCATTGCTATGGGCCCAGTTTTCAGGGGCCACACCGGGTCCCCAGGCCTGGCCTGGATCACGAGCCACTGTCTTTGCACGGGCCGCTTTGGCGTTGTAGTCCTTGTGACTTGGGTTGACGGTATTCTTGACCAGCTTGACCCGCCATTCTTTGTCGGGATAAAGGGCTGAACGCTGATAGAGTTCTCCACCGCGCCATTCGAAACGGGCTCTGCCGTCTTGAGTTCTCAATGCTAAAAGGTCACTGCCCCCTTTAGGCGCCGCTGGGCCACTGGTCAGGAGGGAAGGGTAACGGTCGGCGGTCCCATGACAGTCCACACAATCGATTTCAATCGATTGGGCGACCTCCGCATAAAGGTGGCCATTGCCATGGGCGTCTTGCGTGAAATGGCAATCGACGCAGTGCATCCCAAGATCGAGATGGATCGAGGAGAGATGAACCGCTTTTTGGAACTTCTCTGGGTCGGTATCGGCGACCTTATCACCGGTCTTATCGAGAAGGTTACCCTCGCGGTCCCGCTTAAAGATCGCTCTAAAATTCCAGCCATGACCATGATAATCGGCAAACTGGGTGACTTTATTGTTGCTGTTTCGATCCCAGACCCCACTCAAGAATTTCGGATCACTCCAAAGACCCCGTTGCGCGGCTTCTTCCGGGTTGTGACTCGCAATCTCACGGGCTTTATCGTCGCTAACGATTTGTTCGGGTTTCACCGTACTGCCGAGAGTGATCTGCTCACCGCGAACATCGGTGCCACTCGAATCATCGTTAGCATTGACATACCGCTGCTCCTTTGGCCACATGTTGGGGGCATCGGCTTCGTAGTCCCACATGGTATAGCCAAGGAAGCTATTCACAAACACATTCGGTTGGTGCATGTGACAGATCATGCACTGACTGGTCGGAATAGAACGGGTGAATTCGTGTTTCAGAGGATGGCCGCTTTCGCCTTTGGGAATCGTTGGGTCCTTGGAGTGGGAGGTCCCACTGTGACCAAATTGGGCATAGGGGCCTGAATGCCGTGGATCACGGTCATTGCTGTAGACGACGTGACAAGAGGCGCAACCTGAGGAGCGATAGTCTCCTGGGTTATCGTTGGTGCCTAGGAACCAGGTAAAGGGATCGTTGAGTCGGGTCTTGTGGAGATTAAGGATGGGGACAGCGATGCGAGCCCCGGTCCCGGCGCCACGATTAGACTGACGCGTATCCGGGCGCCCTGGTTCTTCGAGGCGCTGAATGGAACCAGACTCATTGGGAAGCCCCGTTTCTGCGAAGAGATTACCGATGATGCGGCCGCCGCGCTCAAAGACCCTAAAGATGTCGCCTGGCGGAAGGACTTCCCAGGTGGGAAGCGGGGCGATGAGGGGCAGCACTCCTTTCATCACCATATTGGCATCCGGCTTGGTCATTCCTTGGAGGATCCCACCCGTCGTCAATGGCCGGCCTCCTTCTTCAGCCTCCTTGCGCTCATCGCCCTCTAGGGTTTTGTAGTATTCACCGAGCACCGAAATCTTAAAGGGGAGGATCCCATTGTTATAGGCGGCACCGCCCCAGAACATCGCAGCGGTCGACATCAGACTACGTTCTGCCACCTGAATTTCAGGAAGATGGCAATTGCCGCAAGCTTTACGAACGACCCGGTAGTCGCTCGGGTTCACGAAACGAATGAATTCAGGACTCTCATCGTTCAGTTTGTTAAAGGATATTTCAGGGTTTCGGCTGCTAGGATAGTTCCAAAAACCTGGAAACCGTGGCTGAACATGCGCTTCATTGAGGGATTGTTGGTAGCGATCACTCTCCTTCGCGACGGCATGCGGCACCATGATGTTGGGGTTACCACCATGACAGTCGGTACACCCGAGGGTGACCGCCTCATTATCATGCATGCTCATCTTGTCGGTCGTGGTGTGACAGGTGAGACAGCCCTTGCTCTTCTCATCAGCCTCCTTTTGGGACTGCTGACGTGGCGCATCTTTGGCTTCGGCGTAGACGACCTCTTGGGCTTCTTCCCCTTCATTCGCCAGCAGCGCTGATCCTTGACTGATGAGAAACAGTGCGACAAGGCAGCGAACAAAAGAAGGGTATGCAAAGGTCATATCGATGTGTCGTTCCGAGAGGAGGCCAAGCTTAATAGGTGAGGATGACATCAAAAAGGACCGAATACATCATCCTAGGGCCAAACAAATCGCTCGCCCCATCCCCAGGAATCAGCGTAGCGCCTGAGAGTCGGGTCACAATGTTCTGGTTAAAGAGGGGACGATAAACCACCGCCGTTGAGATGTCCCAGCCAATATCCGTTCCAATGTGCCCTTGGTTTCTTGCGGTTTCAATGGGCGCTGTCTGGTCGAAAAACAGTTTGTTGAGATTCGTTGAGATCCTGAGTTCTGGCAGGATGTCATGGTCGGTACCGAATCCAAAGAGGCTGATGCCAGGGTTAGAGAAGTTTGATTGGCCAAGTTCCTTCGATGACTGCATCGAAGGGAGGACGGCATTCCGGCCTGACAGCGCTACCCCACCACCACCGATCAGAGGAAGCGCCTGACGGATCCAGAAACTGGTATCTGCACCGGCAATTTGGGGGTTTTCGAAGATGGCATCGAAGCCCTGGGCATTATTGTCGTAGGGATTCTTATCGCCGCTTGCGTGAAGGACCGAGAGACGGGTCCGCGTCCAGTCAAAGTCGATGGAGCCTTCGCTCGCGATAAACCAGGCATTAATATCGCCGGATTGTGGGGTAAAGGTTCCTTTCTTTTCAGTCCCGACCGCGTAATAGAAAGAACTGGTTAAGTTAAAGCGATCAAAATGGCCATCACCGTTATAACCGAGGTAGACGACGTCATAGTTTCTGTTTTGTTGGATCCCGAGGAGGGTTGGGCGCGAAGGGAATCCATTCTGGTCAAAGTACAGTGGATTGTTGCCTTCCCGGTTCTGGTTATAAGCGACGGCGACTTGGGAGGTAAACCCACGGAATGGAAAATCCTGCCGATAGAGGTTCGCCATATAAATGTCATCATCACGGGGAGCTTGACCAATATTATTCAGCCCGTTATTGACGTTTTTCTCAAGGCGCCTGAACCACGCTACGTTGTATTGCCAGCGGTTGTTGTCACGATTACCGAAGAGCCTCACCCCCAACTGATTGTCGAGAAAGAGAAAACCTCTGAAGTCGATATTGATGGGCTGGATACCGAGGCGGATGCTGTCAAAGTCATAACGCTCGGAAACGTTCTGAAGATGGTAGTCGGCAAAGAGCTCCTGCATCCCGACAAAGTAAATATTTCGGTTGTCACCGCGTCTTGGATCGACGTTGGTGAAGCCATACTCCTGAACATTGGTGTATTGGTAGTTGATGACCGGAGTGATGCGGTATTCCACATCCGGCGGACGAAAGACGGTATCGCCTTTGTAGAGGTCAAACGAAAGAATGAGATTCTGATTGAACAAAAGCTGCGTTTGACGGCCATTGATATCAAGCTGCGGGTTGCTATTAAGGCCTGGCGAACTGGCCTGAAGAGAGACCGGTGTTGGAATGCTCCGAGGCTCAAGGAGGGAGTCTGATATGCCGATGAAATTGAAGAAATAGTCGTCCCCGAACAAGGGACGGTCTCCTTTGATGGGGTTCCGGTTGTAAGGATCTATAAGGCTCTCGTTGACCAGATTAAGATCCTTAGCAAGACGCCAACGATCTTGGATAGGGACAAAAAGCCCCGGCGTGAGTGGATTTGGGGGGACCACCGGCTCAAGCCCTGCACCTTGGTTAGAGTCCTTCCATTCAGGTTCTGAGGCCGATTTCTGGGGTGTCCCCGGCACCGTTCGTTCTGGGGCTGAGGTTCCGCTTGAGAAGATCCCTCCGAGAAAGTCTTCTTCGGTCAGATCATCTTCTTCTTCGCTGCCCTCAGCGCCAGGAATCGTTCGAGGGACGGCATTTTTCTGTGGCTGAGGATTACTTTCAGACGCCAAGGGGGGGATGGCGCTGGCATCCTGAATGCCCGATGCCAGTAACAGCAACATGAGCACGGGTTTCAAAGCGCTGATAGAACCCTCCATGAAGGATCTCGCGCGCACCTCTGATGCATGCTTACTTGCCATTGCATGCATACTCGGTGTTGTTGTTGATAAAGGGTCTGAAGGGGCATTCGACAAAGCGGAGGGCGACGGTTGCATGACCCGTATTAAACGTCACTCGATTGGAACGAATGAAGCCATTGGCATTAAGGACTTTGGGTTTGGTCACGAGACCGGCGCGATAGGCGCCTAAGAACCCAATCATGTCATCTTGATCGATACCGTCCCCAGATTCCCCGATAGCCCCAACGAGGACCCCATTTTTATACAGGGGTACAGCGCCTGCAAAGGGTTGCATGCCATTGGCCAGAGCTTTGGGTGGGATCGAGCTATTGGATGCCGCACAATTGGTGATGGGGACAACAGGGTAGGGCGTCTCATATGTAACGGTATCCCCCGGTGGATTAGGGATAGGAATACCGACGGGGGGGGACGTGATCCCAACACCAAAAGGATTGGTGATGGCGTAGAGCAAATCGCTAAAGACTAGATCAAGCTGCATCCCGACGTTGAACTCGCTCCACTGATTGACCCCTGTCTTGTAAGCACTCACCGGCTGGTAGGGAAGGCTCAAAGGGGCATAAGGAGTCCCGGATATACCATCTGG
>CAILMG010000256.1 GCA_903835265.1 uncultured Methylococcus sp.
AAGACGGCACCAAAAACCGCTCTGGCACGGTTGGCTTGGGCGTCTGATCCGATTTTTAGCCGCCGTACCTGGTCCTTAGTAACTTGCCCGATCTTCATCTTGGCTATTGGCGCTAGGTGCGTATCCAGAAGTTTGAGGTAGTCTTGTTTTGTTCGTGCCGCCAGGGAGTTGCCGCTTCTGGATCGCTTTGCTACGACGTATTGATGAAGCAGTTCGCCAAAAGTGGGTTCGGCACGGATTGAGCGTTTGACCTCGGCGGGGTTATGTCCCTTAAGGATTTCGCCATCGAGAATTTTTATCTTGTCTCTGGCCTGAGCCACGCTGATGCTTGGGCTGTCGCCAAGCTTGATTCGTTCTAGTCGCCCCGTAATGCGTTTCAGGAAATAAAACGCCATGGTCCCTGTTGGGTTGTGTCGGAGTACCAGGCCCTTCGTTTCGGTGTCGAGATAGTCCAGCCGTTGTGCTGGCGGGATTTTGGCCAACTTGGTGATCTCTCGTTGGGTCAGTTTCAGTTTCATGTAGGCCTCTCGGGTAACGCCGGGGTAACTCGGGGTAACGGCTAGGTAAAGTCAGAGAGGTTTGATTATACTGTAACTATCTGTTTTGTATGTTGAGTTATAGTTGAGGCGGCTGAGTAAAACCCATGCCTGAAAACTTGTAATGCGCGGGTCGAGGGTTCGAATCCTTTCGCCGGCTCCATCTTTCAAAGACCTATCCAACAGGTCGCACCATGCTACAGATCGGTTGTAGCATGCCTTGGTCGTCAAAATTCTCCATTTTCCCGTTTCAGGGTTTAACACTCAAATCACTTTTCTGAAGCTCAAGCGCAGGATTTCAAGACCATCTCTGTTACAGTCCCGTCGCCCCTACTTTACTGAACGCTTGAGTGTTTTTCTCGTAACATCAAAATCGCTCATAGACGCTGGCCTAGGTTTGAGGGACTCTGTTATTTAAGGGTGCTTACTTAGGGTGGTCTACTATTTAAGAGATGCGCTGTTGGCTTAAATAGCTGTGAGGCCACATAATAGGGCCATGTCAGATTTGAGAACTCATCTTCGACAAGGCCGCTTTGTTGTGACCTCCATCGCAGGGGAGAGCGTGCGCGCCTTCGTGCCTCCACCGCTGCCACCAGAGCCATCGATTGATGTGTTGTCGCTACTGGAAAGGTTAAGCGAGGCGGAACGTGCCCTGGGGCGGCTGGATGGCATCACTATGTTGCTTCCCCGGCAGGAGCTATTTCTCTACATGTATGTGAGGAAGGAAGCCGTCCTTTCATCCCAGATCGAGGGGACTCAATCGACCCTTTCGGACCTGCTCCGTTTTGAGATCGAAGCCCAAGCTGGTCAGCCCATCGATGACATTCGGGAGGTCTCAAACTACGTCGATGCGATGATGTATGGGCTGGAGCGATTAGAAGACCTGCCTCTGTCGCTGCGTCTCATTCGTGAAATGCACTCGCGATTACTGCAAAGCGGGCGGGGCGAATCCAAGAGCCCGGGCGAGTTTCGGCGATCGCAGAACTGGATTGGCGGTACACGCCCGGGGAACGCGCTTTTCGTTCCACCACCTCCAAGTGAAATGGATCAATGTCTCGATGCGTTTGAGCGATTCATGCATCAGAGTGACACACGTCTCCCAGCCCTCATTAGGGCAGGTCTGTTGCACGTTCAATTCGAAACCATTCATCCCTTTCTGGATGGGAATGGCCGAATAGGTCGTTTATTGGTTACGCTATTTCTCTGCGTAAACGGCGTATTGGGTAAGCCATTGCTCTATCTGAGCCTTTACCTCAAAACTCACCGAGAAGACTATTACCGACTGCTTCAGGAAGTACGTGAGCACGGTGCATGGGAGGCCTGGCTTGAGTTCTTTCTAACGGGCGTTGCGGATACCGCCAATCAGGCATTTGGGGCCGCTACACGGATAGTCGATCTTTTCAAGGAAGATCGGGAGCGCATTACGGCGGAATCGGATCGGCCGGGCTCAGCATTGCGTATCCATGATTATTTCCAGCAGCACCCCTATATGACGGCTAATCAACTCGTCAAGGAAACCGGGCTTTCGGCCCCCACGGTCAATGCGGCGCTCGCCGATCTTGTCCGATCTGGCATTGTTGAGGAGATTACAGGCAGGAGACGTGGCCGCGTTTTCAGTTATCGGAGGTATCTCGAAATCCTGAGCGAAGGCACCGCTCCCCTTCCTTAGGGACGATATGGTGAGATAAGTCCATGACCATGCTGACCCCGACACCATGAATGGCGATGAGTTGATCAAATCGCTTCAGGCTGAAAACCGGCGATTGATCAACCTCCTTGAAAGGAACGGCATCGACTGGCGGGTGTCTTTGCTCAGTGACAACGCGGATGTGGGTTCCAAAGCGCTACGTAACGAATTTTCGAGGGAAGAGAAACTGACCTTGTTTGGGGGGCTTTTTCGGGGGCGAACCGATGTCTTTCCTGAACGATGGGAGAGCGATTACTCCGGCAGGGTGGGCTACACCCCCGTTTGTTTGAATGATCGAAAGCCCGGGATTTGTCGGAAGCCAGCCATCAAGTGTGGCGAATGTTCCCACCGAAGCTTCATGCCACTCTCCGATCGCATTCTCTACGAGCATCTTGCTGGCAAGAGAACAATCGGGGTCTATCCCCTGCTGGAAGACGACACATGTCATTTTCTCGCCGCCGACTTCGATGAAGGTGACTGGCGGGAAGACGCCAAGGCCTATTGCCTCTCCTGTGAGGCCCTGCAGATACCTTATGCCTTGGAGATCTCCCGATCGGGTCAGGGCGCTCATGTCTGGATCTTTTTTAGCGGCAAGGTTTTGGCGCGTGATGCCCGCCGTTTGGGGGCCGCCATTATCAGTCATGCCTGTGATAGATCACGGCAGCTAAAGCTCAGTTCCTACGATCGTCTCTTTCCAAATCAGGACAGACTTCCCAAGGGTGGTTTCGGGAATCTCATCGCGTTACCTCTGCAGAAACATCCCCGAGAGCGAAACTTCTCAGAATTCGTGGATCTCGACTTTCGTCCTTTCGAGGATCAATGGCAGTTCCTTGCCGGCTTGGAACGCCTTCCCGTGGATGATCTTGAGCCGAGTATTTTTCGCGCCATGGGATCTTCGCATCCCCTCGATGTGGGCTTTATCGAGGAGGAAGATTTTGCAACGCCATGGAAGCCAAAGCCATCCCTGAAGAGAAAGATCAAGGAAGTGATGCCATCTTTCCTTGAGGTAAAAGTAGCGAACCTTCTCTACTTCGAGAAAGCATCCCTGCCTCACTCATTGGCTAATCGGCTCATTCGGTTGGCGGCATTCCAAAACCCCGATTTTTTTACAAAACAGTCCCTTCGGCTTTCTGTTTGGAACACACCGCGGATCATTGGGTGCGCAGTTAACTTCCCGCTTCATATAGGACTACCTCGTGGCTGCCATGATGATGTGCGCAACCTTCTTAAGGAAAATGGCATTCGCTGCAATGAGAGGGATGAGCGAACCGAGGGTGTCCCCATTGATGCCAGTTTTGTCGGGACGCTTCGTCCGGATCAGGAAATGGCTGTAACGGCCATGATCTCCCACGATACGGGGGTGCTTTCCGCCCCAACAGCCTTCGGGAAAACGGTCACGGCTGCTGCCATCATCGCGCATCGAAAGGTGAATACCCTGATCCTCGTCCATCGCACGGATTTGCAAAAGCAATGGCAGGAGCGCCTCAAGACTTTTCTGGACATGGAAAAGGAGGCGATGGGAGTGATTGGCGGAGGAAAAAAGAAACCCTCAGGCTTGGTCGATATCGCGGTAATACAGTCCCTGTCCCGAGAGGGTGTCATTTCCGATGTGGTGGAAAACTACGGGCAGATCATCATCGACGAATGCCATCACCTTGCAGCAGATTCATTCGAGTTGATCCTCAAAAAATCACAAGCACGTTACGTTCTGGGGCTAACAGCAACACCAAGGCGGAAGGATGGTCGGCATCCGATCATTTTCATGCAATGCGGCCCCATCCGTCATGTAGTAACTCAATCTTCCGTGACACACCAGAAGATGGAAGTGATTCCAAGGTATCGGGAACGGCCGATTCAGGTGATGGGCGCGGAAGCCATTCAGGATATTTTCAGGCGGTTAACGGAAGATGAGGAGCGAACAGCCCAGATCGCCTCTGAGATATTGGAGGCCTATAACAAGGGGCGAAAAGTTCTCGTTTTGACCGAGAGAACCGAGCACCTTCAGGCTATCCATGCCGCTCTTGGAGAGATCGATGGGTACCTGTTTCAACTCCATGGTCGTTTATCCAGAAAACAGCGGACGATGATCATAAGCGAGATGGAAGCGCTAGCACCAGAGGAGCCACGTATCCTCGTCGCTACGGGAAAGTTGGTGGGCGAGGGATTTGATCACCCACCACTCGATACTCTGGTTCTCACCATGCCCATATCCTGGAGGGGAACACTTCAGCAGTATGCCGGCCGTCTTCATCGGCAGTCGATGGGTAAGTCCGGGGTCTCAATCATCGATTTCGTTGATACAGGTCACCCAGCGCTTCTTCGGATGTGGGAGAAGCGCCAGAAGGGCTACCGTGCAATGGGCTACAGTCAGGTGAGCAGCCCATCTTGGTAGTGGGGGTGAGCCCCTCGTCCTAGTTGGCGGGAAGATCCTCGCGGATCACCGTGAAATCGGATTCATCACCCATGTGAAAATAAAAGCATCCGGTCCCGGTATTTCCTGAGATTTGCATCCAGCCTCGACCACTTGCGGGGTCATTCTCATCAAACCCAGACCAGGAAAAGTCGATAATTACGAGGTCGCCCTCCTGGCTGGTGCGACCGTCGATTTCGCCTTGCACGAAGCCGAATTGGAAATCACCCTGCATGTTCTTATGAATGGTAATGTGGGCCGGCACCTCTGCATCCATAAAGTCGTTGTCCCACATTACCATCGAGGTGATTCGCCAACGTCCGATTGCCTTTTTCACGGCCTTACTCTGAGGGCTGATAGTTTGAAAGGAGGCCATCAAGATCATCAAAGACGCCGTAACCAAGATCACGGGTCTCCCCGGCGATCCGCGAGAGTCGTTCACGTTGGACCTGTTGGAGACGCTCAGGAATTTCGGGAAGCTGTTTTAACGTTTGCTCGAACATTCTCACCAAGGCGTCAAAATAGACTTCATCCTGAAAACCGATGGAGTTGGCGAAACCGATAGCCTGCTCACAGTAGAAGGCCATCAATTCGAAGATGCCTTCAGGCTCTCCGGCAGCCTTTTTATAGTCGGTGATGGCTTTCTTTGCTTTGGCGATTGAGATGACCTGATTGGTCAAAACATCCGGCCAAAGCCAGCGATCAATTATGACTTTGTAGGGCATCAGGGAGTCCTCTCCAAGCCCGAAGCGCGTATGGAGAAAAAAGCTGATTCTCCTTACTGGCTGAATACAGATCCTTGGGCCCCTACACACTCGCGGACGCTACAACGGATCAACAGATTACTCGCGCTGGTTCTTTTCCTGATTGGTGAGCTTGATGGCCTGAATTGTGAGAGGTATGACGGTAACAGTGTCGGTAGGTATGGTTATCATGTCATATGCGGCCTGTCATATAGGCTTATTCGAATCCTTTCGCCGGCTCGATCTTTCAAAGACCTATCCAACAGTTAAGCCGTGCTACAGATCGGTTGTCGCATGCCTTGGTCGTAAAGTCCTAGCCGCCCTTTTTGGGCTTTGTCACGAATCTCCGCGTGGGGAAGCGATCATCACTGCAGGCATGGCCCGTGGTGGAGCTGCTGGGATCTGCTTAATGGGGGTTTAGGCTTTAATTGAACTCCAATATTTATCGAAACTCAATGATATCCTCGCCCTCGGTTCGATAAACAACTGAAGGCTCGTTTGCTCGATAACCGCTAAAAACAGAGGGTTTCTAGATGAAAGCAGGTCAGGTTTTTTTCTCTTCCATCGCTCTGATGGGGTTCGCTCTCTGTCTTCGCAGTCCTGTCGTTGCAGCGCCAAATCCAGCCTACGATAGCCTGATGCAAGACATCTTGATCGATGCAGATTATTGGACGGTCAAACCTCAGATTCTGGGTGCAGGTCTTGGATTTACCCAGATTCTAGGCGTTCCCAATTTGTCGACGTCGGCGGAAGGCCAGGCGGCTAATGCGGCCTTCGGGGGCGCATGGGAATTATTAAGTACGACGAACCCAAATCCTGCATTGCGGGCCTATACGTCTTCAGTAAGTCCGCAAGGAATTTATAATGCCTACAACACGGCCATTGTGGGAGCCGGTGGATTTCCAGTGGAGTTTAGCTGGCCTGTATTACCCACGACCGTGAATGGATCCGATTTTGAGGTCACTCTTAATACGGGCGAAAAGGTCATTGCGGATGGCGCATCCATAACCCCGAATCTTGAATACAACGAGCGCAGCACTGTTGTGATCGTTAGCAATAAATTTGGCAATCGAATTGAACCCGGTACTCCTGGAGCAATTTATCCTGTCAAATTGAGGATTGTGAGGGACTCAACGCCCCTGACGCTTTTGGGTCCGGGCGGGCGGAAAAAGATTGCGGTCGGGATGTCCCATGGCAACGGGAAAACGCCCATGACAGGCTATTACGCAGGGCCTAAATTATGTGCGGCAAAATTGAGTGTGCTCTCGACCGTTGGAGAGGGTGGGCCCATTTTCTTTGCTGGTAGCTACACGCCGAATGATGGGGCTGCACTTTATGGGGCTAGTGCTCAATACCGACTTCGAGTTCTGACTACGGGTGGCTTCTCTCCTGATGGGGTTCGGTCACTTTACCCAACTGAGTACGCCGATTTTTTCCAGATTGAAATTAAGGATCTCGATGGCCAAAGCGTCCTTTTGACGCAGACAAACAAAACGTACACCCTAAGGGCAGTATCTATTGAGATCCTGGGATTGGCTGACCTCTCCGTTTCCCAGACTACCTATGATGATTCCTACGTTGAGGATCACGATAACCAGATCGATATCATTCTCAAGGGGGATGAGGCGGTCATGAAGCGTATCAAATACGTTTTGGCACCCTCTACGACACCTCCCTATAAGCCCTTCTATAATCCGGGCGGCCCGGGGAACAACCCGACGCCTGGGGTGGCTTACACGAAGCCGTCAAGCGCGATTAAGCAACCAGTCACCATCGCTATCAAAAACCCCATGACGGTAAGTTACGGGAGTATCCCCTATTGATGCATCAAAGAATGTGGATTTTGGCGCCTCCAATTCGCGGCTCGAGGGTTCGAATCCTTTCGCCGGCTCCATCTTTCAAAGACCTATCCAACAGGTAAAACCATGCTACAGATCGGTTGTCGCATGCCTTGGTCGTAAAATCCCCCATCGCCCGCGGTGTTTAATATCCAATTTCTTCTTTTGGTGCGCTCTTGCGGCCCACTGGTTAATTTGAGCGGATTCTTTGCGTTTGTGTAGACAATTGCGTATATTAAGTGCATGAAATTCGCGGGATTTGAGTGGGATGAGGGGAACTGGCTGAAGTGCAGTAAACATGGTGTTACCGATCGGGAGATTGAGTACGTTCTGTTGCAAGAACCCGCGGTGATGCCTGATCCAAACCCTGATGAGCCACGTATGAGAGCTATCGGAAAGACAGAGGCAGGACGCTACGTCTTTCTGGTATTCATCCTAAGAAAAGTCGGAAGCCAAACAAGGCTGCGCCCGATCAGTGCTCGCTATATGCACAAGAAAGAGGTTGATCGTTATGAAGAGCAAAAGTAAGAGCATGCCAT
>CAILMG010000257.1 GCA_903835265.1 uncultured Methylococcus sp.
AGCCGATCATTATAGAGTAAATCGGGCTCCTTGGAAGCAGAAAGGACAATAAAGCCTGTCGCTCCCTGGGTCAGGCTCTCTCGATCGGGAATCCTATCACCTCTTCGAGGGAGCTCGATCCGATCAGAGCCATCAGCAGGCGGTCCAATCCGATAGCCATGCCGGAACAGGCAGGCAATCCAACACCCAGCGCGTCCAAAAGCCGTTGATCCATGGGCGGAATGACCTGACCATGAAGCTTTCGTCGCTCAAGGTCTCTTTCAAACCGCTGACGCTGCTCTTTGGGATCTCTCAATTCATGAAACCCATTGCCGAGCTCCATCCCTTCGAGAAAAAGCTCTGACCGCTCGACGTAACGAGGATCATGGGGGCTCGCTCTGGCGAGGGAAGGAAGAATAGCCGGGTAACCGGTCACCATCGTCAATGCCTCCCGGCCAAGATCAGGTTGGATGAAATGACCGAATAAAAGATCCAACCAGGTCGCACGGTCTTCACCGCAAAGATGCGATGCCTCAGGAAGACCCAACGCCTTAGCCTTGGCCTGAAATTCATGGAGAGGGGATTCCAAGGGATCACATCCAAGTCTTGCCAGAAAGAGCGCCTGATAACTGATTCGTTTCGTGCTCAGGCCTTTCTCAAGGCATGCCGCCAGCATCAAGATCAGTGCCTCGACTTCATCCAGCAATTGATCCAAATCAAAGTCCACCCGATACCATTCGAGCAAGGTGAACTCCGGATTATGGAAACGGCCCTGCTCTTCATTACGAAAGGCTTTGACGATCTGATAAATCGATCCAGAACCTGCGGCTAAAAGCCGCTTCATAGCGAATTCAGGAGAGGTCTGCAGGTAGAGATCCTCTGAATGCGGGGATCCTGGGCGGTGGTAGGCGGTGATAAAAGGGGTGATGCCTGGGTCTGTCACGGTTCCCTGAGATAGCAGGGGGGTTTCCACTTCGAGAACGCCGCGGTCTTCAAAGAACTCGCGGATAGCGCGATTGACACGAGCCCTCATCCTCATCGCTGAGAGCGGGGATGAAGGTGCCCACATGGAGGGCCTTGGGTCTTTCATGAGGGGATGGCCGGTGCGAGAAACAGACCTCGCACCCTGATCATCGCGGGATGGGCACTTACTTGACGCGTGAAACGTATTCGCCCGTCCGGGTATCGACCTTGATCACCTCATCAATGCCGATAAACAATGGAACACGGACCACAGCGCCCGTTTCAAGCGTGGCTGGCTTGCCGCCACCGCCTGAGGTATCACCACGAACCCCGGGGTCGGTTTCGGTGATTTTGAGTTCAACAAAATTCGGTGGCGCCACCCCAATCGGTACCCCGTTGTAGAGCGTCACTTGGCAGATATCCTGCTCCTTCAGCCACTTCTTGGCATCAGTAACCGCGGCTTCATCGGCACCATATTGCTCAAACGTCTCAACCACCATGAAGTGCCACAGCTCACCATCGTTATAGAGATACTGCATATCGGTATCGACCACGTCGGCCGTTTCAAAGGTTTCACCAGACTTGAAGGTCCGTTCAAGGACACGGCCGGTCTTAAGGTTCCTTAACTTGACGCGATTAAAGGCCTGACCCTTACCTGGTTTGACGAATTCATTTTCGAGGATGTTGTAGGGTTCACCATCCATCATCAACTTCATGCCGCCTCTGAAATCACTGGTGCTGACTGTCGCCATTCGTGCCTCTAGCTATGATGTGCCTAATTAAACTTGGCATTATAATGGACTGTTAGCTGCTTTGATAACCTCAGCCTTTTAGGTCCCCCTAGGGGGCCTTTTGAAACGCTTGATCACCATGTCAAACACCTGGCAGGCCGAATTGGCCGATGCCTATATCGATCCGATCGCCCTCTTATTAGATCTTGGCATCGATCCCAATGACTTCGAGGAGAAAATAGCGCTTCAGAACGACTTCGCGTTCAAAGTCACCCGATCCTTTGCGGCCAGGATGACGCCGGGGGATCCAAGAGATCCCCTGCTTAGGCAAGTGCTTCCCGGCATCGAGGAAGCCGAGATGGCGCCTGGATTTCATCGAGACGCTGTTGGCGATCTTGACGCCATCGAAGAGCCTGGCCTCCTCCAGAAGTACCAGGGGCGTGTCCTCTTGATTACCACGGGCGCCTGCGCCATTCATTGCCGTTACTGCTTTCGCCGAAACTTCCCTTATCAGGAGCAACAGCTCGCAAAACGTCGCGAATCCTTAAGTCTTGAGAGAATCAAAGCGGATCGGTCCATTTCGGAAGTCATCTTAAGTGGCGGGGATCCCCTGGTCCTTAGCAACGAACGACTGAGGGCCCTGATAACGGCCATTGCAGCCATTCCAAGCATTGAGCGCCTAAGACTCCATACCCGGCTTCCGATCGTTCTCCCTTCGAGAATCGATCAAGAACTACTCGCCATTCTTCACATGACACGCCTCAAGGTCATTGTGGTCATTCACTCCAATCATCCTAATGAAATTAATGATGAGGTTCACCAGGCCCTTCAAGCCCTGAGCCTTCAGGGCATCACGCTGCTCAATCAAACAGTCCTCCTCAAGGGCATCAACGATGACGCTGATCTCCTGAGTCGTCTCAGTCACCGCCTTTTTGAGGTGGGCGTGCTGCCCTATTACCTCCACCTTCTAGATCGCGCCCAAGGGACACAGCATTTCGAGGTCGCCGAAAGCAAAGTCAAAGCGATCTATGAAGCACTCCTGGCGGGGCTTCCAGGCTATCTCGTCCCCAAAATGGTCCGCGAGGAAAAAGGGGCGCCCTCTAAAACTCCCGTGCTCGGATGACGAAAAAAGGGGCCCAATGGCCCCTTTTTTTAGTACCGCGTTGACCCGGTCCTATTCGTCTTCTTCGATGGCCTTCATGCTGAGACGAACCCGTCCCTGGCGATCAATCTCTAAGACCTTGACGCGAACGATGTCCCCTTCAGCGAGTTTGTCGCTCACTTTCTCAACATGCTCATCGGAGATCTGAGAAATATGAACCAACCCGTCTTTGCCCGGCAGAACCGTCACGAAAGCACCAAAATCCATCAGGCGCGCAACGCGGCCTTCGTAGATTTTACCCACCTCGACTTCCGCCGTAATGGCTTCAATCCGGCGACGCGCTTCATCACCCGCCTCACGATCAACAGAAGCCACCTTGACGACACCATCATCGGTGATATCAATGCTGGCACCGGTCTCCTCGGTGATGGCCCTGATGGTTGCACCGCCTTTGCCGATCACATCACGAATCTTGCTGGGGTCAATGCTAAAGCTGACGATCCGTGGCGCAAAATCGGACATTTGCTGTCTGGGTGCCGAAAGAACCTCGGCCATCTTGCCGAGAATGTGGAGACGGCCGGCTTTGGCCTGCTCCAACGCTTTTCGCATGATCTCAGCGGTGATGCCATCAATCTTGATATCCATCTGCAGTGCGGTGATCCCGTCTTCGCTGCCCGCCACTTTAAAGTCCATATCACCCAGATGATCTTCATCACCCATGATGTCTGAAAGGACCGCAAATTGATCGCCCTCTTTGATCAGGCCCATCGCAATCCCTGCGACCGGCGCAAGCGTCGGAACACCGGCATCCATGAGGGCAAGGCTTGAGCCACACACCGAAGCCATGGAGCTCGAGCCGTTAGACTCGGTGATCTCAGAAACAACTCGGACGACGTAAGGGAATTCCTCTTGATCTGGCATGACGGCCTGAACACCGCGCTTTGCGAGCCGCCCGTGGCCGACTTCACGGCGCTTTGGGGAACCCATCATGCCGATTTCGCCCACACAGTAGGGAGGAAAGTTGTAATGGAAGAGGAAGGTTTCTTTATATTCCCCTTCGATCGCATCAATCAACTGGGCATCCCGGCCGGTTCCAAGGGTTGCGACCACCAGTGCCTGCGTTTCACCGCGGGTAAAAAGGGCCGAACCATGGGTCCGAGGCAGAACACCGGTCCGAATGGTAATCGGACGGACTGTTGATAGGTCACGACCATCAATCCGCTTGGATTCTAAAAGGATGCGGGCACGGACACTGTTGTATTCGAGATCCTCGATCAGCGTCTTCACAACCTTGGCGGTATGGAAACCATCCGCGGTTAAGGCTTCGACCGTTTGGGTCCGCGCCACCTTCAATGCGTTCTGGCGCTGCTGCTTATCGGCAATCTGATAGGCGACTTTGATCGCCTCCTCGGCATGATGGGCTACTGCCTTAACTAGACTTTCATCATGAACGGGTGCTACCCATTCCCAGTGATTCACACCCACTTCATCCGCCAGCTCACGAATCGCTTGGATAGCAACCTGCATCTGTTCGTGACCATAGACCACAGCGCCCAGCATTTCATCCTCAGAGAGCATGTCCGCTTCAGATTCCACCATCAAAACCGCGTTGCTGGTGCCCGCGACGACGAGATCGAGTAGGGAGTCATCTAGCTCGGTTGCCGTCGGGTTGAGGACGTACTGCTCATCGATAAAGCCAACACGCGCTGCACCAATCGGACCCTTGAAAGGCATCCCAGAAAGGGTCAGTGCCGCCGAAGCACCAAGCAGTGCTGGAATATCGGGATCGATTTCAGGGTTCAGCGACATCACGGTCGCGGTGATCTGAACGTCGTGATTAAATCCTTCTGGAAACAGGGGGCGCACGGGACGGTCAATGAGACGCGCCGTCAGGGTTTCCTTTTCCGCTGGACGACCTTCACGCTTGAAGAATCCACCTGGAATCTTGCCTGCAGCGTAGGCCTTCTCCTGATAGTCCACACGCAAAGGGAAGAAGTCGGTATCGGGCGATGCTTCGCGCTTACCGACTGCGGTGACGAGTACCACGGTACCACCCACATCAACCATCACGGCCGCATCGGCCTGACGAGCAATTTCGCCTGTTTCCAGGGTGACGACGTGATCGCCGTACTTGAACTGTTTCCGGATTGGATTCACAACAAACCTCTCAAGGTTCAGGATTAGCGACGCAGGCCCAGTCTCTCGATCAAGCTCTTGTAGCGATCAACATCCTTTCCCTTGAGGTAGTCGAGCAGTTTGCGGCGCTGGTTAACCAGGCGCAGAAGGCCACGACGGGAATGGTGATCCTTCTTGTTCTCGACAAAATGTGGGGTTAAGTGATTGATACGCGCGGTCAAAAGCGCAACTTGCACTTCGGGGGACCCGGTATCATTCGCGGCACGTTGATAATCTTGTACAACGGCACTTTTTTCGGTGGCGGTATAAGGCATTTTTCGACTCCTAAAAACTCTGACTTCTACTAAACAAACCATTTTAACTTTCTATGACCCCGTTATCAAACAAGATCACATCACGTCGCTCACAAGAGGCTCTTGGGTGACCTCATCGCTCCCGGCTTCTCTCCGAGAATCCGCCGGAATCTCTAGCTGAAGGATCCGTCTTGGACCCACCCGGCCATCGTCGAGCACTTCCCCAAGCCCTATGAATCCGAGCGCTGAGCCGTAGAGGCGAACCCACCCAGAGGTCGGCGCCTGAGCGACAAAAACCGGGTTCCCCTGACGGACCAGCACACTCAATGCATCATTGAGGTCTACCCGGGGGAAGTGGGCTACCAGACCATCCATAGGCTGAAGGCATTGATCCCGAAAAGGAAGCTCCATCGCCTCGAGGGCGTCCACCGTGGTGGCGTTTTCGAGACGGAGATCGCCCGCAGCGGTCCTCCTCAATACTTCGACATGCCCCCCACAGCCGAGGGCTCGACCAATATCCTGGGCCAGTGAGCGAATATAGGTCCCCTTGGAGCAATGAACTTCAAGATCTAAAGAGGTGTCAGCAAAGCCTTTGAGGAGGAGCTCGTAAATCGTAATGGGGCGAGGCTCACGTTCAATCTCAACCCCTTTTCGAGCCAGATCGTAGAGTCTCTGCCCCTGATGTTTGAGCGCCGAATACATCGGTGGCACCTGGGTAATCTCTCCCCTAAAGGGCGTCAGGACCTCATCGATCAGGGTGGCTGTCAGCGGTGGGACCACCGCTTGCGAGATCACCGCCCCTTCGATGTCCGCCGTGTCCGTTTCAGCCCCGAGCCTTATTCTCACCACATATCGCTTATCGGAATGGAGGAGATAACTCGAAAGCTTTGTGGCCTCCCCAAGACAAACAGGCAAAAGACCGCTAGCAATCGGATCAAGACTTCCGGTATGACCGGCCTTTTGGGCGTTAAAAAGCCGTTTGACCTTCTGAAGGGAAGCGTTCGAGGAATAACCACTGGCTTTATCCAGCAAGAAAACCCCATGAATGGGGCGACGTTTAGAACGAAACTGATTCATTCCTCTCGATCATCATCCAACCGGAGCGTGGGTTCCTCATGAAGACCCTTGAGGAGTGCATCCATGTGCATTCCTCTCTCAATGGAATCATCGTAGGCAAACCTGATTTCAGGCAGAACCCTCATCCGAATTCTTTTGCCAAGCTCACGTCGAAGCGCAGGAACATGATTCATCAATCGCTTAACGGCTTCCTTGACCGGCAATTTCGCCGCCAGAAAACTGACATAAAGCTTGGCAACAGCGAGATCGCGACTCAGTTCAACATCGCTCACCGTGATCATGCCAAGCTCCAGATCCTTGATATGGGTTCTAAGGATCTCTGCCATTTCCCGCTGAATCTGCGAGGCGACCCGATCACTGCGACTGAACTCCCTAGGCATCAGCTCGTAACCTGAACCTTCTCAAAGACTTCAATCTGGTCGCCCACCTTGATTTCATTGTAGTTCTTAACACCCATACCGCATTCCATACCGGCCTTGACCTCCGCCACATCGTCTTTGAAGCGTCGCAACGAATCGAGCTGCCCTTCAAAGATGACGACATTGTCACGGAGAACACGAATCGGCAGATTACGCTTCACAAAGCCTTCAGTGACCATACAGCCCGCGATCGCCCCAAATTTTGGATGACGGAACACATCACGAACCTCCGCATTACCGACGATTTGCTCACGGAACTCCGGCTCCAGCATGCCCTTGAGGGATTTCTTGATTTCGTCAATGGCTTCGTAAATGATGCTGTAGTAGTGGAGATCAATGCCGCGGTCTTCGATGAGCTTCCTCGCACCAGAATCAGCACGAACATTGAAACCGATGATGATGGCATTCGAGGCCAGCGCCAGGTTGGCATCAGATTCGCTGATACCACCGACCCCCCCCCCGATGACCTTCACTTTGACCTTGTCGGTCGAGAGATCGGTCAGGGAACTCCGAAGGGCCTCGAGACTGCCCTGAACATCTGCCTTGATGATGATATTGAGATCGACACTGTCGGCGCTGCTTTCCATCCGAGCGAAGATATTGTCGAGCTTCAGCGCCTGCTGCTCAGCAAGCTTGGTATGGCGAAGCTTCTCCTCGCGCTGCATGGCGATTTCGCGTGCCTTTCGCTCATCGGAAACAACGATAAACTCATCCCCGGCATTCGGCGCACCGGAAAGACCCAACACCTCGACCGGGCAAGAAGGGCCGGCCTCCTTGAGGGGCTTACCATTTTCGTTAAACATGGCACGCACTCGCCCGAACTCCATCCCACACAGGAGGAAATCACCCTTTCTAAGATGGCCTTGCTGAATCAGGATGTCGGCAACAGGCCCGCGTCCCTTTTCAAGTTTCGACTCAAGCACCACACCGGTCGCTGGAATGGTATGGGCGGCTTTGAGTTCGAGAACCTCCGCTTGCAAAAGAATGGCATCCAGCAGCCCATCAATCCCTTGACCGGTCTTGGCCGAGACGTCAACAAACTGACAGTCACCACCCCACTCCTCGGGAATCACGTTGAAATTAGTCAATTCATGCTTAACCTTCTCAGGATCTGCCTCTGGCTTATCCACCTTATTCACAGCCACCACAATGGGAACGCCAGCCGCGCGCGAGTGATCGATTGCCTCCCGCGTTTGCGGC
>CAILMG010000258.1 GCA_903835265.1 uncultured Methylococcus sp.
ATGATTTTTAGGCATACGAGACGTTCGATGAGACCCTCAAAGCGGCCCTCTTTGAGGGTCTCTTAGCTTTCCTGAAGCTCATGTTCCCCAAAGACCCGGAGCCGCTTGGGTTGGAGATAGACCGCCTCCCCCTCTTTGAGAGCGATGCGTTGGTAGTGATCTCTCACCATTTCAACTTCAATCAAGCCCTGACCGTCCTCTCGATCCAGTTCGATACGAACCGTGGCCCCCAGGGGCCTGATATCGAGAATGGTGGCTGACCAGGCTGAAGCGCCAGGAGATTCCCTCAGAATATCAATCTCATGAGGACGTGCAAAAAAGATGGCCGATTCATGGCTTTCGGTTCCTGAAGGCAAGGCCACCTCGGCCTCACCAATGCGGGCATGCCCTTCCTGGACGCGGCCATGAAAAAGGTTCACATCCCCTAAGAACTGATAAACAAAAGGGGTTGCCGGATGATCGTAGACGTCTTCGGGGGTTCCGATCTGTTCGACCTTCCCATGATTTAAAACCACGACCCGATCTGCGACTTCGAGGGCTTCTTCCTGATCATGGGTCACAAAAACGCTGGTCACATGAAGCTCATCGTGGAGCCTTCTAAGCCAACGCCTTAATTCCTTTCGAACCTTGGCATCCAGGGCGCCAAAGGGTTCATCCAGCAATAAGACTTTGGGTTCAACCGCCAAGGCACGAGCCAGCGCAATGCGCTGACGCTGTCCACCTGAAAGCTGCGGTGGATAGCGGTTTGCCAAGAAATCCAACTGCACCAAGTCTAATAATTTGTGAACCCGTTGCTGAATCTCATCCTCCTTAGGCCTTAGAGACTTAGGACGCACCCGAAGTCCAAATGCGATGTTTTCAAAAACGGTCATGTGACGAAAAAGAGCATAGTGCTGAAACACAAAGCCAACACCCCGATCCCTCACATCGCGCTCAGTCGCATCTTCGCCCTCGAACAGAATTTGTCCCGCATCAGGCGTTTCAAGCCCTGCAATGATCCTCAGCAAGGTCGTCTTACCGCACCCCGATGGTCCAAGGAGAGCCACGAGTTCACCGCCATTGATCTGAAGATTGACGTTGGAGAGCGCCTTGAAGGCACCAAAGGACTTTTGGACGTTGTGGATCGAAATACTCATGAAAAAGTCCTCAAGACGGTGTTTCGGTCAGCGTGGCATCCTCTTTGAGATGCCATTCAAAGAAGCTTTTGAGTGCGAGGGTGACCAGGGCGAGGGACGCCAATAACGAGGCCACGGCAAAGGCCGCCGCCGAGTTGTACTCGTTGTAGAGAATCTCAACATGCAGCGGCAAGGTATTGGTCAGCCCCCGAATATGGCCGGAGACCACAGAGACCGCCCCAAATTCCCCCATCGCTCGCGCATTGCAAAGAATCACCCCATAAAGGAGACCCCAGCGGATATTCGGCAGGGTGACGTGCCAGAAGATCTGCCATCCGGAGGCCCCTAAAACTAAAGCCGCCTCCTCTTCCTCAGTGCCTTGGGACTGCATCAAGGGAATGAGCTCTCTCGCCACAAAAGGAAAGGTGACGAAAAGAGTCGCAAGGACAATCCCCGGAACCGCAAAGATTAATTTGATGTCGTGCGCCTGAAGCCAAGGCCCAAGCCAGCCTTGAAGACCAAACATCAACACATAGATCAACCCTGAAACGACCGGGGAGACCGAAAAGGGAAGGTCAATCAGCGTAATCAAAAGACTTTTGCCCTTGAATTCAAATTTGGCAATCGACCAAGCCGCGGCAACACCAAAGACAAGGTTTAAGGGGACCGCAATCAGCGCCGTCAGCAACGTCAGGCGGGCAGCTAACAAAGCATTCGGCTCTAAGAGTGCCTCGATGTAGACCGACCAGCCTTTGCTGAACGCTTGGACAAAAACTACGGTCAGCGGCAAAAACAGAAAACCGAGCAAAAACGCAAAGGCCACGGTCAAGAGAGTCATCCGAACCCAAAAGGGTTCGGTCCTTACCCGATGTTGAATGCGGGCGGAGGCTGAAATGGGGGTGGAGGCCATAGGCGCTTATCTATCGTTCCTAAAATGGGGGGCGCTAGAATTTTCGAAGATGCGCCCACCGCTGGAGGGCATTGATCGTCAAGAGGAGCGCAAAGGACACCACGAGCATCGAAACCGCAAGGGCTGTCGCCCCCGCATAATCATATTGCTCAAGCTTCGTAATAATGAGGAGCGGGGTAATTTCAGAGACCATGGGAATATTCCCTGCAATGAAGATCACCGAGCCATATTCACCGACCGCCCGGGCAAAGGCCAGAGCGAACCCCGTCAGAAGAGCCGGTGCTAATGTTGGGAAAATAACCCGACTAAAGGTCTGCCAGCGATTGGCGCCAAGACTGGCTGCGGCCTCTTCAAGCTCGGTTTCAAAATCTTCTAAGATGGGTTGAATGGTCCTGACCACAAAGGGCAGACCGATAAAGGTGAGTGCGACCACCACACCGAGCGGGGTATAGGCGATCTTGATGCCGTAAGGCGCCAAGAGATGGCCCACCCAGCCTTTGCTGGAATAAAGGGTTGCAAGGGCAATACCCGCGACCGCCGTTGGGAGGGCAAAGGGAAGATCGACCAAGGCGTCAATCAACTTCTTGCCAAAAAAATCGTACCGCACCAGCACCCAGGCCACCAGAAGACCAAAGAAGGCATTGATGGTGGCAGCGGCCAAGGAGGCGCCAAAGGTCAGCCGGTAGGAAGCGAGAACCCGCGGCTGTGTAATGACATCCCAGAAGCCCTGAAATCCGAGGGGTGCGGCTTTGAGGAAGGTCGCTGACAAGGGAATTAAAACAATCAGGCAGAGATAGAGAACGGAAAAGCCGAGTGTGAGGGAAAAGCCTGGCAGAATCCCCGCTTCTGGATGATTTTTGACAGTGAATAAGCCAATGGGTTAGGGCCTTGTTGCTATAAACGATATGGCACTTTAGCAATCAGGCCTTGAAATCAGAAAGAATTTAAGGGTATTAGCTTATTCCAAATTGTTTGGCCTTATGGTCCTTCATCCCGAAAGGGATCAAGCGCTGATCGAGGGTCAGGAGAGTGCCCCGAGACCCTTTCGATCGATTAGGCGTAACTTTTGCATATTCATTAAACTGGTTTTGAAACAGCGCCCTGTTCAAAGACCCTAATTCAAAGATAGGTTTTGATGCCCATGAAAAATACCCGCGACGAGAGAGAATTAGGCCGCGCCATGCGGTTTCTG
>CAILMG010000259.1 GCA_903835265.1 uncultured Methylococcus sp.
GCTCTAGAAGTGTCCATGCGCCGTAATCTCATCGAATTCAATAAAACATCATCGGCTTATCTCCTAAAAGTAGCGGACAGTCTCTTGAGTGAAGGCCGTCAACTGCTCGATAACGCCCTACTCGAACCGGGTGGCCAACCCAAGCAGATCGAGGAGACCCGAGCCATTGGCCGATCTTTAACTCTCTTGATGAAGATCATCCAATCAAGGCATCGCTATTTTCTGGATCCAGAATTTCTCGAAACAGGGGATCTTTTGAAAGAGGTGATGGCTCAACTTCGCCTCGCCTATGCTAATGAATTTGAACAATTAAACATCGCGCTCGAACGCCTGGAGTGCCCTGAAGCTTCAAGGTTAACAGCGGCTTGGGAGCGGGTAGAGACCCGCATAAGGGAGTTGACCTCTTCAGGTTCGATCGTATTGAAAGATTTAGACACCATTATGGCCTCAAGGGATCTTGAAGAGAAAATGGTGCTCGAGGTTCTCAACACACGAGCCCTCATTACTCAATGGGTCGAGCGATACCACGAAACATCAGAAGGCCTTACTATGCCACTCAGTCCTGATTAAGATTCCCATGGAACTTGATCCTGGCTCCAAGCAACCGTCTTTAGCAACCTGAGTGGCACGATGACCCTTACCCCGCAACAACATGATCTTAATGCCCCAGCCAAAACGGGTGCCGAACTGCTCGTTCAGGCCCTGGTGGCTGAAGGCGTTGAATATATCTTTGGCGTTCCCGGCGGCGCCATTTTGCCTATCCTCGATGTCCTCGCCGATGGCGGCCCTGAATTCATTCTATGCCGCGATGAAACCGGTGCCGCCTTCATGGCCCAGGCCTATGGGCGGATCACCTCGCGGCCTGGCGTGGTCATCACCACCTCAGGTCCAGGCCTCATCAATGCGGTCTGTGGGGTTGCAACAGCGCATGAAGATCGGGATCCTTTGGTCATTATCACAGGTCATGTCTCCCAAAGGATGCAACTTAGGCCAACCCACATGAATCTTGACACGGCGGCCCTGTTCAAACCGATCACGAAGTGGAGCGTTGAAATCGAGGATGCAGACACCATCCCTGAGGCGATCTGCAACGCCTTTCGACTGGCAGCAACGGACCAAAAGGGCGCAGTCCATCTTTCGATACCCGTTAATATCTCGACCGCATCGGTTACCCATCACCCTTTACCCAAGGCACCACCCCCCCCACAAGGGGCCGCATCACCTCTTCTCTTGAGCGCGATAGCCAAGCGCTTGGAATCAGCGGAACGGCCAACGATCCTCTTAGGGGTGCGCGCCGGGACGCCCAGAGTCGCTGAAGCCGTGAGGCGTTTCATGTCGAAATGTAAACTGCCCGCGGTGATGACCTTCGAGGCCGCAGGGACCTTATCAAGGGATCACTTAAGTCAATTCGCGGGTCGTGTCGGCTATATCAAAAATCAGCCCGGAGATGCGCTATTAACAGGGGCCGATCTCGTTCTAACGATTGGCTATGACGCCGTCGAGTATGACCCTACGGAATGGTTGAATGGCAGCGCCGCGCGAGTCATTCATCTGGATAGTATCCCTGCGGTTATCGATACCTTCTATCAACCAGAAATGGAAGTCATCGGCGATATAGCCCTTAATCTTGACCACCTAGCGGCCACGCTTAAGAAGGATTTCACGGACCCTCGCTCGGATGTGGCCTTAGCCCGAGAAGCGCTTGTTCATGAACAATCCCGCGGTGAAAGCCTCGATGGATTTCCCATACACCCCCTCCGTTTCATCCACGCACTCCGGAACTGTCTTGACGATGACATCACCGTCACCTGTGACGTCGGTGCCCATGAAATTTGGATGGCCAGGTATTTCTTTTGTTATCAGCCAAGACACCTTCTCTTCAGTATGGGCCATCAGACGATGGGAGTGGCGATGCCTTGGGCTATCACTGCCGCTTTGGTTCGAAAGGATCACAAGTCGATTTCAGTCTCGGGCGATGGCTCGTTTATGATGACAGTCATGGAACTTGAAACTGCCGTCAGGCTCCGCCTCAATACGATCCATATTATTTGGGTCGATCAAGCCTATAACCTCATCGAATCCCTTCAAAACCGTCAATTTGGCCGTCATTTCGGCTGCCGTTTTGGTCCGATTGATTTCGTAGGACTCGCTGAGGCTCTCGGCGCTATTGGTTTGAGGATCACAGCAGCTTCTGAGATCGAGCGTGTCCTTCAGGCGGCCCTGGCCGCGAAGGGACCTGTCGTGATCGAAGTACCTATCGACTATTCTGATAATGTTGAATTGGTCGCGACCTTGGAGGCGAGTGCACTCCACTGACATCGACGGGTATCCCATGGCTATCGACAAAGCGTTTATGCTGAATTGGCGCAGCGCAGTGATTTCAGACTCGGCACGTTTAACGCCCTCGATGGCGAAATGATCGCTTTTGGAGGACAGTTCTGGCGCATTCGTTCAGATGGCTAGCCTATCCAGTCCACCCCAATGACCAGACTCCCTTCGCCGCAGTGATGCAGTTTGATCCAACGTTGAACGTCTTGTCAGAGGAACTACTGGACTGAAAGGTTTTCAATCCTCTATCGACAATGCGATCCCTCGTCAAAATGTGTTTTACGCGCTCAAGGTGGATGCGACGTTTGATTTCATCAGGGTCAGAACAGTCCCGCGCTAAGAAAAACCCTATCCACCTCTCGTTGGGGTCTCTCGCCAACAACCCGAATATCGCCATGAAGGCGTTAAAGGCACCTTGATTAGTTTTCGATTTCCAGACTATACC
>CAILMG010000260.1 GCA_903835265.1 uncultured Methylococcus sp.
GGCCTTGGTGAGTGTCACGGACTTGATATCCACCGATGGAGTCGGAGTCGGTGTTGGTGCGGCCTTTACCGTGACTTTCAAAGAGGGCGAATAAGTCTGCGTCGTGCCATTCGTTTGCTTAAAGGCGGCATTGAAGATCACCTGTTGGACGCCCACATCACCCGCAATCGGCGTCCAATCAAATTCCCACACAGGCGTTGCTTGAGTCGCTGAGACCTGAGTCAAAGTCGCATTGGCAAACGAAGGACTGACGGTTAAGGTCACCACATTATTTTTCCAAGGATTGCTGACCTGGACCAATAGCTTCAGGGTCTGCCCTATCGGAAGCGGCGCACCTGAAAGGACATCAGGGCCTGACTTAATCGTCGCTGAAAAGGAGGGCGACAGATTAGTCGTGGTGGCGGCAGCCACCGCGTCAATGAGAGGTTCATGCTGGCGCTGGATAAAACCTAAAGCCAAAGCCAGTACGAGCGTTGAAATCACTGATTTCTTGATGCGATTCATTGGGGGTCACCGGGTGTCGTGGTCCATTGATCCTTAGAGGGCGCTCACGATTCTTCCCACCACTGATCTTAAAAATCAGGATGATAGCGAAATATCTTCAAGAACTGAAAGATCTATCGCTGATAACCATCAAACAAGCGGCATCACCGCAAGGAGTCCTTGCCCCCCTCTCCTCTGGATCGGTGGGGCTTATTGAAAGTTACACGTCACTGTAAGCGGGCATCTCATTGAAATTGAGATAACGGTAGGTCTCATCGGCGACCTCAGCGAGCTGCCCCATGTAATTCATGTACTCGCTATGATCTGGGATTCTCCCCAGCACCGAGCACACCGAGGCCAATTCCGCCGAGGCCAGATAGACGTGAGTTCCTGCGCCCATCCGGTTGGGGAAGTTGCGGGTTGAGGTTGAGATCACGGTCGCTCCATCTTGAGTTCTTGCCTGGTTTCCCATACAAAGCGAACAGCCAGGCACTTCGGTGCGGGCACCTGCCTTACCAAAAATACCGTAATAACCTTCCTCGGTCAGCTCCGCTTCATCCATTCGGGTAGGGGGCACCACCCAGAGGCGACCTGGCACCTGCTGACCAAACTGATTCAGAACTCGCCCCGCGGCCCTGAAATGACCGATATTGGTCATACAGGATCCAAGGAACACTTCATCAATGGCCACTCCGGCGACCTCTGAAAGGGGTTTGACATCATCGGGGTCATTCGGGCAACACAGTAAAGGCTCCTTAATGTCATCAAGATCAATCTCAATGATCTCTGCATACTCGGCATCCGCATCAGGCTCGAGAAGTGTTGGTGCCAACAGCCAAGCCTCCATCGCCTCGATACGTCGCTGAAGTGTCCTGACGTCCCCATATCCCTCATGGATCATCCACCTTAGAAGAACGATATTGGACTTTAGGTATTCAGCCACTGGGGCCTTATGAAGACGGACGGTGCAGGCGGCAGCGGAACGCTCAGCGGAGGCATCGGCCAACTCAAAAGCCTGCTCGATCTTAAGGTCAGGCAGCCCTTCTATTTCAAGAATCCGGCCATTGAAAACGTTCTTCTTCCCTTTCTTTTCGACCGTCAAAAGCCCACGCTTCAAAGCCGCATAAGGAATCGCGTGAACCAGATCGCGGAGTGTAATACCCGGCTTTAGAGAGCCTTTGAATCGAACCAAAACAGATTCTGGCATATCGAGCGGCATCACGCCGGTTGCAGCAGCAAAGGCCACCAGCCCTGAACCTGCCGGGAACGAGATACCTATCGGGAAACGGGTATGGGA
>CAILMG010000261.1 GCA_903835265.1 uncultured Methylococcus sp.
CCCCGGCGTAGCGCTGGCAGAGCATCAAGAAGTCGCCGGGTGTGGGGGCTTTGTGGGTGAAAAAGAACCTCTCTGACTGGCCCTATCTCGACCAGCCGGCCTTCATGCATGACCGCAACCCGATCGGCAAGGGCCGAAACTACCCCAAGATCATGGGTGATGAAAAGGTAGCTGTGTCCAAAGCGTTGTTGAAGAGATTTCAATAGGTCCATTACCTGTGCTTGAACCGACACATCGAGGGCACTGGTCGGTTCATCACAGATGAGGATCTGAGGTTCAACCGCGAGGGCCCGGGCAATGCATAGTCGCTGGCGCTGGCCCCCTGAAAATTCATGGGGGTAGCGGCCAAGTGCAGAGACCTCAAGGCCGACAGCGGCGAGCAATGAATCAATCCGATCGGATCGCTCAGAAGCGTCCATCCAGGGCTTCAACGCCCAGAGGCCCTCCTCAAGAATATCACCCACCACCATTCTGGGATTCATCGAAGCAAAGGGATCCTGAAAGACCATCTGCAGCATCCCCCGGGCCTCGCGCCGGATCCGGCGCCCCCCACCGGAAAGGAGATGCCCTGCCATCAGGACCTCACCCTGCACCATCGGCACCAGCCCGAGGAGGGCCTTCCCGAGGGACGTCTTGCCGCAACCCGAAGCCCCCACCAGGGCTAAGGTTTCACCGGACCTTATCGTGAAAGACACCCCATCAACCGCTGGAGGTCTCGGCTTTGGCCTTGAAAAAAGACCTCTTTGAGCAGTGTATTGAACCGTGACATCGCTGACGGTCAGCAAGGCCTCCCCCGTCTCTTTTAATGCAATGGATCCGCTCAAGGGCCTTTCAAGACAAGCATCCAGTCGGGGCATAGCCTTCAACAGCGCCTGACTGTAAGGATGGACGGGGCCATCGAAAAAAGTCCGCCCGGCGGTTTCAACCAGAACGCCCTGATGCATGACGGCGATGCGATCTGCAAGATCAAACACCGTCCCAAAATCATGGGTGATCAACCAGAGCGCCATGCCTCGTTCTCGCTGGAGCTTCAGCAGAAGTTCAAGAATCTGGGCCTGCAAGGTCACATCAAGGGCCGTGGTGGGTTCATCTGCAATCAAAAGATCGGGAAGGCCCGCGAGCGCCATCGCAATCATCACTCGTTGGCGCATACCACCTGAAAGCTGATGGGGGAAGGCGTTTAACTGCTCAGAGGGATGAGGAAGACCGACCTGATCGAGCCAGGCGATCGCTTCAAGTCGCTGTTCTTCGCCATGAAGCGCCTGATGACGGGCGATCACCTCACCCAGTTGATAACCGATCGACAAGACCGGATTGAGGGAGGTCATCGGATCTTGAAAGACCATCCCGATCCGGCCACCTCTGAAGGTTTCCATCTCTTGTTCGGGCAGTGAGAAAAGGTCGACGCCATCCAAAAGGACATCGCCCCCGAGGGAGGTTCCCTGCCGCTGTAAGAGCCGCATCACCGATAAAGCGGTCACCGATTTCCCAGAACCCGACTCCCCCACCAAGGCAAAGCATTCGCCCCGATGAATCTCAAAAGAAACCCCGGCGACCGCTGTGACCTCGCCATCCCCTTGGCAAAACCGGACCCGAAGGTCACGAACGGACAGCAGGGGGGGTGCATTCGAGGGTTCTCGTAAAGACATCCCGATAGCCTCAGGAGACCCGCCGGGGATCGAAGGCATCCCTCAAGGCATCGGCCAGAAGATTAGCCGGGAGGACGAGACCCAACATGAAACAGAATGCGGAGGCAAGCGACCACCAAACGACAGGCTCCCGAGCCATCTCAAGACGGGCGGTATTGATCATATTGCCCCAGGATTCGGTGGTGGGATCCACGCCAATATTGACATAGGACAGGACCGCCTCAGCCAGCACCAGAGAACTGAAATCAAGGGCGACGGCAATCAGGACCAGATGAAAGACATTGGGGAGGATGTGACGGAAAAGAATGCGGGCCTGACTCACCCCCAGCACCTTCGCCGCTTGAACATATTCAAGATCCCGAAGCTTTAGGGTTTCAGCTCGAAGGAGACGGCATAGTCCGGTCCAGGAGGTGAGGCCAAGAATGAGACAGAGCGCCAACAGCCTCACATCCGCTCGCAGCGATAGACTCTGAAAGGCGGCCTCATGGCGCGCCATGGACGCCTGCATGACCAGCATGGCGGCGGCAATCAGAAGGACGCCGGGTATCGCGTTGAGGGTGGTGTAAAGATACTGAATAACATCATCCACCCAACCTCTGAAATAGCCTGCCAAAATTCCCAATAGAAGCGACAGCGGGAGGGTTGCAACCGTTGTTAGAGTGCCTATCAGAATCCCGGTCCGAATGCTCTTGAGGCTCTGATAGAGCACATCGGCTCCCACCTTATCGGTCCCAAGGACATGATAAACCGCGGCCCATTCCGAAAGAACGCCCACCATCATCGAAAGACAAAGTCCTGCGATAAGAATAGCCCGCCATGGACATCGGGTTTGGCCTAGGGCGATGTCTAAAAGGGTTCGACGCCCACCTCCCGCCCTAAGAACAGAGAAGACTAAAAGGGGAAGGCTTAACAGCAGCCAGATCAAAGCGCCTTTCAGTAAGCCTTTGATGGCGCGATGGAGAAGATCAGCCATTCGCTCCCGCTTAGGATCCATCAGATGGCTGCCACCATAGCGAAGCCTTGGCGTGGACCAGATCTCATGGCCATCAGAAAGACGCATCATTTCCCGAGCGTGGAGTTCCACGGCAAGAGGCG
>CAILMG010000262.1 GCA_903835265.1 uncultured Methylococcus sp.
CCCAGATCCAAGAATCGCGACGATCCGGCACCCCGCTCATCGAAGCGATTGGCGAAGGGATCGCCGAAGCCTTCCCGGCCGTAATGACTGCAGGGATCGCTTCGCTACTGATTTTCAGCGCTCTTGCTACCGTCGAGTTTCCAGGGTTTGCTGAACTCGGATTGATTGCTGCGGGTGGGGTCCTTCTGATTTTGATCAGTACCTGTTTCGTGCAACCGGCGGTCTACGCACTATTTCCACCGAAGATCAAGGTCAAACGGGAGCGCTCCGATCGAAAGCCTCTAAAGGGCGCTTTTTGGCCTCCGATTGCTTGGATCTTGGTCATTTTATCGATTTTAGGCGCCCTCCTTGGCCTCCGTGCCGGGGTCTCTATCCCCTTTGACTATGACGTCCTGTCCTTACTTCCGAAAGATTCAAGGGCCGCGCAATATCAAAGACGCATGGTGAGCGAAACGGATTATCAATCGGAAGTTGTCATCTTTACTGCGAAGACGATCGATGAGATTCGTCACATTACGGATGAAGCCTCAAAACTCCAAAGTCTCGCGAAAGTGCAATCGATCACGGCCCTCTTCCCAGAAGATGCGATCGACCGTCTCGAAACGGCAAAGCGAATCGGCTTGATCGCCGATCAAAAGAAGATGCGCCTTCAGTTAGAGGCCTACGAGAAGAATCCCCTCACGAAAACGGACCTTAAAACGCTTTCAGGGCTTCTCAAGACGTCCTTGGATCAACTGGATCCAATGGAAGAGCAGGCCTTTTCAGCGGGTCAGAAATCGCTAGTCGAGAAACTGGAATCCGCGAGGACCCATCTAGAAGCTCTTGCAGACAACATCACTCAGCATCCTGAACTGAGTCTTGAAAGAACCCATCTTCTCTTTAACTCTGTTCTTATCAAGCTTCACGAGGGGCTGAACCTCATGGCTGGCTGGCGCGATGCGACCCCACTCTCTCCGAAAGACCTTCCCGCCACCCTTCGTGACCGTTTCGTGGCTCCGGATGGGACCCTGGCCGCTTATGGCTTCCCAGCCAAAAGTGTCTATGACCCACAGAATCTCGATCAGTTGATGGATGAGGTTTATCGCGTCGATCCCACCGCGACGGGCTTTCCAAGTACCCATCAAGTTTTCTCAAAAGCGGTCGTTGACAGTTTCACTCGCGGCACCCTGATGGCCACCATCGTTTGTCTTCTGTGGCTGACGGTTGTTCTCCGTCGTCCCAAAGCCATCATTCTGGCGGCCCTGCCACTGGTTATCGGCGGCGGCTGGATGCTGGGACTGATGGCGCTCGGTGGGCTTCGGTACAATTACGCTAATATCATTGCCCTCCCCTTGGTGATTGCACTGGCTGTCGACTATGGCGTCTGGTTCAGTCATCGCTGGCATACTCTCCAGCCTTTAAGCCCCCTAGCCATCACACTCAATGCTGGCAAGGTCATCGCCTTGGCTGCGGGCACCGAAATGGCAGGCCTTGGTGCGATCACCTTGGCGAAATATCGGGGCGTTTCAGGGCTCGGTATGGACATCACGATTGGCCTCGTTTCTTGCCTCATCGCGACCCTCCTGGTGGCACCCGCCATCGGCCAACTGCTCAACCGCCCTTCTAAGGATATTTGAATGAAGACAAATTCCCTGCTCCAATTGAATGCACTGGTCCTAGGAGCCCTCCTTTCGCTCCACGCTGTTGCAGATCCTGAGCCGATTGTGGTTTGTTACCCCGGGGGACCCGTCAACGAAGCCGATGCGAACACCGCGATGGAAGCCATGTTAAGGGTCATTGAGCGGGTGGGTGAATGGCCAGCGCATCGCTTTAATAGCTTCTTCACGGCTGATCCTGCGCAGTGTAAATCGCTGATGACCCAAAAAAAACCAGCCTTCGCGATCACCAGCTTGGGGCTCTTTCTAGAACAGCATGATTCCCTTTCGCTGGAGCCCATTGTCCAGCCTCGCATGAAAGGCTCGACCAGCGAACGCTACCATTTAATGATTCAGAAGGGACGTTACCCATCGCTCGAGAGTCTTAAGGGGAAATCGGTTGGGGGAACCGTCTTTGAAGAACCCGACTTTCTTCAAAGGATCGTATTCAAAGGGACCATAGCGCCACCCACGTTCTTTCACCTTGAAAAAAGTAGACAGGCGATTAAGGCACTACGAAGCCTCGATAAGGGGGAGCTCGATGCGGTGCTCCTGAATGGCCAGCAGTTCGACGCCTTACCCTCGCTCCCCCTGAAGTCATCACTTGAAGCCATCTTCACTTCTGACGCGATTCCCTTGATGGGGCTGATCGCTGACCGTGACTTGAGTTCTTTGGCGGAGAGAACCCATTTCGCCAAGGCGCTCGAAGGGATATGTCTTGATGTCGACGGCAAAAAGCTGTGTGAGCTATTTGGGATCGAAGCCTTTGTTCCTATTGATAAAGCCGCCATTGACTCGGCGATGGCGCTATGGAAAAAGGGACACTAAAACATGATCAGGTCCCTTCTATCGTCCCTCATACTGATCCTTTTGACCGCCCCAGGTTGCACATCACTCAATTCATCACTTGGCAGTGTCGCCGACAGCCGTCAATGCCCTAAAGATGATGCCGCCCTGGTTGTTCAACGTTCTTCCGCTCTAGGGCCCCAATCCACAGACGAGGAGCTTGCCTGTGCGCTGAGGGTCCTCATCGCATCCAGCGACCCCAAGGTCATCAAGTCGTCTCTATCGAGTCGCCTATCGCTTCATTTGAGTGAAAGGGAAGCCCCTGGAAGCGAGCGCGACCGCCACATTCAACAGGGCATTCAACAGGGTGAAAATGCCCTAAAGCTTGGCGGCGATCAGGATGCCGCAGTCCATTACTATTTGGGCGCTTTGATGGGACTTTGGTTGAATGATCATCCCCTTGATGCCGGGACAATGCTGACGCGCGTCGAAAAGGAGCTCACCACGGCCAGCAAACTCTCAGAGTCATTGGATGACGGAGGCCCCTTAAGACTTCTTGGCATGATTTATCTCAAAGCCCCCCCATGGCCGGCCGGCATGGGCGATGGAGACAAAGCCCTCGAGCTTCTCCAAAAGGCTGCCACCGAATACCCGCAACATCCCCTGAATCACGCCTTTTATGCCAAGGCGCTGATCGAAGTGGATGACCGTAAGGAGGACGCCTATCGCCAGCGCGATGAAGGTCTCACAGCACTTAAAAATGACCATTGGGGCCAAAATCGCATGATCTGGCAAGCTGAATTCGATAGCCTTCAAAAAGAATTGGCGAGGTGATAAGTCGTTCGTCTTAGTCTTGACCTATTGATCGAATCACCCCAGCAAACACATGCACATCCATTGATCTTATGACCCCCCCCGACTCAACCCTTCGTAAAGCGACCGAGAAGGCCGTTCGTTATCTCCTGACCCAACAAAAAAAGACCGGTGATTTTGAAGGAGAAATGGTCTGGTGCACCATGATTCTCGCCCAATCAGTCATCGTTCGGACCATCGTTCGGAAACCCTATAGTGAAGAAGACCGGGACAAAATTTATCACCACTTTAAGGTCTCTCAAGCAAGTGATGGGTCCTTTGGGATGCACCCTGAATCTCCCGGCTACGTTTTTTTTACGACACTCGCCTATGTCGCTTTAAGACTCTTAGGCTTTGAATCCAAGGACCCTCTCCTGGCCCGCGCCCACCAATGGCTCAAGGCACAGTCGGTGGGAGTCAAAGGGATTCCAACCTGGGGTAAATTCTGGCTTGCCATCTTGGGTCTCTACGATTACCAAGGTCTTAACGCGATCCCACCAGAACTTTTCCTGCTCCCAGAATGGCTTCCGTTTCATCCCAAAAAGTTCTACAGCCATACCCGGCTCATTTATCTTGGGATTGCGGCCATTGCCGGCAAGCGCTATGTCGCGCCGTTGCCTCAGGATCTTGTGGCGGCGCTCCGTTTCGAACTCTACGACGAACCATACGCATCGATTGATTTTTCAAAACACCGACACACGCTGGCGCCTCGGGATGTTTATGTCCCCATCACCCCCCTCCTTCGCGCCATCTACGATCTTCTGGCCATTTTTGAGCGTCTGCATCCCAAAGGCTTCCGCAAAAAAGCGATCGAGCGTTGTCTTGATCGAATTGTCTTCGAGCAAACATCAACCCGTTACCAAGGAATTTCCCCCGTCAACGGGCTATTAAATACCCTAGCCCTTTATATTGAAGATCCCCAGCACCCGCACCTTGAAGCTAGCCTTGAGGGCGTCGAGGCCTGGCGATGGGAGGATAAAGCTGAGGGCATTCGCTATGTTGGGGCACGATCCAATACGTGGGATACCGCATTTGCGCTTCAGGCTCTCGTCGAAATCAAGGAACCCGATACGGCGCTGAAATCATCGATCAATCAGGCCCTCTCCTTTCTCGCTGGCGCCCAAATGGTCGAGGAAATGCCTGATCATGCCGTTTATTGGCGGGACCCCTCTATCGGGGGTTGGTGCTTCTCAGATGGCCAGCACCGTTGGCCCGTCAGCGATTGTACGGCTGAGGCTATGAGCGGTCTCTTGACCATTCAAGAGCATCCCGCTTACGCCGACCTAGAAAAACTTCCGTTAGAGCGTCTTAAAAACGCTACCCAGTTCATCCTCTCAAGGCAAAATAAGGATGGCGGATTTGGGACCTATGAGCGCCGACGAGCCGGAAAGCTGCTTGAACTCATCAATCCGTCTGAGATGTTTGGGCAATGTATGACCGAACTCTCCTACATTGAATGTACCGCCTCCTCGCTGGCCGCCTTGTCTCATTACCTGAGACACTACCCGGATTTCAATGGTGGCACGATTAAAAGAGCCAGGACCAAAGCCTTGAACCTCCTTCGGAGCTCCCAAGAAGAGGATGGTGCCTGGCCAGGTTTCTGGGGAATCAATTACACCTACGCTATTTTTCACGTGGTAAAAGCGATGCGGCTCGCAGGAGTAGCCGCGGATGACCCTGCGCTGGTCAAGGCCGCCCATTGGCTCAAAGCCCATCAGCGCGAAGATGGAGGCTGGAGCGAGCACTACACCAGCTGTCTTGAAGGCCATTACATCGAACATCCCATCACTCAAGTGGTGATGACCAGCTGGGCCATCCTTGGGCTCCTCGAGATCGTGCAAGCCAAGGACCCTGTGGTAGAACGCGGTATTCTGTGGCTTTTAAGTCAACAACAAGAGGATGGCGGGTGGCCCCATCAAGCCGTTAATGGTGTTTTTTTTGGCGCGGCCATGCTCGATTACCGTCTCTATCACACGTATTTCCCAGTTTGGGCCTTAGCAAGGTATAATGGGGCCGTCTGGGGGGATTAGGTGTTGTCATAGTGCAACTATTGTTGCATGATATCCAGAACCGTTTAGAAATTCGGCGGCCTTTAGCCAGCCATCCGCAGTCAACAGCGGCTCTCCGGCAGCAACGCCAACCGTCCGATCCCCAAAATTGAATCAATGATGGGTCATTACGAATTGATGATGGAAACACACGCGAAGAGTCAACTGGATGTCGATGTCCTGATTGCAGGAGGCGGAGTGGCCGGAGCGGCTGCCGCCGCAGCACTTTCCCCCCTTGGGCTGAAGATCCTCATCGTCGAACCTAAATCTTCCCACGGACGCCGCCTTGCCGGCGAACTCATTCACCCACCGGGTATTGATGCTCTTAAGCAACTGGGACTTCTGGATGAAGACTCGGATATCGGGTCTGAAATTCGTGGCTTCACCATTTTCCCCTTTGATGCTGATAATGAGCACGAAGATTTCGTCACGCTCCCCTACAGCGAAGTCGAAGGCTTAAATCATGGTGGGATGGCGATTGAACACCAAGTTCTCAAAGATCACCTTTTGGAACGCGTCAAGGATTTCCAAGGGGTTGACGTTTGGATGGGAAGCCGTGTCTCTAAGATCCTACCGTCAGACGAAAAAAATACCTATCAGGCGATCGTGACGACCGACTCTGGAGAGATGTTGGTCAATGCGCGACTCATCATCGGTGCCGATGGCCCGATGTCGCAAGTCCGAAAGCTCACGGGCATCTCCCATGAGACGCATAGATACTCCGGCATGTTAGGAGTTGAAGTAGACGATACCCATCTTCCCACCCCAGGTTTTGGAAATATTTTCTTGAATCCCTTAGGGATTTCCTATGCATACAGCGTGACCAAGGGTCGCGCGCGGGTGATGTTCGAAATTCTCCGTGGCGATGATTCTAAGGAATCAATCCGCGAGCATCTGAAGTTCTTCCCCAGTGCGTTTCGGGAAGACATCGAAAAAGCGATGGCTCAAGAAAAGCCTTTGGCTGCTGCCAACTACCGCATTGTTCCCAAAAGCGCCGTTCACGGCAATGTGGCCCTCCTGGGCGACGCTCGCGGCTGCTGCCATCCCCTCACCGCCTCAGGCATCACCACGGCCGTGAAGGATGCAATTAATCTTCGTGACGCCCTCGTCGACACCCAGTTTGATGTCCAGCAGGCCCTCCGTCGCTATGCTATCTCCGCCGGTCGTGTCCAACTAACGCGGCGGACGCTTTCAGAAGAACTTCGAGAAGCATTCCTCTCGCACACTAACGAAGCCAAACTCCTCAACCAGTGCATCTTTTCCTACTGGCGCAACAACCCGAAAGGAAGAGCGCACTCGCTGGCACTCTTATCAACCCTCGATAGTAGCATCATCTCCATGGGCATCCAGTTCCTGATGGTGGTCCTACAGGCGTTTCGTCTGTTACCGGCTCAGTTCCGTGATGGCAACCTCGGGTATTGGTGCTTGTCCTTGCTCAAACTGGCTTATAAAAGCCTCACCATCCCGCAGACCGCTTTCCAACATTGGCTCAGAGAACGCCACGCTTTGGCTGACTAAACCCTTGGCTTAACCACCTGTTGGCCTTGACGCCGTGAAAGCCATCAAGTGATTTTTGTTCCCCCCTAGAAAGATTCCCTTTTTACGATCTTAATGGCTTGGGTAGGGCAAAATTTCGCGGCTAAACGCGCCTTCTCGACCTCACCCTCAGAGACGATAGCCCTAAGGACCGTCAGCTTGCCACTTTCATCGACATGAAAGAGATCAGGCGCCTCTCCTTGGCAGGTCGCGTGCCCCTTACAAAGATCCATATCGACTTCAATCCGGATGTCTTCGGCTGAATGATCCTGCTCCAGCGTACCCTGGGCCTGAGGTTCTTGCATGGATACCGGCCTTGGAACCTTCCGACGATAGCGAATCCTGCAAGGCGAACCCGGCTCAACCACCATCTTCGTGTAATCATCTTGATAGCTTTCTGGGGCACCAACGAGCTCAAACTCATAGCGGCGCAGCAGGATGCAAAAAATGGCCTTAATCTGAAAAAGGGCGAAGGCGTTGCCGGAACATTTATGTCGACCACCCCCAAAAGCCTGCCAGGCATAGAGGTTCTTATCCTCCTGCCGCTCCGGTGAATAGCGATCAGGCTCAAACGCCTCGGGACGAGGAAAGAGAGAGGCAATCCGGTGCGTAATTGCTGGTGCCGCACAAACGAACTTCCCGGCCTTAATGACCGTATCACCAATGGTGAAATCCTCGAGGACCTTTCGCATCAGAATAATCAAGGGTGGATGCAGCCTCAGCACTTCCTTGAGGACACTCTCGAGTGTCGGGATCTGACGTAAAGATTCGAAGGTCACAGGGCCCGTCTCGCCAAAAAGATCGTCGATCTCCTCAATGACCGCCTTCATCCAGTCGGGGTGACGCAGAAGCTCAATAAGAACCCACGCGGTCGTCCCTGAACTGGTGTGATGACCTGCAAAAATAGTGGCAATCAACATCCCGGTGATTTCATGCGGGGTCAGCTTGGTGCCATCTTCGTAAGTCGCATCAATCAGTGTCTGGAAGACATTAGGGCTATCGGAACGATCCTTGGCACGGCGCTCCATAATCTCGGTGACCAAGGTTTGAAGCCTTACCCTTGCCTGATCTCGGCGGCGAAACACCGGGAGCGGGAGATTCGGAAAGACATAGGCGATCGGTTTGATGCCTTGCTCTAGATCGTGATAAATCTCAGCAAATTCCTTATTCAGTTCATGCCGAAATTCTGGCCCTAAAAGACAATGGCTCGAGGTGTAGATCGTTAATTCCTTGGTGAATTCGAGAAGATCCATTTCACCTGATTCACCCCACCGACTAATCAGACCCTCCACTTCTTCAACGATGATTTCAGAATAGGTCCTCATCGGCTTGTCGCGAAGAGCCGGCATCAGCATCTGAAGCTGCTGATTCTTCTTCTTAATCGGAGCATCGAAAACAACGCCATGACCAAAGATCGGCGTCATAATCTTGTAAGCCGCACCCTGATCCAAGGTTTCATCAGCGGCACGATAGAAAGCTTCAGAGGCTTTTTCGCCCGTTAGCAGCACCATATCCTGATGGAACATCTTGAATTCAGCGATATCGCCCAGCTGATCACGTAACGCCATCATGAAGCGGTGTGGGTTCTTGCCAAAATCGAGGATATGGCCGAGGAGCGGCCAGGCTCCCTTAAGGACGGGAGGGAAACGCTTGGGCTCTGTTTGCTGTGATGACGGTTGATCCATGGGTGTTAATAAAGACCAAAAGGTTGGGGAATCTAAAACCCCACCATCATAACCGATACCTGCCCATCCTCAGGAGATAGACCCCATTGATCACTTGAACAAAAGAATAGAAAACAACACTTTCTTAATGAGATTAGGTATCATCTGTGAAATATTATCAATCAACTTCTACATCCATTCCCATTGAGACGTTCAGAGCTAAACCTACTCACACTCATAGGCTGCCTCATCAGCCTACTCTTCTCCGGGATCAATAGCGCCAGCACCCGAACCTATTACATCGCCGCTGAAGAGATGCTTTGGGACTACGCTCCCTCCTACCCGACAGATCCCATGCACGGGATGCCGTTCACGGAAGCTCAGGAGATTTTTTTGCGTTCCGATCCTCAAAATCGAATCGGACACCGCTACTACAAGGCCCATTACGTCGAATATACCGATGCGAGCTTCACCCATCTGAAGGAGCGGCCACCTGAGTGGGAACACCTTGGCCTCTTAGGTCCCGTGATACGCGCTAATGTGGGCGATGAGATTAAGGTCATCCTCAAGAACTCCCTCAAGGACCATCCGGTCTCCATGCACCCCCACGGCGTCTTTTATTCCAAACGTCACGAGGGAACGCATTATGCTGATGGGACAGGCCCTGAAGAAAAACGTGATGACATGATCGAACCCGGTGAACAGTACACCTACGAATGGTCTGTTCCCGAACGTTCAGGTCCCGGCCCACAAGATCCAAGCTCCATTGTCTGGCTCTATCACTCCCATGTCGATGAAGTGGCCGACACCAATGCGGGTCTGATCGGGGCCATCATCATTTCAAGGAAAGGCTTCCTTCAAAATAACGGGAAATTAAAAGGCATTGATCGAGAATTTGTCGTCCTATTTAGTGTGATGGATGAAAATAAAAGCTGGCTCCTTGATAAAAATATGGGTCAGATGGCCTCACTTAATATGAAACCCGACGATCCAGAGTTCGTAGAAAGCAATTTGATGCATAGCATGAATGGCTTCGTCTACAGCAACATCAAAGGTCTCGTGATGAACAAGGGTGAAAAAGTACGCTGGTACCAGATTGTGCTGGGTACGGAAGTCGATCTCCATACGCCGCATTGGCATGGCAACACCTTGACTGAAACCGGCAAACGCGTCGATGTGCTGAATCTCCTCCCAGGAACGCATATCACCGTCGACATGACACCCGACAATCCAGGAACTTGGATGTATCACTGCCATGTTAATGACCATATCGAGGCCGGCATGATGGGAAGCTATCTGGTGAGGGACACCGCCACTCAAAATAAGGCCGCTAAATCGGCTTTGAAATCCTCGCATTAAGAGCCGATCTTTGTCTTGAATCGGGATTGGAGCTATACTTACCAGTCCCATCGGGGGTGACTTGGCTTCGACGTGGATCGCGAAACCCAAGGTGCATGCCGAGGTGCAGTTAACCTCGTAAAACCAACTGCAACTAAGTTAGTTGCCAACGACGACAACTACGCTCTAGCCGCTTAATCGGCTGGTCTCTGAACAGGGCCTGCTTATGGACGCTGACTCGGGGATAACACAAGCATAAGCTCGCGAAGAGGCATGTCCGGGGCCAAATCGCTAAAACTCACGGAATCGCTGAGAGCACCCCTTCCAGTCGGGTTGTTACCAGTTAAAACCAACGACATGGATAAGCATGTAGATCCGAAGGCGGAGGATTTGCGGACGCGGGTTCAATTCCCGCCACCTCCACCATATAAACAAATGATTTATAATGACTTTTTATAAATCATTCGTACAAGGACGCCCCATGAAGACCTTCATGGGGTTCCACTTATGCACATCCGCAAAGGTACCTCTTCGCCCCCGCGGGCGCTGACACAATTCTTTGTGCATATTTCCAAACAATCAGAAAAGTTGGATAGGCGTCTGAATAGAGTCCGGTGAAAGTAAGGTCAGGGTGTCACCATCGGTAACTCCCCCCACCTTAAGCGTTTCTGCCCAACAGGCAGTTGCTCGGGTTGGGCATGGATGTCTTCTTTCGGTATGGCGAAATAAAGGTCTTGCCAAATTTTGCCAAAGAATCTACGCTTACGCCATGACCACGATGAACATCTCTCTCCCCGACACCCTGAAATCCTTCGTGGATGAACAGGTCAGTCAGCGCGGCTATGGCACGAGCAGCGAGTACGTGCGCGAGTTGATCCGCAAGGATCAGGACCGCCTGCAGCTGCGCGGCTTGTTGTTGGCAGGAGCAGCATCCGCCCCGGCGGCACCCGCCGATGCCAGATACTTCGAGGGCCTGCGGGATCGGGTGCAAAAGGCTGCCGAGGTGTGAAGGCCAAGGCAATCATCCCGCGTGAGCAGGCCAACCGGGATGTGGATGAGGCTGCCGCTTACTACTTGTATGAGGCAGGAGAAGCAGTGGCAATGGGCTTCGTAGATGCGCTTGAGAAGGCCTACGGCCAAATTGGTCGCAATCCGGGTACGGGTTCTTCGCGCTACGCCCATGAACTCAATCTGCCGGGTTTGCGCGCTTGGCCGCTGACGCGATACCCGCACCTCGTGTTCTACGTTGAGCACCCGGATCACATCGACGTCTGGCGGGTGCTACACGGCAAGCAGGACATCCCGACGTGGATGCAGGAGTCCGACGGCGTTTGACGGTTGGATCGCCGGGGTCGTATCTGCATACTCGCCGGTGTAAACAATACAGGACGTTCAGCCCGAGCCTCGAAGAAGTGCATGGATGCACGCCGACCCCCGAGGCGATGAGTCAGTGCGTCGCAGGACGACCGAGGGCCTTTTCGGTGTCCATGCGGCCTGTTTCATCCTTTTCCTTTTTTCTAACAGTTGTCCAGACGCTTGAGGTCGCGGTAAAAGTTCTCATGCGGTCCGACCATCAACAGCTTGATAGTCTGTGGGTCCAGAACGCGATAGGCGAGCAGGCACAGTTGCTTGATCATCCTGAACTCGTATACCTGCACACCGGCCAGATCGCCAACCTTGGCTTCGCCAATTTCCGGGGCGCTGGCGATGGTGCGTACCGCCTCATCAAGTTCCGCCTTTTGCTGGCGGTTCAGCTTTTTGACTGTGCGCTCGAAAGTCGGGGTGACGAGTAGACGCATCAGTCGAACTGGTACTCGCCCACGGGCGCTTCCTGATCAGCTATCAAGATGTCTCGGATGACGCTGAACGGCAGATCCGGGTTCTCAGCGGCAATCTTGCCGATCTGTGACCAGTATTCGATTTGCTTGGGTACCGAGCGATGCTCGATGTTGCCGTAATGCTTGGCAGTTTCCACCAAGGCTTCGGGCAATTTGACGTTGACGGCCATAGCTACCTCCTTTGGCTGACTCCATTGTAGACCCATAAGGACCAATAAGGAACCTTTGACTCTAGCGGCCAACGGACCATACCTTAGGGAACTCGCTCGCATTTTGATATCAGCCAGCACTAGTGTCCGGTTAACCTGACACTATGACAATGAACGAGGCAAGGGTGATCATCGTCATGTTGACGGTATAGAAACGCCCTGAATCGCCCCGAGTTTTGTATACACTTACATGCCTTAAAATGTAAGGCAATGAGGAGGTGTTATGAGCAGCAAGCGATACCCGGAGGAATTCCGGATTGAAGCGGTGAAGCAG